>JBAUYI010000020.1:0-9107 GCA_049584715.1 Xanthobacteraceae bacterium
GCGCAATACCTTTTTGTCATCGTCCGGCTTGGCCGGACGATCCAGTAGCCGCCGCCGGTGCACATTATTCGCGGCCGCGGATACTGGGTGCCCCGCCTTCGCGGGGCATGACAGTGGAGAGAGTATTGCCCGTGCCATGACCCTCGATCGCGAAAACATTTCCGACAAACTCGCCGCGGTCGGCTACATCGCCGACCGCGATATCGCGACCGCGTTGTGGCTGATGGAATTCCTCAAGCGCCCGCTGCTGCTCGAAGGCGAAGCCGGCGTCGGCAAGACTGAAGTGGCCAAGGCGCTGGCCGCCGTGCACGGTTCGGAACTCATCCGGCTGCAATGCTACGAAGGCCTCGACCAGAACGCTGCCCTCTACGAGTGGAATTATCAGCGTCAGCTTTTGGCAATCAAAACCCGCGAAGGTGTCGGCGAAGATGCCGACGCGATCGAAGAGCACATCTTTTCCGAAAAATACCTGCTGGAACGGCCGCTGCTCGCCGCCATCCGCCGCGTCACGCCGCCGGTGCTGCTGGTCGACGAGGTCGATCGTGCCGATGAGGAATTCGAAGCGTTCCTTTTGGAACTGCTCTCGGACTTTCAGGTCAGCATCCCTGAGCTCGGCACCATCAAGGCGACCTCGATCCCGCGCGTGGTGCTGACCTCGAACGGCACCCGCGAATTGTCCGACGCGCTGCGCCGGCGTTGCCTTTATCACTACGTCGATTTCCCCGACATCGATCGCGAAGCGAAAATCATTCTGGTGCGCACGCCGGGCATCGACACCACGCTGGCGCTGCAGATCGCCCGCATGGTCGCCGCCGTCCGCAAGGAGGACTTACGCAAGGTCCCAGGCGTCGCCGAAACGCTCGACTGGGCGGCGACGCTCGCCGGGCTCGAGGTGCACGACCTGCGGCAGGAACCGGAGGCGGTCTACGAGACCATGATTTGTCTGCTCAAGACCCACGAGGACCGCGCGCGGCTGACGCGTGAAGTCAGCGAGCGCCTTCTCGGCAAGGTGGCGTGATGACTCGATGCGCGCACAGACTTTTCCCCTCCCCCTTGTGGGGAGGGGAAGGGGTGGGGGTTGTGAGGTCGCGCGCCGGCGTGGAGGATTGCCCGGCGCCGTCTTCTCTGAAAGCCACCTCCCGACCCCCCTCCCTAACCCTCCCCCACAAGGGGGGAGGGAACATGCTGCGGCAAGCCTGATGGGCGCGCTCGGCATCCGCCGCCGTTTGGCCGGCTTTGCCCGCACGCTGCGCGACAACGGCTATCGCGTCGGTCTCGCCGAGACGCGCGATGCGCTGCAAGTGCTAGCATCGGCCGCCGCACTGCGCCCGACATCGCTAAAGCCGGCATTGCGTTCGCTGTTCTGCGCAACCCATTCCGACTGGGAACGTTTCGACGAGATCTTTGACGCGTTCTGGCAAGGCCGCGGCATGCGGCAGCGGCAGGTTCTTTCCGGCGTGCCGAGCACCAGCTACGCGCCGGCTGGAAAAAAGCTCGCCGAAGCGCATGTGCCGCAGGAGGCGCTCGGTCTGCCGGATCGGATCGAGCGGCGCAGCGATGGCGATGGTGAGACGCAGGCGGAGGGCAGGGGCCGCCGCGAGGGCGCGTCGCGCGTGGAAAATCTGGCGACAACCGATCTACGCCACATCGTCGATCCCGAAGAGATTGCAGCGACACATGCGCTGGCGGCGCGGCTTGCCCGTGTCATGCGCGCGCGGCTGGTGCGCCGCGAGCAGATCCGCCGCCGCGGCCGGCGTATCGACCTGCGCCGCACCATTCATCGCAATGTCTCGCACGGCGGCATGCCGTTCGATCTGGCCTGGCGCCGCCGCAAGATAAAACCGCTGCGGCTCGTGGTGCTGCTCGATGCGTCGGGCTCGATGAGCCTCTACACCGCATTTTTCGTCCGCTTCCTGCACGGGGTGGTCGACGCTTTCCGCGAAGCCGAAGCGTTCGTCTTTCACACCCGCCTCGCCCACGTCTCGCCGTCGCTGCGCGATCGCGACGTGACGCGCGCCGTCGAGAAGTTGTCGCTGATGGCGCAAGGCATCGGCGGCGGCACGCGGATCGGCGAAAGCCTCGCCACCTTCAATCGCTGGCATGCGCGGCGCGTCATCAATTCGCGCACCGCGCTGATGATCGTCTCCGACGGCTACGACACCGGCGAGCCGGGCCAGCTCGGCGAAGAGATGCGCCGGCTGCGGCGGCGCTGCCGCAAAATCATCTGGCTCAATCCGCTGATCGGCTGGCGCGATTACTCGCCGCAGGCGCGCGGCATGCGGGCGGCGCTGCCCTATGTCGACCTGTTCGCGCCGGCGCACAATCTGGAAAGTCTCGCCGCGCTCGAACCCTATTTGGCGAAGGTCTGACATGAACCGCGCCGACGACATCCTCGACAATATTTCGTCGCGCAAGACCGCGGGCGAATCCTTCGTGCTCGCCACCGTGGTGCGCACGGTGGCGGCGACCGCGGCCAAGGCCGGTGCCAAGGCGGTGATTCTTTCCGACGGCACCATCTCGCAAGGCTGGATCGGCGGCGGTTGCGCGCGGGCGGCGGTGCTCAAGGCAGCGAAGGACGCGCTCGCCGACGGCAAATCGCGCCTCGTCTCCGTGGCGCCGGAAGATGTGCTGGACGGCCAGGGCCACAAGGCGGGCGAGGAACAAGGCGGCGTGCGCTTTGCCAAGAACATGTGTCCGAGCCAGGGCACCATGGACATTTTCGTCGAGCCGGTGCTGCCGCGGCCGCAGGTGGTGATTTGCGGCTCGAGCCCGGTGGCGCTAGCGGTCGCCGATCTCGCCAAGCGCTCCGGATTTGCCGTCACCGTGTGCGCGCCCGCCGCAGAGCAACCGGCATTCAGCGATGCCGACCGCCGCATCGAAGGTTTTGCGTTGCCGGTCGATGACGCCGCCGCACGCTATGTCGTGGTCTCGACCCAAGGCCGCGGCGACGAAGCCGCACTGCTGGCGGCGCTCGCCGTTGACGTTGATTACGTGGCGTTCGTCGGCAGCCGCAAAAAAGCCGAAGCGCTCAAAGCGGAGCTGGCAAAGCGCGGCATCGCGGCCGGGCGCCTGGCGAAACTGAAAGCGCCCGCCGGCCTCGATCTCGGTGCCATCACGCCCGACGAGATTGCGATCTCGATCCTGGCCGAGATTGTCGCCGTCCGCCGTGGCAAGGATGCGCGTGGCGCGGCGCCGCAAGAAGCCGATCAGCGCGCACGATAGGCGGCGAGGAACGTCTTCACCGCGATGCCGACCACACGCCTGATCCGCTCCGGCGCGGGCGCCTCGGCGAAGTTGAACAGCACCGGCAGAACCAGCGTCGCCTTGCACGCCTCCATGAACTGCGAGGCCGCGATCTCGAAATCCTCGACCGCGAGCACGCCGGCCTGCGTCTGGGTGCGCAGATAGTCGGCGACCCTGGCGATGCCGACCGCGGGACCGGTCTCGTAAAATATCCGGCCGATCTCCGGCATGCGGTCGGCAATCGCCACCACCGTGCGCAGCGCCGAGGCCTTTTCCGGCTGGCAGAGAAATTCGACATAGGCGACGCCGACCCGCGTCAGCGTGCCTTCGACGTCGTGATTGTCGGGGTCGAGATTGAACGTCGTCTCGGCATGAAACAGGCATTCTTCCTGCACGATGGCCTGGAACAACTGCTCCTTGTTGTCGAAATAGACGTAGAGCGTCCCTTTGGAGACACCGGCAGAGCGGGCGATGTCGTTCATGCTGGCGGCATCAAAACCCTGCGCCAGGAAGATCGATCGCGCGCCCTCGACGATCTGCCGCCGCTTGGCGCTATCCTCTGCCACTGGCAGCGCGATTTTGGCCTGAGCCTGGGCATTCATCGGCTATCTCCCTGACAAGAATGGCGATTATCGTGTTCTGCCAAAGCTTTATCGCCAAGAGAACAATTTTGTTGACCGAACGGTTCGGTCCTATTGACCGATCGGTTCGATCTGTTATATAGACTGACTGAACCGTTCGGTCAATACACATTCCGGCCGTGCGCAATCGAACAGTACGAGTGGAGCGCCGCAATGTTTCGCGAACAAAACACGGAAGCTCGCCTCCCAGCCATCCTTGAAGGTCGTGTGCTTGAAAGCCGTACCGAGCCCGGCGACAGCCGGCCTCACGACGCGACGTCCGTCGGCCCGAAATCGGCGGCGCACAGGCTTGGCCTTGGGTTCAATAGGCGCACGTTGATTGCTGCCGCGGCGGCCATCGCCATTGTCGCCGGCGGCGCCTTCGGCGCCGAATGGTGGGTCAACGGCCGTTACGTGATCTCGACCGACGATGCTTATGTGCACGCCCACAACACCACGCTGGCTTCGAAAATCTCCGGCTATGTTGCCAGCATCCCGATCGAGGACAATGCGACGATCCATGCCGGCGACGTGATCGCCACCATCGACGACGGCGACTACAAGCTCGCCGCAGACGCGGCGCGGGAAAAGGCTTTGACCCAGCAAGCCACCGTCGACCGCATCGGCCGGCAAGTGGTCGCGCAAAACGCCAATATTGACCAGGCGAAAGCGCAGATGGTCTCGGCGCAAGCCGCCGCCAAACGCATGCAATTGGAGCTCGACCGGCAGCAGGCTCTTGCCGTGCAGAAATTTGCCAGCCAGCAGACGCTCGAGCAGGCGACGGCCAATCGCGACCAGGCCGCCGCAGCGGTCGACAACGCGCAGGCCGGGATCGACGCCGCCGCGGCCAATCTCGACGTGCTCAAGGCACAGCAGCAGGAAGCCGTGCGCACGCTGGACGAGCTCAAGACCGCGCTGGCCAAGGCCGAGCGCGACTTCTCCTTCACCGTGATCCGCGCGCCGGTCGACGGCGTGTTCTCCAATCGCGCGGTGCAGACCGGCGATTACGTGCAGACCGGGCAGCGCATCGCCAGCTTGGTGCCGCTCGACGACGTCTATGTCGACGCCAACTTCAAGGAGACGCAGCTCGAGCGGCTGCGTCCCGGCCAGCCGGTGTCGATCAGCGTCGACGCTTTGTCCGACCATGCCATCGCCGGACGCATCGCCAGCCTCTCGCCGGCGTCTGGCGCGGTGTTCTCGCTGCTGCCGCCCGACAACGCCACCGGTAACTTCACCAAGATCGTGCAGCGGTTGCCGGTGCGCATCGAAGTGCCGGCCGATGTTGCGGCGAAGCAAGTCCTGCGTCCCGGAATGTCGGTCGTCGTCAGCGTCAACACCAAGCCGATAAAGAGCGCGACCAAGACTGCGCTGGCGGGCGAGGGTGCAGCCACACTGCGCTAACTAACAAGGGGCATGCCAATTCTTGGAGCGTATCATGGCATCAGCTTCGGTCGGCTTACCTGCAAAAAATGTTCTAAGTGCGCGGGCTCTGCGGCCACAGCCGATTGACTTTTCCGGGCCAATTCCGCCGCGGCGTCTATTCGCCTTCCTCGCCATGTGCTTCGGCATGTTCATGGCGTTTCTGGACATCCAGATCGTGTCGTCGTCGCTGGCCGAGATTCAAGCCGGCCTCTCGGCGTCAGCCGACGAGATTCCCTGGGTGCAAACCGCCTATCTGATCGCCGAAGTGATCGCGATCCCGCTGTCGGGTTTTTTGTCGCGCGCGCTCGGCACCCGCATCCTGTTCGCCGCGTCGGCGGCCGGTTTTACGCTTGCCAGCATCATGTGCGGCACCTCGACCTCGATCAACAGCATGATCGTGTGGCGGGCGCTGCAAGGATTCATCGGCGGTGGCATGGTGCCGACGGTGTTCGCCTCGGCCTATCTGATCTTCCAGGGCCCGCGGCAAAAATTCATCGCGCCGGTGGTCGGCCTGATCGCGACCTTGGCGCCGACCATCGGCCCGACGGTCGGCGGCTATTTGACCGATGCCTATTCGTGGCATTGGCTGTTCTTCATCAACGTCATCCCCGGCATCATCGTCAGCGTGTCGACGTTCCTCCTGATCGATTTCGACCAGCCCGATTTCGCGCTCCTGAAAAACTTCGACTGGACGGGGCTGCTCTCGATGGCCGGCTTTCTCGGCGCGCTGGAATACGTGCTCGAGGAAGGCCCGCGCTACGAATGGCTCGACGACGACACGATCTTCGCGGTCGCCATCGTGTCCGCAGTCTCGGCGGTGGTCTTCTTCGCCCGCGTGCTCACCGCCCGCGCGCCGATCGTCGATTTGCGCGCCTTCGCCAACCGCAATTTCGCCGTCGGCAGCCTATTCTCTTTTGTGCTCGGCATCGGTCTTTACGGGCTGACCTATCTCTATCCGGTCTATCTGGCGCAGGTGCGCGGCTACGATGCGCTGATGATCGGCGAGACCATGTTCGTCTCCGGCCTGGTGATGTTCGTCACCGCGCCGATCGCCGGCCAGCTCAACGAAAAGCTCGATCCGCGTTTCATTCTGGTGACAGGCTTCGTGTTCTTCGCCGTCGGCACCTGGCAGATGACCTATGTGACCTCGGATTGGGATTTCTGGGAGCTGCTGTGGCCACAAATTTTCCGCGGCGTCGGCCTGATGTTCGCGATCATCCCGGTGACCAATACCGCGCTCGGCACGCTGCCGCCCGAGCGGGTCAAGAACGCCTCCGGCCTGTTCAACCTCATGCGCAATCTCGGCGGCGCCATCGGCTTGGCCGCGATCAACACCGCGTTCAACGGCCGCATGGATCTGCATCTCACCCGCCTGCACGAAGCGGTTAATTCGGCGAGCATCCCCGCGACCGAAACGCTGTCGAATCTGGCGTCGCGCTTCCAAGGCTCCGACGCGCAATCGCAGGGACTGCAGGCGCTGTTCAACATGGTGCGCCTGCAGGCCGCGGTCATGAGCTATGCCGACGTGTTCCTGATGATGACCGTGCTGTTCCTTGCGCTTGCCGCGTTCGGGCTATTGATGAAGCGGCCCAAAGCCGCGGTTGCCGCCGAGCATTGACCGGCTGTCGCTGCGGCAGCGCGACCACTTTCGCATCCCCATGTAGTTGGATAGCGTTGCGGATGGAACGCGTGCCAACGCGGCGCGGGGTCAGGAACGTTCAATGCAACCCCATCGTCGACACATCTTGCGCTTGGCCGCCGGCGCCGTCGCGCTGCCGGCGGTTTTACGCGAGGCGCTGGCCGAGACCTATCCGTCGCGGCCGATCACCGTCATCGTGCCGTTCGCGCCGGGCGCCTTGAACGACATCGTCGCCCGCCTGCTCAGCGACGGCATGGCAAGAGCGCTGGGCCAGCCGGTCATCGTCGAGAATGTCACCGGCGCCGACGGTACCATCGCCACCAACCGCGTCGCCCGCGGCACGCCCGACGGCTATACGTTCGTCATCGGCAGCTGGAACACCCATGTGGCCAACGGCCTGATCTATTCGCTGCAATACGACGTGGTGAAGGATTTCGAGCCGGTCATGCTGCTGCCGGCGGCGCCGATGGTGCTGATTGCCAAGAAGACGACGCCGGCGACCGACCTCAAGGGTTTTATCGCCTGGCTGAAAGCCAATCCCGACAAGGCGTCGGTGGGCACCGCGGGCGTCGGTAGCCCGCCGCATATGCTAGCGCTGTTGTTTCGCAACCGCACCGCGACCCGCTTCAGCTTCATTCCGTATCGCGGCGCGGGGCCGGCGATGCAGGACGTCATCGCCGGTCAGATCGACGCCACCTTCATCACCGTCGCCCCGGCGCTGCCGCAGCTGGCGGCCGGCAGCATCAAGGCGTTCGGCCTCACCGCGGACAAGCGCGTGGCGGCCGCACCGGACCTGCCGACCATGGACGAAGCCGGGCTGCCGGATTTTTATTTCTCGTACTGGTCCGGCCTGTTCGCGCCGCGCGGCACGCCCAAGGACATCGTCAGCGCGGTCGGCGCCGCAGCGGTGGCGGCAATGCGCGACCCGCAGACGCGGCAGAAGCTCGACAACCAGGCTTTTGAAACGCCGCTGCCCGAGCGCCAGACGCCCCAGGCGCTGGCAGACCTGCAACGCGCCGAGATCGCCAAGTGGTGGCCGATCATAAAGGACGCCGGCATCAAAGCCGATTGAGAACGCTTCGCTTCACCCTCCCCTGCAGGGGGAGGGTCGCGGCCCGAAGGGACGCGGGGTGGGGTGCGCGGCGATGCAGGGAATAGCAGCGCGTTGCGCGCGCTTTCACCCCAACCCGTCGCGCTTCGCCATAGCCGACGCTTTGCGTCGGCGTTTTTTACGTAGAAGGACGGCGGCCGAAGGCCGCCTACGGACCTTCCCCCTCCAGCGGAAGGTGAAGATAACGGGTGCGCCAACCATTTCACCCGCCGTTATCGTGGGGCAGGATGGTTAGGATATGCGTTAGATTGCGCGACTCGTCCTCGCCACCGGAGACCGCCTTGCACACCAACGAAAACCTGACCGCCGAGCGGCCGACCTTTGTCACCCATCTCGAATGTTCGATGACCGGCGAACATTACGCCGCCGATGAGATTCATAATCTGTCGCGCGTCGGCAAGCCGCTCCTTGTTCGCTACGATCTCGATGGCGTGAAGAAAGCGCTGAGCAAGGACGCGCTGGCCGCGCGTCCGCCCGACCTGTGGCGCTATCGCGAGCTCTTGCCGGTGCGGCGCACCGAAAACATTGTCAGCCTTGGCGAAACGATGACGCCGCTGGTGCCGCTGCCGAAGATGGCGGAAAAATTGGGCGGCGGCGAAATTCTGGTGAAGGACGAAGGCCGCTTGCCGACCGGCTCGTTCAAGGCGCGAGGCCTGGTCATGGCGGTGTCGATGGCCAAGGCCTTCGGCATCAAGCACATGGCGATTCCGACCAACGGCAATGCCGGTGCGGCGCTGGCGGCTTACGCCAGCCATGCCGGCATCAAGACCACGATCTTTTGTCCCGAGGACACGCCGGAAATCAATCTCAGCGAGATCGGTATCCAGGGCGCCGCCGTCTATCGCGTCAACGGCCTGATCGACGACTGCGGCAAGATCGTCGGCGAGGGCAAACAAAAAGTCGGCTGGTTCGACGTCTCGACCTTGAAGGAGCCGTATCGGATCGAAGGCAAGAAGACCATGGGGCTCGAGCTCGCCGAGCAGCTCGGCTGGACCGTGCCCGACGTCATCTTCTATCCGACCGGCGGCGGCACCGGCCTGATCGGCATGTGGAAGGCGTTCGCCGAATTGGA
>JBAUYI010000021.1:0-3040 GCA_049584715.1 Xanthobacteraceae bacterium
ACCCTGTCGCGCCCGGTGCCGAGGCGGCAGCGCCGGCAGCGCCGGAAAAACCCAACGTAGCGCCACCGGCAACAATCGCAGCGCCGGAACAACCGGCAGTGCCGCCCGCGCAACCGCCCGCGGCGGCGCAAGCGGCGCCATCGCCAGCCGACAAGCCGGCGGCTACTCCCAAGGCCGAAGCGCAAATCGCCGCGCCCGAGGCGCCGCCGGTACAGCTGGCACCGCAGCGCGATGCTGCCGCTGCCCCAGATAAACCCGCGGCCAATGACGCTCCGCCGCCGCGCCCGCGCGCCGCCAATACCAGCGGCAAGGTCGCAGCCAAGCTCACCCGCCAAGGCGCCAACCTGAAACTGTCGTTTGCGTTCACCTCGCCGACGGCGGCAGCGGTCTTCAATCGCGCCGACACGCTGTGGATCGTGTTCGATTCCAATGCCGATATCGATCTCAGCGCGCTCGACGGCGAAGCAAGCCGCACCATCCGCGGCGCCGAATTCAGCCACGCGCCCGACGCCGACATCGTGCGGATAAAACTCGATCATCCGCATTTGGCTTCCGTCGATATCGACGGCGCGACATGGACGGTGCAGATCGGCGATGCCGCCATCGACTCGACGCGCGCGCTCACCATGACCCGCAACCTGATCGGCCCTAACCGGTCGAGCGTCACCATCCCGTTCGACGCGCCACATCTGGTGCATCGGCTCGACGATCCCGACGCCGGCGACACGCTCATGGTCGTCACCGCGTTCGCGCCGGCGCGCGGCTTCCTCAACGAGCGCGATTTTGTCGAGTTCCGCATGCTGGCCTCGGCCGAGGGCGTCGTGGTCGATCCGCTCGCCGACGACGTCAAGGTCGAGCTCGCTCCCGACAAGATCATCGTCAGCCGTCCCATGGGTTTGGCGCTGTCGACCTCGTTGCAGACCTTGCTGCGCGGCTCCGGCCTGCGGCCGACGATGTTCGATTCCCAGCTATGGGGTTTCGATCAGCAGGCCGCCTATACCGAGCGGCAATCGAAGCTGGTCGCCGCGGCGGCGTCGGCGCCCGACAACAAGCGCCTGGCGCCGCGGCTCGATCTGGCGCGCTTCTATGTCGCCCGCGACATGTATCCCGAGGCCAAGGGCGTGCTCGACGTCGCGCTCGCCGACGACCGCGCGGCCTCGGAGCAGGGCTCCGCAACCGTGTTGCGCGCGGTGACCGAGATCATGATGAACCGCCCCGACGACGCGCTGAAGGATCTCGCCGATCCGTCGATCGGCGATCAGCACGATGCGCCATTATGGCGGGCGCTGGCTTACGCCAAGCAGGGCAAATGGGGGCAGGCGCGCGACGGTTTCAAGAGCGCCGATGCCGCGGTGGCGACGCTGCCGGTCGAGTTGCAGCGCGTCGCGCTCAAGGAGGAAATGCGCTCGGCCATCGAGGTCGGCGATTTCTCCACCGCCTCGATCCAGCTCAACGATTTCCAGACCATCGGCGTCTCGCATGAGCTCGAGCCGGCGATGGCGGTGCTGATCGGCCGGCTCGCCGAGGGCATGGGCCGCAACGAGGACGCGCTCTCGGCTTACCAGACAGCGGCGGATTCCTGGGACCGGCGCGCCGCGGCGCAGGGGCAATTGCGCGAGACCTTGCTGCGCTACGCGACCGGCGATCTCAAGCGCGACGACGTCATTTCGCAGCTGGAGACGCTCACCACCATCTGGCGCGGCGACGAGACCGAGATCGAGGCGCTGCAAATGCTGGCGCGGCTCTACACCGCCGACGGCCGCTATCGCGACTCGTTCTATGTCATGCGTAGCGCGCTGGCCGCGCATCCCAATTCCGACATGACGCGGCGCATCCAGCAGGAAGCGGCGCGGACATTTGATACCCTGTTCCTGGCCGGCAAGGGCGACACGCTCTCGGCCATCGACGCGCTGGCGCTGTTTTACGATTTCCGCGAGCTCACCCCGATCGGCCGCCGCGGCGACGAAATGATCCGCCGCCTCGCCGACCGTCTGGTCGGGATCGACCTGCTCGACCAGGCCGCCGATCTGCTGCAGTACCAGGTCGACAACCGCCTGCAGGGCGCCGCGCGGGCGCAAGTGGCGACGCGGCTGGCGGTGATCTATCTGATGAACCGCAAAGCCGATCGCGCGCTGGCGACGCTGCGCGCCACCCGCACCGCCGATCTGACCAACGAAGTGCGCAACCAGCGCCTGCTGCTCGAAGCGCGCGCGCTGTCCGACATGGGCCGGCACGATGTGGCGCTGGAAGTGATCGGCAATCTCGACGGCCGCGAAGTCGTCCGGCTGCGCTCCGACATTTATTGGGCGGGCCGGCACTGGCGCGAAGCAGCCGAGCAGATCGAGCTGTTGTACGGCGAGCGCTGGAAGGATTGGCAGCCGCTCAACGACATCGAGCGCTCCGACATTCTGCGCGCCGAGCTCGGCTATGCGCTCGGCGAAGACACCCTCGGGCTCGGCCGCTTCCGCGAGAAATACGCAGCGAAAATGGCCGGCACGCCCGACGCCCACGCTTTTGAGGTGGTCTCAGCTCCGCTCGGCACCAGCGGCACGGAATTCGCAGCCATCGCGCATGCCGCTGCCGCGGTCGATACGCTCGACGGTTTTTTGCGGGACATGCAAGCCCGCTATCCCGACGCCAGCGCCGCGCCGCTGAACGCCGGGCAGCCGGTGCCGCCGGATGCGCCGCAAGCGGCAGCGCCCGCGCCCGCCGCTCCGCCGATTCCTGCCATCGTTCCGCCAGCGCGCGCCGCAGGACGCACTGCGCAGCGGTGATGTAGCGAGCAGTTATCTGAATTTAAGATAATCAAACATCTCGTTTAAGCCGAACTCCGCCATTGGCTTGGCGGGGTTGGAATTGGCAAAATCACGCAGATCGAGACGTTACAAAGCCCTGATCGGCCTCCTCGTCGCAAGGCGAGAGGCGGCGGGAATGACGCAGTCCGATCTTGCGGCCCGCTTAGGCAAATCTCAGTCCTTCGTCGCCCGCCTCGAAAGTGGACAACGGCGCATCACTGTCGTGGAATTCATGACGCTTGCGA
>JBAUYI010000022.1:0-5422 GCA_049584715.1 Xanthobacteraceae bacterium
CGACGGGTTTGCCGTTCACCGTCATTTTGATGTGGGATTTGGCCATTGTGCTCCCTACCTATTTCATTGGTCGCATTTTCTTACGGAAAACCGGCGTCCACTTTTCCTGAAAATGCTCCTAACCGCGCGCTTTTGACTTGGCGCGGGCAAGAGCGCGCGTCAGCATCACGCCGGCCATTTTGGTGCGGTAGTGCGCCGGTCCGCGCGCATCGCTCGCCGGCGCGGTGATGGCTTCGGCGGCAGCCACGGCTTTTTTCACCGTCGCCGCGTCGAGCGTCGAGCCGGTAAGAATTTTTGCCGCTTCCTCCGCCCATAGCGGCGTCTCGGCGACATTGGTCAGCCCGATCGAGCAGGTCGCGACCTTGCCGCCGCTCATGGTCAGCACCACGGCCGCGGCGGCGGTGGCATAATCGCCGATCTTGCGTTTGAGCTTTTCGTACGCGGAGCCGTGTCCGGCAGGCGGCATCGGAATGCGTACCGCGGTGAGCACGTCGCCCGCTTCCAGCGCGGTGAAATAGGCGCCCTGGTAAAACTCGCGCGCCGCAATGCGCCGTTCGCCGCCTTTGCCGGTGACGTGATAGGTGGCGTTAAGGCACAGCATCACCGCCGGCATATCGTTGCCGGGATCGCCATTGGCGACATTGCCGCCGAGCGTGCCGACATAGCGCACCTGCGGGTCGGCGATCTGGAGCGAGGTCTCGCGCAGCAGCGGGATTTTTGCGCCGAGCAGATCGGAGCCGATCACATCGTGTTGGGTCGTCATGGCGCCGATGACGATGTCATTGCCATCCGAGCGGACGCCTTTGAGGTCGGCGATGCCGGCCAGATCGACCAGATGGGCGGGCTCCGCCAGCCGCAGCTTCATCATCGGAATAAGACTATGGCCACCGGCCAGCGCCCGGCCGTCGTCGCCCAATTTGGCGAGGAGGCCTACGGCTTCCTGGACGGATGACGGACGATGATAGCTAAAGGACCCAGGTATCACGGGCAGCCTCCCTTGCGCTTGTTTCCGGCCGAAGTCGTCACGACGGCCGCCTGTGCGCCAATACCGATTGCGTCTTTAGATTGGCGATGGTCGCGCTGTGTGCGCTGCAGCAGCAAGCGCCGGTGCACCGGCGCGTGGCACGGCGCACGAAACGTCGCGCTTTTGCACCAACAGCGGCGCGCTTGCACGAATTGCGTCAGAATGCCTTACGTAATAGCGCGTCCGACAGAGATTTTTATCGCGCTGCAAAATGGTGGCGTCGGCGCAGCCCGGCATCAGGATCGTCGCCGGTCAACGCCGCGACCCGCGATTTGAGCCAGCCGATCCGGCTCCGGCTGACCGGCACCGTATAATCCTGTCCGGCGTCCATCTCGACCATTTCGTTGTCGCCGGAGCGCTTGTAGCCGACCACCCGCTCGATATTGACGATGTGGCTGCGATGGATGCGCACGAAGCGGTCCTTGTCGAGGCGGGATTCGACATCGCCGATGGCCAACGGACAAAACAGCTTGTCGTTGCCGTTGAAGATAGTGGTGTAGTGCGCGTTGGCGTGAATGGCGACCACGTCGTCGACGGCGACGAAATGGGTGCCGCCGTCGCGCTCGATCGGAAGATGGCGGGCGAAGCGCCGCGGCGCGCCGGCGCCGCCGAGCGGCCCATAGCTGCCGCGGCCGAATTCGGGATTGGTGTCATGGCCGTTGCCGCCGGAATTTTGCGCCACCACTGTAACCGTGGCCGGCGCCGTTGTCGTCATCGCGGCGCTGCTGATGGTGGGAATCGGATTAATCGCCGCGCGCGCCGGATCGGGCACCAGAATCAACAAGAATATTCCCGACAGGCAGAACGCCACGACAGCGACGATGATGGCAAGGAGGTCGGTCGACAGCACCGGCGCGCCTGCTGACGATGACGCAAACGGCAACAGTGTCAGCCCTTCCATCGCCGTGTAGTGCATGCCGGACACAGCGATGCCGAAGGCGATCGCGGAAAGGATCAGCGGCGGCCGGCCGCCGCGGCCGGTGGCGAGCCACAGCGCGAGGCCGGACGCCGCAATGGCGATCGCCATGCTGGCGGCGACAAAATAGCGGTCGTGGACCATATAGGCGCTGGCGCTGAGCGCGCTCATGCCGATGTAGTGCATGGTGAAAATGCCGCCGCCCATCAGGCACGCCGACAGCGTCAGGCGCAGCAAGGTCAGCGGCCCGGAGCTAGTGGCGTAAACGGCGGCCCCCACCACGATGACGCAGACCAGAAACGACAGCAGAGTCGGAAAAACCAGATAATCGACCTGGAACGGCATGCGCGCCGCCAGCATGCCGACGAAATGCATGGTCCAGATCGCCACCGCCAGCGAGAACGCCGCGCCGGCCAGCAGCAGGCGCCGCCGCATGCCGCTCGCCTGCCCGATCTGCACTGCCAGGCTCAAGCCCACATAGGCGCCCTGGATCGCCATCACGATCGAGAGCAGGACAAGCCAAGTCTCATAAGTGACTGGCATTGCCGTTGTTCCTTCGCCAGGACACGACGCTTTAAACCCATTCTCCAATGGGTTCTGGAACCATTATAGATGAGTTTGCGACCGCCGCGACACCGGCACTATCGGCGTCTTGATCGCCCCGAGACCGATATTTCAAAGATTGCCGTCACCGCTGGCCAGGGGCGGCCGCGGCGGTCGGCGGACGGGCATTTGTGACAGTCAGTTTCCCTTCGACCGTGGCCGAAGGGTGACAGCCAGGACGGTGCCAGCGTGCTATGTTGCAGTTAATTCAACCCCGCTCCTCCCGCGGGGACCAAATGGGCCGCTCTCACGAGCGGCCCTTTTTTGTACGCAAGTACGTTGGCTGACCGCCCTCCGGGCGCAACCGAAAGCCATCCAGGGCCGAATGAGCGGCGCGAGCTGCCGCTCAGAGCCTCACGATCCTTGAATGGGATGGGGGTGATGGCGGTAGCGTCGCGGCGGGGGTGGCGGCGGCGGTGGCACGTAGTGCACCCACACCGTACCGTTGTCGAACTGGATACGTACGCCGTCGGGTGAATAGACGGCGCCCATATTGTAGTAGTCGGCCCAGAAATGCCCGGGATAATCGATCCAGGCGCGGCTCGGCGCGCCGGCCTCGTTGACAAGGTTGAGGTCCCAACCATTCTGGGTGACGTTGGCCAAGCCGGGACCCTGGCAGTTCTGCACACATTGATAGGGACCGGAAATCACAGCCTGGGCCGACGCATCGGTCGCCGCCAGGACGCTGAACGCAAGCACTGCACCTAACATCTTCATGTCACATACCTCTTTGACGCCTACCCGATCGGTCTTGAACGCCCGAACTTCGAGGATTCTACGACCCCAGTAAGACAAGGCAATATTGGCTTTAGGTCCAAGGTTAACGGCATTTATGGCCGCGGTGATGTGACAGCAAGCACAGATCGCACCCGCCCTCATGGCGGCCATGCATGGTACTGCAGCACGGCCTCTTCGCCCCGGCCATATTTCGCGGTATTCTGGCGCCGAAAGCGCTCAAGGGAGAAGCCCGATGGACATGAGCATTGGCGTGCTCGATCACTACAATGTGTCTACCCGCAAGCTGAAAGAAACGGTGCAGTTCTACGAGGACGTGCTGGGCTTCAAGAACGGTCCGCGCCCGCAATTCGATTTCCCCGGTGCCTGGCTTTATAGCGGCAGCCAGCCGGTGCTGCACCTCAACGACATTGCCCACACCGACCGGCAGCAGCCCGCCGATTCCGGCGTCATCGACCATGTCGCCTTCGGCAGCCGCGGTTTCGAGGCGATGAAAACCCATCTCAACGGCAAGGGCGTGCCCTACCGCGTCAACCAGGTGCCCAACAGCACGCGCTGGCAGATCTTTTTCCGCGATCCCAACAATGTCGAGATCGAGCTGAATTTCGAGACCAAGAACGAGATGGCGGCCTAGCGACAGTCGCGGCAGCCCTACTCGATGACCTCGTCGGCCCGGCCGAGCAGCGTAATCGGCAAAGTCAGGCCCATTGCCTTGGCGGCATTGAGGTTGACGATGAATAGGATCTGGCTCTGCTGCACCACCGGGAGGTCGCCGACGTTCTCGCCCTTCAGCACACGGGCCACATAGGCGCCGGCTTGATGTTGGATGGCATCGATGTCGCCGCCGTAGCTCATGAAGCCACCCTCGGCGACGAAGGTGCGCCATTCGTACACCATCGGCACCATCGCGCGCGCCGCCATTGCGACGAGACGTTGGCGATTGTCGTAAAACACTGGGCCAGTCTCGAGCATGGCGCCGGCGCCCTGATCGACGAGCGACGCAAAGGCGGCTTCGAGCTCGCTGTCCTTTGCCACCCGCGCGACGACGAGCTTCAGCCCCAGTGCCCGCGCAGCGTTCTGCATTTCCTGGAGCTGCGTGTCGTAATCGAGGATGTTGGCGTCGACGAGCCACCCGACGGTCGCGGCCTTCGGCACCACTTCGTGCAGCATCTCCAAACGCTTGGCGACCAGCGCGTTGTCGCTCGACGTGAACAAGCTCACCACGGTCAGGTTGCCGCCCGGGTGATTGATACTGGCGACCAAGCCGCGCTTGACCGGATCGCCGGCGAGGACGGCGACGATCGGGATCGTCGCCGTTGCGGCCTTGGCGGCGCGCGTCACTTTCTCGCTGCCGACGGTCGCGATTGCCGAGACTTGCCGATGGACCAGATCGTCGGCGAGCGATGGCAAGAGATCGTAGTTGTGGCTCGCAAAGCGCGGCTCGATGGCGACGTTGCGGCCTTCGCTATAGCCACCGTCGGCAAGTCCGCGTTTGAAGGCGGCGAGCCGCGGCGCAAAACCCTCGGGCGTGCCGTCGGCCAGAAACCCGACCAGCGGCATCGCCGGCTGCTGCGCATGCGCCGCCAGCGGCCATGTGGCCGCGGCACCGCCGAAAAGCGCGATGAATTCCCGCCGTCTCATAGTTCAACCCCTCGCGAGGACTACGCCGGACATGGTGAGGTATATCACGAATTGGGCGGAGAACCGTGACATGCGGCACAGCAGCTACGTCACAAGGTCCAGATCGCGTTAGCTCGGCTCGGCAATCACCGGCAGCAGCACGTGCGATGGATGCTTGCGGTCGTGAAAGACTTTGTGCAGCACCGTCTTGCTCGAGCAAATATGATACGGCACGTATTCGGCGTTGGTGGCGCCGGCGACGCCGGTCGGCAAGTCCAGGCACGTGATGTCGAGGCAGATGCGGTGGCCTTGGCGGAACAGATTAGCGGTGGCCATCACCTCGATCTGATATTCCTCGATCGCGCCCGGCGTCACCGGCTGTTGCGCGTCGCGCGTGAGCGGATGCCACGGCCACCACGGTTTTGAGCGCTTGGCGTCGAGCGCGCGGTGCGAGGCTTTGAGCCAGCCCCGGGTGATTTCGCGCTCATGCAGATTCTTCGGCACTTCGCGCTCGCCCTCGCGCA
>JBAUYI010000023.1:0-57510 GCA_049584715.1 Xanthobacteraceae bacterium
GCGCGCGCCAGCGCCGCTTCGCGCGCGAACCGCACCGGGTAGGGGGCGGCCTCTTCCGACGCCCGCAGCGTCAGGCACACGCTCGACCAGGCGCCCGGCGGCGGCGTGCTGCTGCTGCGTGCGGTCCCGTTGGCGAAGTAATTGGCGAGCGCCACCGGCAATGCAGCCGCGGCCAGGAGCGGCGTCCGGCCGTTTCTTGCCGCCAGCCGTAGCATCGCATTGCGAATGACCTCACGGCGCGGACTCAGCTCGACATATTGGATATCTTCAATCCATACCGACCGGTTCAGGAGCCGGCCGGCCTGGGCGGCAAAATTCCGGCTGAATTCGGTGGCGTCCGCAGCCCAGAGGCTGTCGGTCGCCATGAGAATGAGCCGGCCCTTTGGCTTGAGCAACGGCCCGATATGCTCGATGAGCGCATCGGATTGATCGAGCAGCGTATCACCAGAGAACAACACACAGGCGTCGAAGGTTCCGGCAATCTCGCTGTATTGGACGTGGGTCAATTGCAGCAGATGATCGGAGTTCAAGGTGACGATGTCACCGTCCCTGCCGACGATCCATGGCGCGAACGGCTCCGCACCGTGCGCAACCAACAGCACGCGTCCGTGCGACGACAAGACGTCGTTGAGCGCTTGAAGCGGGAGCCTGTAGTCCGGCCACAACGGGTGCAGCCTGGTGACCTCGGGCGGCGAACCAAACAACTTTGCTCGCACGCGCCGCAGCGAGGAATTCGACGAACTTGGCTTCTCGCTCAACAGAAAGGACCAGTCCTCCTTGCCGAGCGGCCGATGGCTGCGGCGCCGGTTAACCGCGATCGATCCGACCCAGTAGGGATGCCGCCGATGGCTGAGCGCCGGCGACGCAAGCGATTGGCGCACGTTGTCGACGAACGCCTCCGACCGCGCGATGAATTGCGCCAGCTCCGCCGGACGGTCGGCGGCATGAAAGACCACCGTCTGCGTCACGTTGCGCCGATGATAGTCGGTGGTCCATTCCGCCAGGCTTTGCGCGAGTTTTGCGGCAACGACGGGGCCTGGCCGTAAATTCTCCCACTCGTAGTCCCGGCGCTGCAATTCGACGACGAGGTAGTCGTCGGAATCCGTCAGTGCCGCGATGTTGCCGGACGGGCAGAGCTCGGGCACGAACGAATAGTCCCACGACGAGCCGACGACGAAATCGTTGGTTTCCGGATGGATCGCGATCGGGTGCATCAGATAGAAGCGCCCGATCAGGCAACTCTCGTCGACGCGCCAGAACAGCCGATTGGTATGGGCGTTGTGGGTCAACCCGAAGTTGACGATGTTGGCCACCGTCGCCGGATGCAGATGTGCGAGCGACCATCGCACCAGGTCTCGTGGCGGCAAGACGATCTCGTGCGACTCAAGATCGAGGCGGCGCCGCAACAGCGGAGCGGCATCCTCGGCGATAATCTGGAAATTGCCGGCCAGGACGGCACCGGCGCCGGTCTCGATCTTGCGCAGCACGGTCTTGAGCGACCCGTCGGCAACGAGATAATCCGACATCAGAAAAATAAAGCAGGTGTCGCGCATCGCGTCGCCGGACTGGCGCAACGCGCGTTCGAAGGCGAGCGTGATCGTCGCGGTGTGATTGCCTTGGGTGATGAGATCGTCGATCGAGCGGATTTCGCAGACGCAGTGCCGCTCGAGCTTTTGCCACGCCGGATGCGACCGGATGATCGGTTCGTCGGCCACGCTCGACAGCAAAACGAAGCGGCAAGGCAGCTCGCGTGCGATGGCCGGTATGTTATTCGGTGCCAGCAGCGTCGGCAGGCAGAATTCGAGGAACCGGCCGATGAATTGGTAGCCCCAAACCGGCATCAGGAGCGTTATTTGTTTTATTGCCCGCCTGTTCGATGCCGCCGCCTCTGAATTATCGCTCATCGTTAGCGGCCTTCGGACAAATGGCCCGCTTCCCCTTAGTCGATTCCACGGCTTGATGCGTGCAACCCATCATAGAGAGCCGGGTTTTCTCAAGCAAGGCTGTGCCGGATCGCTGCACAGCGCATGCGGCCGATGACGACCGAAGTTGTCGTTAGGCGCATTTTTCTGGAAACGAAATCGATTCGCTCGGTTCGGTGCATTCCAATTGAGCCCTTGTGCCTCCTCCGATACTATTGGCCGGTCCGACGCGAAAGGTGCGGGCACGATGGATGACATTACGGCAAAACCCGTGCCGGGCGGTCCGAGCGCCGCGGTGGCCGATTCGCCGCCGGCGGCGGGCGCAGCGGAGCTGGCAAAAAAGACCGGCATCAGCCAAGTCGGCGAGAGCTCGCACGAATTGCGGGCGCTGCACGGCCTGCGGTTCCTGGCGGCGTTTTGCATCCTGTTTTCGCACGCCTGTGCCTGGCTCGCCAATTTCAAGGATACCCGGACGATTTTCAATTACGGCGAGTTTTTCACCGTATACGGCATGCCGCTGTTTTTCGTCCTGAGCGGCTTCGTCATCCACTACAATTACAGCCGGCTGTTCTCGACCATGCGGCCGCGCTGGGCGGTCGTCGAATTTCTCGGCGCGCGTTTTGCCCGCATCTATCCGCTGTTCGTCAGTTTTTTTCTGGTGGGCCTCGCCGTCGATGGCGTCCTGCAATGGTATTATGAGCATCAGCTGAATTTACTTCTCGTCATGGCGCATTATCTGACATTGACGCAGTCGTGGGTCTACATCGTGCTTTTTGGCGACAGGCTCCTGCTCGATGGCCCGTTCGGCTTGAGCTGGTCGTTGTCGTCGGAGTTTTTCTTTTATGTGACGTATATCGTCCTGGTCTTGTACGTCGCCCGCGTGCGAAGCCTCGCCGGCCTGCTCGTCATCGCGGGCGCGATGTCGGTCCTGGTCTTGACCGCCTATGGCTACGCCGCCGGCTACCGCGGCGCCATCAACGCCTTTGCCGCGCGATACATGAATCAGGTCGACGGCGGCGAGCATTCGGTCTATCGCTGGTTCTTCTATTATTCGCCGTACGGGCGGGTGTTCGAATTCATCCTGGGCTGTCTGACCGCGCAGATCTACGCGGTTTTGGCCGCGCGCCCGGTGTCGCCGCGCGAGGAGCGCTGGGGACGCATTTTGCTCAACGCGGCACTGGCGTTTCTCTTCTGCTTCGCCTTCGTCTTCCTGTTCAAGCCGTTCGGCAACAACGTTGCGGTATACGTAGGTCTTCTCAAGCAGAATTTCGGCTGCGCCGTCGGACTTGCCGTGCTCATCTTCTGCGTCAGCCGCTATCGCTCGTCCGCCGTCGCCTTGATGCTGTCGACGCCGCTCATGGTCTGGCTCGGCGACCTGAGTTTTTCGATCTACGCCGTTCATACCTGGACCTTGCGGATCTTCGAGCGGCCGTCGATGGATTTCCGTTACGGCGTGGAATTGGAGACTGCGTTTCGGATTGTCCTGGCCATCGCGCTGACGTTGATCCTGTCGAGCGCGACCTTCCGTTTGATCGAGGTTCCGGCTCGCGCCCGGCTGCGCAAGGCGGTGGCGCGGCGCCTGTTGCGCAGCTTCGGCCCGCGCGAAGCCAATATGCTTGCGCCGGGACAGGCATTTTCGGCACGCCGCGAGATCGTCGTCGGCATGATGTTCGTTGTCTTGATCGGCGCGCTCTTTGCCTACCAGTTCCTGATCGTGCCGCTTTTCACGCCCTATGTCCGATGAACGCGAGGCACCGACGCCGCCCGATGGTTGTGGACCGACTATCGCGCCGCTATAGTCCGCAGCTGCGGCCGGCATACTCATGAAATTGCGCCGACACGATCGACGACCGGCGGCGGAGAGCTCATGAATACGCTAGAGACCCGCCGCAACACCACCATCGACCCCATACACCCGCATATCGCTTCGCTCGACGGTCTGCGTTTCATCGCCGCCGGCACCGTGCTGTTTTCGCACGGCTACTTTTATATTCTCCTGTTCCAGGATAATTCCGCCATCACCGCCTACAATGCGCCGTTCGTCGCGCTCGCCAATATCGGCATGACGTTGTTCTTCGTGCTGAGCGGATTCGTGATCCACTACAATTACGGATTCTCGGTAACGCTCCCGGGCGGCGTTCGCGCATTCTTCGTGGCGCGGTTTGCGCGCTTGTATCCGCTGTTTTTGCTGGTGTTCGTCATCTCCACCGTCGAAGCGTTCCGGAGCGTCGATGGCAAAGTCGATCTGCTCGGTCCGATCCCGCTCTATTTGACCTTCACGCAGTCGTGGTGGTTCTGGGTCTTCGGCGATCGAGCCGCGAGCGAAGCCTATAGCAACGCCACCGGTCTGATGTGGTCGCTGTCGACCGAGGCGTTCTTTTACCTATGCTATCCGTTGCTGGCGCCGCTGCTGCGCCGGCTCGAAGGGACGCGCCTGG
The DNA here is from genome assembly GCA_049584715.1 of Xanthobacteraceae bacterium. Lineage (GTDB taxonomy): Bacteria > Pseudomonadota > Alphaproteobacteria > Rhizobiales > Xanthobacteraceae > BOG-931. The sequence goes on from JBAUYI010000023.1 coordinate 4,361, forward strand.
TCGTCATCGGCTGTATCGTTGCCGTGATCGGTGCGGGTCTGGCCTACGAGCTCACCGAATATCGCGGCTATTTGAACAATTGGGCGGCGCTCTATACCGGCAATCCCCGCGCCGCCGCTCATTTCTCCCATTGGCTCATCTACAATTCGCCGTGGATTCGCATTTTTGAGTTTCTGATCGGCGCCGTCACCGCGCAATTCGCCATGACCACGAGAGTGGATCCGGCGCGCGCCATGGTCGCGGGCAGCGCGGCACTGGCCGTCATCGTGGTCGCCTACGTCTACAGCAATGTCATGCTGCTGCCGCTGAGCGGCTCCATCACCACATGCGTGGCGGGCGCATTCGGCGTCCTGATGGGCGCATCGGCGGTCAGGGGCCAGGTGTTTTCACGTGTCCTGTCCAATCGATGGATGGTCTTTGGCGGTGAGGCCAGCTACTCGCTTTATCTGCTGCACTATTGGGTCATGCATAATCTCGGCCACCGGCTTGCCGATAATCGGTCGCTCGTCACCCGGATCGTGCTGTTCGTGGTGCTGATGCTCGTCGCTGTCATCATCGCCCGGATCTCGTATCTGGTCTACGAGCGTCCCTTGATCCGCGTCGTGCGCCGGTTTTTCTCGATCCGCCCTCGCGCCGAACGCCACGACGAAAGCATCGGCGAAGGCATCAAGGTCGAGGCCCCGCCGGTGAGCGTGTCGCTCAACAGCGGATCGTAAAGCTGGAGCGTGATTTTGGACGGAACGGCTGCGATTTTAGGCAATATCCTGAGCGACAAACGCGGCCGCAAGATTGTCTGCGTGCAAGGTCTCGGTTTTGTCGGTGCCGCCAACGCCATCGCGATTGCCTCGGCGCGCGATGGCGCAGGCAACCCGCTGTACAGCGTGATCGGCGTCGATCTGCCGACCGCGAGCGGCTGTGAGCGGGCGGTAGCTCTCAATCAAGGCACATTTCCCTTCCCGACAACCGATGCTGCGCTCGTCGCTGCCGCCCGGTCGGCGCGGGTTGGCGGCAATCTCGTCGCCGTCACCGACGCGAGCGTTTTCGGCGAGGCCGATATCATCGTCGTCGAGATCGGGCTCGATATCGAAGATAAAGCCGTCACTCCCAAGGTCGATCTGCCGCCGTTTCGTGCCGCCATCGGCACGGTCGGCGATCACATGAAGCCCGATGCGCTGATCCTTTTGGAAAGCACCGTGCCGCCCGGAACCACGGAGCGCATTGTCGCTCCGCTGCTACGCGAGCGTTTGGCGGCGCGTTCGCTGCCGACGCAGGCTCCAAAGCTCGCTTATTGTTATGAACGCGTCATGCCGGGTGACGGCTACCTCGCGTCCATCGTCGACATGTGGCGGGTCTATGCCGGCATGACAGTTGAAGCCGCCGATGCGGCGGAGGCGTTCCTGTCGAGTTTCATCGACACCGGAAAGCGGCCGCTGACGCGGCTCGACAGTATTCGCGCCGTGGAAACGGCCAAAGTCCTGGAAAACACTTATCGGGCGGTGAACATCGCGTTGATCGACGAGTGGGAGAAATTCGCGCGGCGCATCGACGTCGATCTGTTCGAGGTGCTCAAGGCGATCAGGGTTCGGCCGACGCATCAGAACATCCGTTATCCGGGCCTGGGCGTCGGCGGCAATTGCCTCAGCAAGGATCCGATGTTCGGCTCGACGTCGGCGCAGGAGATATTCGGTTTGGCGGGCTTTGACTTTCCGCTGTCCACTGCCGCCGTGACCATCAACGGCCGGATGCCCGCCGCGACCGTGGCTTTGCTCGAGGAGACGCTGGCGGGCGGTCTCGCCGGCAAGCGTGTTCTCATCCTTGGCGCGAGCTATCGCGAGGACGTCGGCGATACCCGTCATTCGCCGGCACTCACGCTGGCTGACATGCTCGCCGAAAAGCGGGTGACGGTCGCGTTCGCCGATCCTCTCGTCGATACCGAGATCGGCGTGCCGTTGCATCGCGATCTGCCCGATGCCCATGGCTTCGACGCGGTGATCCTCGCCGTCGGGCACAAGCCGTACCGCGCCATCGACCTTGCGGCATGGTGCGGCGCGCAGCGCCCGTTCGTGCTCGATGCCAACGGCGTGCTGAGCCGGCAGCAACTGCAATCCTTGCGGGACGCGGGTTTCAAGGTTGCGGCGATCGGCCGGGGAACGTTGCGGTGATGAAAGCCGCATGGGTCACCGGCGGCGCCGGTTTACTTGCAATGCCGGTTTACTTGCAACGCCGAATTACTTGCAAACCCGTCTCATCGGCGTCGCGCGATGACATACATGATGTCGAACATGTTGACGTTGACGGGCAGATCGAACACGCGCCAACGGCTCAAGGCATCGTAAAGCTTGGTCTTTCGCGTTCGCCACACCAGAACGTAATAGAGAATCGAACGGAGTTTTCGCGAGATGCCAGGGTGGCTGAGATGAACGACGTCAAAACCGTGCCGGTCGAGCAACGATCTCATCGTGTCGGCGGAAAAATAATGCAGATGGGTCGGCGGATGGATCATGCGCCACTTGTGTCCGCGCAACCGGGCATTCATGCTGCCGATGTCACCGGTGGTCAGTGCCAGGACGCCTCCCGGCTGCAGATCGTCCTTGGCTTTGGCGATGAAAAGATCCGGACGCTGCAGATGTTCGACGGTGTCCCACATGGCAATAACGCCATATGTCCTGCCTAGGTCGCGGCTGAGATAATCGCTCTGCTGAACATCCAATCCAAACCTGCTGCGGCCATAGGTTATTGCATCCTGCGCAATGTCGATCCCCGCGACCGATTTCGCAAAACGCCGCGCTTCGTCGAGAAAAAAGCCGTAGGCGCAGCCGATCTCGAAAATGTCGCGCTCGCCAAGATCGGGAACGACCTGCTGCAGGGTGCGCAGCCGGCCAGCGAAATTCAGCCGCAGACTCTCTTCTTCGGCGACATAGTCCAAATACTCATCGCCATGAAAATAGCCGCGATCGTAGAGCGCGGCCACTTCCGTATCCGTCAGCGTCATATTGGCGGAAACGAAACCGCAAGCATCGCACTTGACCAGGCCCTGCAGGTTGCTCGGCCGCATGCCGCCGCCACAGACCAGGCAATTCGAAACGGCGACCGCCGGTTTTTCCGCGGCGGCCGATAGCGACGCAGAGCGGGTACCGTCCTTTATCACAATCGCTGATCCAGATTTCGCTCCGATTCCGAATGACGGAAGTTCGGCAAGGCGTCGGAGATCGTGCTGACAAACTTGGCTTTGGCAATGGCGAGGTTCGGCTCTTCCACCCAGCGCGCGATCTGCTCGAATAAGTCTTGCTCGGCGGTCGCGCAAGGAATGTGACGCAGTGCCGATACTTTGGACAGGCCGCAGTCGGTTACGGACTCGCCGGCCCCGACAAATTCCTCGAACGGTTTCTCGCCGCCGGTATCCAACGGCGTGAGCAGCAACGGCCAGCGGCCTTCCCGTGCCAGCCGCTCGACATCGTTGCGCGCCCGCGCCTCATCGAGGTAACGCTCCGGGCGCAAGCCCCAATGGTCGAGACACGCGCAGGCGATATCTTCCAACAATTGCAGCTGCAGTGCGGTGTCCACGCGCGGCACCGCGATGTGATTGTCCGGAATCCGGCATGTTGCCAAGAGGCAAAGTTCGCCTGCCTCCTGATGGGAAATGAAATAGCGCCGCGTGTCGCGCGGCACTGCGAGCGGCTGCCGTTTGGCCAGCCGATAGCCGAAGCCTTGCAGCAGGCTGCCGTTGGAGAAGGCAACATTGGCAAATCGCGCCGAGGTCGTCGATTGATGGCTTGCGGCGGCGATGTCGAAGATCAGGTCCTCCATCAGGCGTTTGCTCGCGCCCATCAGGCTGACCGGGTTGGCGGCCTTGTCGGTCGACACCGCGAAGTAGCTCGCGCCATGGCGATGATCGGCGAGCCAGCGTTTGAAGCGAACATGCCTGACGATGTTGGTGTCGAACATTTGCAGGACGGAGTAGATGTCCTTTTCCGACCGGACGTGTTTGAGCGCCGCGAAGTTCAACACGATGTCGTATGGCCGGGCATCCGTCAAAAAACGTTCCATGACGGGACCGCCATAATCGAGCGGCAGGGCGCGAAAGTCGATGTCGGGGATGCCGGCCGACCGGCCGCGCAATTCGCGGACCAGCTCGGCAAGGTAATTCTCGTTGTGGTCGACGACATGCAGGGCGGATGGATGATAATCGAGGATTATCCGGACCGTGGCCGCGCCGATAGAACCAGCACCGCCGATGACCAGAATTCGGCGGCCGCGCACTTTGGCAAGGACGCGGTCGCTGCTCGCCGCCAGATCGCCTGCAAAAAGCGATTCAGTCCGGCCGGTGACAATCGAGGTCAGCTCTGCCGTGTCCGTTCCGGCAATGAACGGGCGCGCCGTGTCCGCGCGGTCTGCCGTGTTCATAATGGTTCTACTTTTTCTTCGGCAACGGCGTCGCTTGGCGCGATGTGCGCAGCCGACGTTCGCTCGGCCCCCTCGCATCGCGCCGGCCTGCCGTTGAGGTAGCGGCGGTCGGCGATGTATCGGGGCCGGCCTTTCACTTCGTCGAAGATCAGTCCGATATATTCGCCGATGACGCCGAGAAAGAACAGCTGCACGCCGCTGAGGAAACACACGGCGGCGATCAATGAGGACCAGCCCGGCACCTCGATCGCTCCCAGCATATAGAAGATGATCTCGAGGAAGCCGGCCAAAAAGCTCAAACAGGCAATGGCCATCCCCAATCCGACGCAAAACCGCAGCGGAAGCTTGGAAAAAGAGCAGATGCCGTTCAAGGCAAAATTGATCAGCGTCGAAGAGCGATAGTGGGAGCGCCCGCCCTGGCGTGGGCTGGGCTTGAACGGCAAGTGAACGATGTTGAATCCAACCCAGGAGACCAGTCCGCGCAGGAACGGATTTCTTTCGGTGATCTGCGAACGCATGACCGCGGCGACGCGTTGCGACAGCAGGCGGTAGTCGGACGCGCCTGCGGGCAAATCCACCGCGCCGACCCTTTGCAGCAATTGGTAGAACCAGCGCGACGTCAGCCGTTTGACCAGTCGCGTCTCGGACCCGTCCTGGCGGATCATCTGCACGACGTCGGCGCCGCGTTCCCATTGATCCACAAGTTGCGCAATGAGCTCCGGCGGATGCTGCATATCGCTGTCGAGCATCACCACGGCATCGCCGCGGCTGCTGTCGATGCCGGCAATCAGCGCCGCCTGATGCCCGAACCGCCGCGACATGACGATCACTTCCACGCGCGGATCGGCGGCGCTGATCGAACACAGCAACGCTTCCGTCTTATCGGGCGAAGGATCCAAAACGTAGATGATCCGGATCCGGTAGCGCTGATCGAGCGGCTCGAGCGCGGCGGAGAGCTGACGATGGAAGAGCGCGATCATCTCCTCCTCGCGATAGACCGGACACACGATGTCGAGGCTTCGCATCACCGCATGCTCTCGATGACCGACTGCAGCCCGCGTTCGAGCGACACCTTCGGCTCCCAGCCCAGAATCCGGCGCGCAGCCGTCGCATCCATGCGCGAATTGGCGATCTCGTGCGGCCTGGGTTTGCCGATGGCGCGGTAGGGTTTTCGCAAGCCGGCAACTGTGCAGGCGCAACGGATGATGTCTTCGACGGAATATGCCGATTCGGCCCCCAAGTTGAAAATCGAACCTGCAGGCGCCTTCATGGATAGCAGCATTCCATCGACCACATCATCAACATGAATGTAATCGCGACGCGGCGCAAGGTCCTGCACCAGAATCTCGCTTGCTTGCTCGTCGACGAGCTGGGCAATGACATGCGGGATCAAAAAATTCGAACCTTGACCGGGGCCGTAAATGTTGGCCGGCCGCAGCGTCACTGTCTTCGAAGAAAAATGCGAGCCGAAAAAGCCGCAAATCTGCTCGCCGATATATTTCGAGAACGCGTACGGGTTATCGGGCTTGATCGCGTCTGTTTCTTTGGCGCCGGCGCCGGCATCGCTGCCATAGAGAAAGGAACTCACATAGCATACCGGGTAGCCGCGGCGCCGGCACTGATCGAGTATGCGAAAGGTGCCCAGCGCATTGATCGCAAAAAAGCCGGACGGATCCTGCCAGGCCTCGGCCACGCCGGTCCGCGCGGCGAGATGAAACACATGATCGATCGGGCCGTCGGGGAGCTCGTCCGTCCTGACGTCAAAACCGTTGGAAAGCGACAGCGCATGGACGCGGTGCCCGAGCGACGTGAGTCTTTTCACCAGATGGCGTCCGACGAACCCGCTTGCGCCGGTGACGATGAATGTGCCTGCGCCGTCCAATGGCCGGCCGAGCCGGTCTGGTGCCGGGTGCGACTGCGTCATCCCTTGAGCTTTGTACGCAGAATCGGCCAATCCTCAAGCGCCTTCTGATAGTCGTCCGGCCGCCCGATATCCAGCCAATATCCGTCATGCACCACGACACGGACGCGCTGGCGTTCGGCGATCATTTTCAACATCAACTGGTCGAAACCGAATGCTTCCCCCTCCGGAATCAAATCGAGAACTTTCTTGTTGACGCAATACACGCCCATGCTCACGCAATAGGGGATTTTGGGCTTCTCCTCGAACCCGGCGAGATAGCCGTCGGCGCCGGTTTGCAGCACGCCATAGTCTATTGTCTGCTCGCGGGCTGCAGCCGATATCGTGAAAAGCTGCTTGCCGCGGCTGTGCTCGTCGAGGAAGCGATCGAAGGCCAAATCGGTCAGGACATCGCCGTTCATGACCAGGAAATCGTCGGGCAAATCCGGGATCAAGCACAGCGGCGCCATGGTGCTGAGCGGTTTTTTCTCCACCGAATAGTCGATCTTGATATTCCACCGGCCGCCGTCGCCGAAATAGGCGCGAATGATTTCGGCCTGGTGATTGACGGCGAGCGTGACGTGAGAAAAGCCGCAGGCGATCAGCTGCCGGATGACGATTTCGAGAATGGGCTGATCGCCGATCGGCACCAGCGGCTTCGGCAGCGCGATGGTGAACGGATGCAGGCGGGTTCCCCGTCCGCCGGCGAGGATGACAGCGCGGTTCATAGGTGGTGGCTCATGGGGCTCGAGCGGATGGCTCTTAAGCGGATGGGTCTCGGGCGCATGGTCTCGTACCGGTCGTGCGGCTCTTGCGTCGCGATCGCAAAAAGATCAAGTGTCTGGGCTCCCGCTATCTTCAACATCCCGGGAACCCGTGACCTCCTCATCGGCAGCCAGTGAGGGTTCGCCAGCGGCAACCGGCCGCGACGGCAAAGCGTGGGACAATAAGACTCGGCTCGCGTCCTGTTCCGCATTTGCCGTCGCGCTCCTGCTGCTCGGGGCGATGCTTTGGACCTTATTTGAAAAGAACCTCGTCAGCACCCTGACGCAGCAGGGATGGACCCGCGAACTATATGGCATAAGCGCCGCCCTGACGAAAATGCGGTTTGGAATTGGCGGCTCTGCCGTCGACCGGCGAATCTTTACCACCCTCATGGGGGCAGGCTTTGCGCTCAATCCGCCCCCCGCGTTGAATGTGCGGTTTCCCGATAATCTTCGCGATGCGAAGTTGCTGCAGTCCGCCTTGGTACAGGCGCAAACCATCGACCTGCCGCCGCCGGCGCCTGCCGACGTCAACGGCGATTATAGCGACCTCATGGGGTTTGCCGGAGAAGACATCGGGCTCGGCAGCTATAATTATCTGGCGTTCAGGGTTTTTGGGGTGAATGTCCCGGCGCTGACATACCTTTACTTCGTCATCGTGACGATATCGTTGGTGCTTTACGGCATTGGTCACTGGCGCAGCGTCGGCGCCATGGCCGCCGTCGTCGCGGTGACGCTGGCGCTTTATGTGGTCGCCTGCGCCGATTTCGTGAATTTCCTCGGTTCCCTCGGTGCCGGCATCGATCTGAAGGACCCGCGGTTTCTCGGCACCATCGCCGCCGTTCCGTTGCTGCACGTGATCGTCATGGGAACGCGGCCGCGTTACCGGCTCGGTCCGCTCGATTATGGTGTCGTCGCCCTGCAGGCGGCGATTTTCGCTTTTGCCCTGCAAATCCGCTCGCCGGTCGTTTGGGCCGTGCTGGCATTATTGGTCTTCTGGTTGATGATCGGGGTCCTGGCATTGCGGCGCGGCCGCTCGTTGCGATCGCTCTGGGATTGGCGGCGATCGCGCTCGGCACTCATTCCGATCACCGTTCTGACCGTTCTCGGTTCGGCGCAGCTATTGGCCGCTTCAACTCTGCATCCGCTCTACCACGCCCAGGGCGATGTGCCCCGGCATATGTTCTGGCAGGGCCTGCTGTCTTCTCTGCAGCTCAATCCCGAATGGAGTGTCAAATACCTCGCTTCGGTGGATAATTACACGGATGACATGATGCCCGAGGCGGCGGCCCGCATCGCCATCATGAAATTGCCGCCCGAAGAGCGACAGCAATATCTGCGCGGCGATGGTTGGCCCAGGCGGACCGCGCTCGAGAAATTTACCCGGCTCGCATTCTTCGACATTCTGCGCAACGATCCCAAGTTCGTGGCGCATACGTTTTTCATCGACAAGCCGATTAGAGTTTGGCAATCGGAACGGAAGTTTTTTGGCCGCCTTTTTAGCGGCTTGCCGATCTGGAACGCGCTGATGCCGGCTGCCGCGGTCCTATTCCTTGTGATTTTGGTAGCGTGGAACGCGGATGCGCTGGCGACGTTGCGGCCGACGGCCGGCGTGCTTCCGCTATTTATCGTCGTCGCCTGGCTGCCGAATTGGCTGGTGCTGCAGAACCCGATGGTCATGATCGACAATTTCGTCTGGATTGTCGTTTTTTTGGTGCTGTCGCTCGTGATCGCGGCAGCCGCCGCTGTCCGATTCGCGTCTGGCGTCAGGCGGCGGCCGGCGATGGCTGCCTCCCGCGGCTGAGCGCGGTTGCACGGCTCTTGCGTCGTGATTGCAAAAAGATCAAGTGTCTGGGCTCTCGGCTATCTTGAGCATCCCGGAAACCCGTGACCTCTCCATCGGCAGTAAGCGAAGATTCTGCGGCGACGTCCGGCCGCGACAGCAAGGCTTGGCTCGCGTCCGGTGCCGCATTCGCCGTCGCGCTCCTGCTGCTCGGGGCGATGCTTTGGACCTTGTTTGAAAAGAATCTCGTCGACACCATGACGCAGCAGGGATGGAGCCGCCAACTTTACGGCATCAGCGCCGCGCTGACAGAACTACGGTTCGGCATCGGCGGCGCTGCCGTCGACCAGCGGCTCCTCGCCACGCTCGTGAGGAGCGGCCTCACGGACGAGCCGGATCCGGCGCTCGGCGTGCGCTATCCCGACAATCTTCGCGATGCGAAGTTGCAGCAGTCCGCATTGGTCCAGGCGCAAACCATCGATCTGCCGCCGCCGCGGTCAGCCAATGCCAAGGGCGAGTTCATCGACCTCATCGGCTTTTCCGGCGAAGACACCGGGCTCGGCACCTATGATGAGCTGGCGTTTCGAGCCTTTGGAGTGAATATCCCGGCGCTGACCTACCTTTACTTCGTCATCGTGACGGCATCGCTAGCGCTTTACGGGATCGGTCATTGGCGCAGCGTCGGCGCCATGGCCGCCGTCGTCGCGGTGACGCTCGCGCTTTATGCGGTCGTCTGCGCCGACTTCGTGAATTTCCTCGGTTCCAGCGCCTTTTACCGTGGTTCCGGCATTGATGTGAAGGATCCGAGGTTCCTCGGCACGCTTGCTGCCATTCCGTTGCTGCACGTGATTGTCATGGGAACGCGGCCGCGTTATCGGCTCGGTCCGCTCGACTACATCGTCGTCGCCATGCAGGCGGCGATTTTCGCTTTTGCCCTGCAAATCCGCTCACCGGTCGTTTGGGCCGTACTGGCGCTGTCGGTCTTCTGGTTGATCGCTGGAGCGCTGGCATTGCGGCGCGGCCGCTCGCTGCGGTCGCTCTGCGATTGGCGGCAATCGCGCTCGGCGCTCATCCCGATTACCGTTCTCGCCGTTCTCCTCTCGGCGCAGCTCTTGGCCGCTGTCACGCTGCATCCGGTCTACCGCGCCCAGGGCGATGTGCCGCGGCATATGTTCTGGCAGGGCCTGTTGTCGTCGCTGCAACTCGAGCCCGATTGGGACAAGAAATACGGCGCATCGATGAATGGCGCCACGGACGATGCGGTGCCCGCGCAGGTGGCCCGCATCGCCATCATGAAATTGCCGCCCGAGGAGCGACAGCAATATCTCAATAGCGACGGTGCGACCAAGCGGACCGCGCTCGAGAAATTCAGCCAAATCGCGTTCTTCGACATTCTGCGCAACGATCCCAAGTTCGTGGCGCATGCGTTTTTCATCGACAAGCCGGAGCGAGCTTGGCGATCGGAACAACAGTTCTTTGGCGGGCTTTTTACCGGCTTGCCGATCTGGAATGCGCTTATACCGGCTGCGGCGGTTACATTCCTGGTGGTTTTGGTGGCGTGGGATGCGGACGCGTTGGCAACGTTGCTGCTGACGGTCGGTGTGCTTCCGTTATTTGTCGTCGTCTCCTGGCTGCCGAATTGGCTGGTGATCCTCAACCCGATGGTCATGATCGATAATTTCGTATGGCTCGTTCTGTTTTTGCTGCTGTCGCTGGTGATCGCCGCCGCGGCTGCGGTCCGCATTGCCGTCACCGGCAAGAGGCGTAGATTTGCGCAACAGTGATTGAGAGAGAGTATGAGGCGCCCCTCGCTATGCTAGCTGGAAACCGCTCGGACGTTTCTGCGGAAATCATGAATCCAATTGCAGGAGTGGCCCCGAAAAAGACCGCCAGGCGCAGGTTCTATCTGCTCGCCGGACTTAGCCTGTTGCTCGTCCTGCTGATCGGGGCGGACGGCGTGCGCAAGGGCGTCGATACGGTCATACCTACATATTATCGGCACACCGCGTCGCTCGCTATCGCGATTTCCGAAGCCGCTCATGGCACGTTCGGCATGGTCGGCTTGATGGACGTTGAGAATGCGCTCGACAAGTTCGGCTACGGCATCAATCCCGACTATGCGCGGATGAGCATTCTCAATACGCATCCAGAAGAGGCCGACGCGGCGCTACGCGCCGCCGCGGATGTGGCGATTTCAGACCGCACCAAGACCTTCGGCTTGATGCTGAACGAAACCGGCATGATCGATTATTACTATCTCGCATTTGAGCTGTTCGGCTATCACGTCCGTTCGATTTATGCGCTTTATATCTGCGTGCTTGCCATCGTGGCGTTATGCTTCATCTTGGCTTTCCGCGACTGCGCCGTGTTTATTGTGCCGTCCATTCTCTACCTTCTGTTGCTGCTGGTCTTTCAGGACGCCTATCCCGCCAAGGAGTTCGGCTTCGGTCCGCTGACCAACAGCCGCATGCTGCCCTACCTGTCGCTATATCCGGTGCTTTTCTGTCTGACCTTGATCGGGAGTAGCCGCCGCTTTCGCTGGGTAGATGCCTTGGCCACGGCGGTCGCCGGACTCATTTTTGCCTTTGGGGTCAATGCGCGAACCTATGCTTACTGGCAGGTCGGGCCGCTTGTTTTGATCGTGATGCTGATCGTGCTGGCGCGCTTTGTCCCGTGGCGGCTGCCGTTGCGCAAGCGCGTGGCTCGCTTTTCCGTCTATCCGGTGCTGGTATTTGCATGTTGTGCCGGCGCCCTGATTGTAAATCACCATTGGCGGCGCGATTCGACCGTCTACAGCACAGCCACATTCGCGGGACATGAATACTGGCTGAATTACGTCGTCGGCACCTTGCCGGTCTTCCGATGGCGCATTCCCGAGCTTGAGCAGGAATCCGGCGTGGTTATCAACGGCGACGATTCCTACGGCGGAGCCTTGCTGCGGATCAAGATAAAGGAACGCGGCGAGCGCCTTGACGATTACCTGGTGGGCGACTGGTGGAATCAAACTAAACGTGATGAGCTGGCCAGACAGATCGCGTTCGATCTATGGCGCGACTATCCCGGTCTTATGATCAAAAACTATCTGAGAGACTTCCAGCCGATTGTAGAGAATTTTCTCAAGGATGTTGCCTTGCTTGGCCTCGCCATTGCGGTTGTCGGCATCGGTTCATCGCGCCGCCTGATCTGGTTGCCCGGGGCCGGCTTGTTGCTCGCTGTCGGCGGTGTCGGTGGCGTGATTGCGCTTCTCGCCGCAGGCCTGCGTTACGTCCTGCCGGCTGCACGACGTCTCTCGCTGTTGGTCATTCCCGTTTTGCTGCTGGCGATTTGCGTCGTCCCAACCATCATCATCATGCCGTACACCGATGTCCACATGGTTGACCCGACCGCCACTTTTACCGATCCGCGCATGGCCGACGTCAACAACGTCGTTTGGCTCTGTCTGTTGATCTGTTGCTGCGGCTTGAGATTTCGTCTGCCGCGAATTTCTTCGGCCCGGCAAAGGCCGACGAGCCTGTGGCGCGCGTAGCGTGGCGTCTAGCGGCTTGGTGGATGTGGGCGACCGGCTGCCGAGGACTTGATCAGGCTTCGACCAGCAAAACTTCAATTCTTGATGGCGCCATCGAATGAGCGCAACACCAGGCCGTGCTCGCGTACCAACGCGGCGAGGTTCGGATCGGTCAGTACGTCATGCTCGGTCCGGCGCGCCGCGGCACTGATGAATGCGTTATAGCCGGGCCGCGAATAATCGTTGACGTCTTTCGGCGCTGGAAAGCCCGGGTGAATACAAATCTCGAGCGAACGCTCCGGTGCCGCGCGCCGCAACAAAGCCGACATGGCGCGCGGCGTCACCGTACCGGAATAGAGTACGCCAAAAAAATCGTCGGTACTGGCGAGCGTTGGCGCCGATCGCGCGGCGCGCCAACGCAGCAACGCCCATTTTGCAAGATTGTTGCGCCGCATGACGTCAGACAAACCTGGGCCGAGCACGAAGGCGTGGAATGTCTCGCGAGAAAAGCGCAGCCGATTGATGGCAAAGTGCGGCAACAGCTCCTCGACCAGACGAAAAATCGCTGGGTTCATATGTACGTGTTGGTGAGAATCAGCATGAGTTGGACGAAGCCCGTGATCGTGCGCTCGGGCGAGCTGGGCGGCAAATTCCAGGCGGATCTGGGGCAACAGGGCGATGCCCGGCTCATCCTTGAACGAGCCTAGAATAAGCCGATCTGCGCCAAGTTTGAGATTGCCTAGCTCGTCGATCAAATCGGGCACTTCGCTGTGCGGCGCGACCGCCTTGCCCAACGTCAGCGAAAGGTGGATGCCTATCGGCAATGCCTGGGGCCGGACATAGTCGCGGATCGTCTCGTCGAAATAGGCGGTCGTCGTCAGCATGGTACAGGACGTCAGAATGCCATGGCGATAGGCCGAGAGGATGCCGGCATTAATGCGCGGATGGATGCCGAGATCATCGGCATTGACGATCAGCCCGGGCGGTAACGAACCTGCCAAGCCTAGCTCCCGCTGCAGTCCGGCCGGCGCACGCCCGAGGCGCGGCCGTCGCCGAGTTCATAGACCATGGCGTCAGGGGAGGCTAGCGTCTCGCCGACGTATGCGCGGCGCAAGCGGTGCGGGTTGCGCCGCTGGCTCGGCCTATCTATAAGTCCGTCTGATCGATGCGTTTTCGTTTGCGGCACGAGCGGCGCGATGCATCAAAGCATTCAGGCCTTTTACGATCGGAAATATACGCAAGGATCGGAGATCCTGCGGACCAGCAAGCTTTACACAATCGACTGCGTTCCTGACGACAGACCGCTCGATATTCTCGACGTCGGCTGCGGCTCAGGCAGCAACTCGCTGGCTCTGGCCGCCAAGGGCCACAGGGTTTGCGGCGTCGATATTTCCGAGGAGGGCATCGCGCGCTATCGCGCCCATGGATTCGACGGTCACGTCGCGGATCTCGAAAGAGGCATCGACTATCCGGATGCAGCCTTCGATCTCGTGTTCTGCTCCGAAGTGATTGAACACATGACTTCGCCGGAAATCCTGGCCGACGAAATGTTTCGTATCGTCAAGCCCGGCGGGCGCCTCGTGCTGTCAACGCCGAACTCTGCGTTCTGGCTTTATCGTGTTCTCGGCGCGATCGGCTTCACGGTGAGCGAATTACAGCACCCCAAGCACTTTCAATTTTTCTCGCGCCGAAGCCTGCTCAAGCTGCTGCGCACGGCCGGCTTCATGCCGCTGCAACTGACCGGGCGCAACATGTATCTGATCGTTCCGGCGCTGCCTGAACCGTTCGATAGCGTGCCGCCGAAGCTCGGCTTCACCCGCGAAACCCGGTTCCGCACCGGCAAGCACTTCTGGCACCTGTCTCACAAGGCAAGCTTCTATAACGCTTTGTTCGCCGACTGCCTGATCATGGTCATGGAAAAACCGCGCACCGCCTGACGACCGTCAAGGGCGAGCCGCGGTGCCGCGCTTTCGATCATAGCTCGAAGCGTCGCGCGGCTCGTTGAGCGCCGAATCGATCGGTATGGTAGAGCTGCGATGCAGGCGGCCCATCTCGATCAGCAATGCCGTCTGCGCGCCGTCGAGATTTTCCACATCCTCGCGCGACCAGCGGTGATAGCGCGTCGCCGCCCGGATCGGCGCCTCACGCATCACCCGGTGCAGGCGGCGGATGTCGACGAAGTTGCGCACGACCTTGTGCAGCATCAGATTGCGCGCTTTACGCAGTTCCACGATCGGAACCGGCACTTCGGCGATCCACAGCTGCGCGCGCGCGGCACGCAAGGTGAATTCGGTGTCGAACTGGCCGCGCCGCATGACGCATTGCTGGAAGATCGGCCGCATCACCGGCAGGTAGACAAATTTCTGGCCATGGGTGTCGGAGCCGACGAAACCGAACACCGCCTGTAGAATGGTATTGAGGCCCCAGCTGAGAAGCTTGCGGTAGTTTTGCTGCCGGTTGAGCAAAAAATCCGCCCGCTTCGATCCGACGACCAAGTCGTAGACGCCGCGGGTGCGGAAGCACCAGCGCATGAACGGTACGTCCCAAAAATCAACATTGAGAATAAATGCCCAAGGCCCGGCGGCTTGCGCCAGTCCCTGGCAGAGCGCCTCGCCGTAATTGGGCCGGTCGAGCTCGACCAGCACGGAGCCCGGCCAGCGCCGCACGATCTCGGAACAGATTGCTGCCGAGCCGTCGGTGCTGCCATTGTCGACCAGCACGAATTGCCAGCGGCCCCGCCCGGCGAAATCGTCCAGATGCGGCGCAAGCTCTTCGGCCGTGGCGAGCAATATGGCGGCCTCGTTATAGACCGGCATCACGATCGACAGGTGCAGCGGATTAAGCACGGTCGGGCCGTCGCTGCTCATGATGTCCCCTTGCCGCGTTCCTGCTGATGGAATCGTCAGCGTCCCGAGGTCGTTGATAGCGTGTAGCACGCCGCGGCGAGTCGGGCCAACGCCGAATCACGCCCAAACACTGCGCCGTGGAAGCCGCCGGAATGGCCCCTTCAGTTGCACCGGCACGACGTAGCCGCTATAGGCAATTCATTGAGCTTAAAGAAGCCGCGCCGAACGCCGATCGTTGACCGCATGAATGCCCAATCGTCTGCGCAGGACCACGCACGGGCCTATTTGCGCGGCAAGCGCGTCATGGTCACCGGCGTGTGCGGCACGGTCGGCAAGCAGCTGGCGCGCCAGCTCCTGGAAAATTTTGAAATCGAATCGCTCACGGGGATCGACAACAACGAGAGCGAGCTTGCGTTCCTCGAGGAACGCTACAGTGCGCGCTACGACACCCACTTTCTACTCGCTGATATCCGCGACAGCGTGGCGATCACGCGCGAGACCAGAAACATCGAGGTGCTGTTTCACGCCGCCGCCTACAAGCACGTGTTCCTGTGCGAGCGCTCGCCGTTCGAGGCGATCCAGACCAACGTCATCGGCGTACACAATATCGCGCGCGCGGCGGTGGAGAACGGCGTCGCCCGGGTGGTCTTCACCAGTTCCGACAAGGCCGTCAATCCGACCAACGTGATGGGAACGTCGAAGCTGATGGGCGAGCGGCTCATGACCGCGGCGGCGCTCGATCCGAACCTGTCCGGCGCGACGTTCTTGTCGACGCGCTTCGGCAACGTGCTCGGCTCGCGCGGCTCGGTGATTCCCATCTTCCGCGATCAGATTCGCAACGGCGGCCCAGTGACCCTGACCGATCCGCAGATGACGCGCTTCATCATGTCGCTGCACGACGCGGTGCGTCTCGTCATCGAATCGATGGTGCTCGGCCAGCCGGGCGACGTGCTGATCACCAAAATGCCGGCGATCCGCATCGCCGATCTGGCGACCGTCATGGTGCGCGAATTCGCCCCGCTCTGCGGCCGCCGCGCGCAGGACATCGAGATCAAGGTGGTCGGGCCGAAGCCGGGCGAGAAGCACTACGAGGAACTGATGAACGACGAAGAGACGCGCCGCGCGCTGGAGCTCGAGCGCTACTTCGTCGTCCGCCCGGCTTTCGCCATGCCGGAAAAGGCCGCGCCGCACTACGCGGAGCTGTGCGAAACAGCGGTCGAGCAGCCTTACAATTCGGCGAACGTGACGACGTTGTCGCAGGCCGAGCTCACCGACTTCCTGCGCCGGCACGACCTCGTCAGCGGCTCTCCCGAATAGCGCGAGGCGGCCATGCGCGTCATGATCCTCGGCGGCGACGGCTATCTCGGCTGGCCGACCGCGATGGCGTTTCGCCGCGCCGGCCACGACGTTTGCGCGGTGGACAATTATCTGCGCCGCAAGATCGCGCGCGACACCAACTCCGACGCGCTGATGGCCAATCCGCTGTTGCCGGAGCGCGCCGCTTTGTTCGAAAGCGTCACCGGCGACAAGATCGAGGTGGCGATCGGCGATTGCTGCGATTTCGAATTCCTGTCGGGGCTCGTCGAGACATTCGCTCCCGACGTGCTGGTGCATTATGCCGAACAGCCGTCCGCGCCCTATTCGATGATGGGCTACGACGAGGCGCGCACCACGCTGTCGAACAACCTGGTCGCCACCTTCAACACGATCTGGGCGGTGATGCGTCACGCGCCCGCCTGCCACATCATCAAGCTCGGTACCATGGGCGAGTACGGCACGCCCAATATCGATATCGAGGAAGGCTGGATCGACATCCAGCACAAGGGCCGCAGCGACAAGTTTCTGTTCCCGCGCCAAGCCGGCAGCCTCTACCACACCACCAAGGTGCTCGACACCGATCTGTTGTGGTTCTACGTGCGCATCCATGGCTTGCGCGTAACCGACCTGATGCAGGGCCCGGTCTATGGCTTGTCCAGCGACGAAGCCGATCTCGATTCGCGGCTGAAGCCGAATTTTCACTACGACGATATTTTCGGCACGGTGGTAAACCGCTTCCTGGTGCAGGCGGTGGCGAACATTCCGCTGACGGTCTACGGCCGCGGCGGCCAGAAGCGCGGTTACTTGAATCTGCGCGACACGCTGCAATGCATCGCGCTGGCGGCGGCGCATCCGCCGGGGAAGGGCGAATTGCGCATCCTCAATCAGTTCACCGAGACATTCTCCGTCAACGAGCTCGCCGAGCGGGTGCAGCGCGTCGGGCGATCGCTCAATCTCAAGGTCGACATCCAGCACCTCGACAATCCGCGCAAGGAGATGGAGGAGCATTATTACAATCCAGCGCATCACGGTCTGGCCGAGCTGGGGCTAAAGCCGCACCTGATGACCGACGACGTGGTCGCGGCGATGCTCGAACAGGTGCTGCAACATCGCGATCGCATCGTGCCCGATCGCATCCTGCCGCGCGTGCGGTGGCGCTAGCAATGCGCTGGCTTGTCACCGGTGGCTGCGGCTTCATCGGCCGGAATTTCATCCGGCTGTTGCTGACGCGGAGCAACGACACGATCCGCGTCGTCGACGACCTCTCGGTCGGTACGCGCGCCGAGCTCGAAGCGATCGGCCCGGTCGTGGCGCTCGATCCCGAAACGCTCAAGCCTGCCGAGGCCGGCGGCGCGGCCTGCCGCATCGAGATCGTGGCCGGCGATGTTCGTGATGCAGCATTGGCGCGTCGCGTTGTCGCCGGAGCCGACGCGGTCATCCATCTCGCCGCCAATACCGGAGTCGGGCCGTCGGTCGCCGACCCGATGGGCGACTGCACCATCAACGTGCTCGGCACGCTCAATTATCTCGAAGCCTGCCGGCACGCCGGCGTGCACCGTTTTGTTTTTGCCTCGAGTGGCGCGCCGATCGGCGAGTGCGAGCCGCCGATTCACGAAGAGCTTCCCACCCATCCGGTGTCGCCCTACGGCGCCAGCAAGCTCGCCGGCGAGGCCTATTGCTCGGCCTACAGGCGCAGCTTCGGCATCGATACGGTGGCGCTGCGCTTTGGCAATTGCTACGGGCCGCTGTCGACCCACAAGGGCAGCATCGTCGCCAAATTCATCCGCGAGGCCATGGCCGGACAAGCTTGGGAGATCTACGGCGACGGCTCGCAGACCCGCGATTTCATCTATGTCGAGGACATCGCCGAGGCGATCTTTCGCGGCGCCACGGCGTCCGACATCGGTGGCGAAATCTTCCAAGTTGCCACCAATGCCGAGACCACGGTGCTGGAGCTTGCCGAGGCGCTGCGTACGGTGCTGGAGAAGAACGGCGTGCCGACCCACGGCATCCGCCACGCCGCGCCGCGCGTCGGCGACGTCAAACGCAATTATTCCGACACAACCAAGGCCCGCCGCCGCCTCGGCTGGAACGCCCGCGTCGGCCTCGACGACGGTCTCGACCGCACGGTGAAGTGGTTTCTCCAGCGCCGCTGAATGCGACGCGCCGGCGCCGGGCCCGTCGGGGCTAATCAAGCGGCTCCGCCTGGATTCCTCCCAAAATCAATCCGAGCTTGCCGTCGCCGGGGAACCGAATCCTTCTGTCGTTGATGGGGCGGATGGCCACGAGCAACTGCCCATCCGAGGTCGCCACGTTGATCCACACCTTTTGCCAGTAGTTGGGGTGCTGCTCGATGTCGCGGTCCTGAACGCCGAACGTGTCCAGGACTTGATGATTGGACAGGTCGAATATGGCGTAGCCGTCGTTGACCGGCTTATCGGTGTCGGGGCGATCGAGCGCGGCGAGCTGGACATTGGCGCCGGCCACGGACTTGACCCAGGCCGATACCCGATAGGTTTGATTTTTGTTGAGCCCGGTCAATCGGACGCCGAGCGTATGGCCTTTGTCGTTGGCGGTTGTAGTGAGACGCAAGACCGGCTGGCCGCTCACCATGGCGTCAGCGTCGACGGCCTGCACGTTCAAGCCGCGCACCACCGCCCAGCGGAATCCCGGCATGGCCGGTTCCGGCAGCGCGGACAATGCCGTGACCTGTGAAACCGGCGGCAGGTCGAGGCTGGCGATGTCGGGAGCCGACGGCGAAGCCGGCCTTGCATCCAATGCGATCGCGCCTTCATGGGAGAGCCAGTCGATGACCTTGCCGGTCACGACCTCTTCGAGGCCGGCGAGAGCGTGGCGGGGCTGGGTGTTGCAACTGCCATCGGGATAGGCGAACGCATCGTGAAGCATGAATTGCGTTTGACCGCCTTTCAAGACGATCGCCTGGAAATGCGGTGCGCGCAGCACCGCCGCGGCGTTTCTGATCCGGTCGAGGACGGGAAACGAACAAGTATCGAATTGGTGGCCAATGACGAGGACGGGCATGCGGCCGAGGGCGCGCTTGGCGCCGTCGATGAGCAGCGTGCTGTTGGGGTCCGGCGGTTCGAGGATGGGCGAGATCAGAACCAGGCCGGCAATCGAATCGACTTTGCCGCGCGCAATCGCATTGAGAGCCGATGTGGCGCCGGTGTCGTAGGCGATGATCCAGACTTTCGGCGCCATGCCGTGCAGTTGTTCGGAGAGCGCGCGCAGATCGTCGGCGTGCTGCTCCGACGTTCGAAAGCCGGCGAGCGATACTGGCGGCTTGTGGTCAAGCGCGACGTCCGGAATGATCGTGGCGATGCCGCGGTCGAAATAGTGCCAGCGGGTTCGGACGACGAAATCATCTTCGCCCCAGCCGATGTGGCCCTGGCTGTCGAGATTGATGTTGCCGTGGCTGCCGGGCAGCAGCATGACGGCGTCGGCCGGCTGATTGGCCTTCATCAGCAGGACGCGCACCGCCGTATCGGGCCGGGTGACCCAGTTGTCGGCGGTCACCGAAGCCGCATCGAGCGGCCCGCAGTCGAACAGTCCAGCTATAAGGATCGCCGCGGCACCGGCCGTCATGAGCGCGGTCTTGCGGGACAAGAGGGTTGCCATCGCCGAGGGATTTACCCCGATCGGCAAATAGTGCAATACCCAACCGCCAAGCGGCATGGCGCAAGCGTCGGCGCGAGCGATGGTCGAGGGTGACAGTGACTGAACGCCCCGATACCGGATCGCCGACGGTGCCGGTTCCGGCCCGAAATCTTTTTGCATCGGTGCGAGCCCGGGAGCCCCGCACGGTGGTCGCGATTTTCGCGCTTGCCGTGGCGTTGCTGTTCGCGATCAATATGCTGCATGCCTATCAGCTCGGCTTCCAATCGAAGATGTACGACTCGCCGATCTATCGCTGGCGCGAGAGCCTGGTGATCGCATTGTCGCGCATGCAGCCGCAGCCGTTGCACGGCTATGTCGGCTACGGGTCGATTCTGTCCTACTTCACCCAGCACGGGCTCGCACTCATAGGCGGCGAGGCCAGTCCGCTGCCGACGCAAGCGCAACGTACGGCCCTGGTCACCGACGGCGCGCGCATGAACCGGCTGATGAAAGAAGCCAGCGAGGTCGCCATCGATCCGGCGCTGCCGCCCGTGATATTGCAGGGCAACGAGCTCGGGCTGGTCGATTACACCTACTGGGCGTTCAAGCTTTACGGCATCAGCATCAACGCGCTCGTCCTGTTCTATTTCACCTTGCTGTTCGTCTCGGTTACCGTGTTCTTCGTCACGTTCCGCCGATCCCGGTTCTGCCTGCTGCTCCTGATGCTGTATTTGGCGGCGCATTACTTCGCACTTGATTACGCGCAAACCCGCGCGATCATCGCCATCCAGAACAGCCGTTTTTTCCCGGTCCTGGCCTTGCTGCCGGCGCTGCATCTGCTGCTTCTCGTCGTGACGCGAGCGCGTCCGACGCTTGCCTTGGTGGCAATGGCCGCCGTTCAGACCTTCATCCTGATGTTCATGGTGTTTTGCCGGACCCAGACCTATTGGGAAATTCTTGCGATCGTTCTGGCGGCCATCGTCGTCACCGGATTACGGCCGCTGCGGCAAGCCTTGTTCCGCGTCAGGCAGTGGCCGTCGGCCATCGGCAAATCGGTTTACGAAACCTGGCCGGCGGTGCTTGCGGTAGCGGGCGTCATCGTGTTGCTCGGCTATTCCCAATTCGCACCCAACCAGGATCTGTATTCGAGAGAATCGAAGGCCCACATATTTTGGCATGATTTTTTTTCCAGCACAGTCAGCGCCGATCCGAGGCTATATGCCATATATGGTTACAATTTTCCGCCGTTCTCCGACGATCTGAGCTATGTCGCCGCCACGCATGACCTGCGCGGGCGTAACGACGGGGCTTCGCCCATTGCCGAGGTTGTCGACGGCGTCCTCGACATCGATATTTTCAAGAGCAACGGCGTCTATGATCAGGAAATGCGCCGGCTTTATTTCCGCGTCGTGCGTGAGCATCCGTGGCTGGTTCTGCGGTCGTTCGTGATCGGAAAGCCGCAGGCCCAGATCCACTTTTTCCTCGTTACGCCCGAACTGTGGAATTGGCACAACTACGTCATTCCGTTCATTTCGGCGCTGGCTGCGACCGTTCTGGCGCTGACGTTCGGCGCTCCGCTGCCGACGACACGAACGATGCTCACGGGTGTGGCGGCGGTCGTGTTCGCCGCTTCGACGCTCACAAGCTTCTTCTATCCGACCGCCCTGATCGCCGAAGTGCTGGTGACCTGGCTGATCTTGGTCATGCTCTGCGTCGTATATCTGCCGCTGGCTTTGCTATTTTACGTTCTACGCCGCAGTCGGCCGGCGGCCGCGATTGCATAAGCGCTGCTGGGGAAGCGCGCTTAGCCGTGCGGATTTGCCTCGACGCCGCCCAGGATCATACCGAGGTTGCCGTCGCCCTTGAACGTCAGGACGTCGCCGTTCGCCGGCCGCAGCGTGACGTCGAGCTTGCCGTCGACCGTCACCAGATTGAGCCAGATTTTTTGCCAGCCGTTGGGGCCTTGGTCGATGCCGCCGTCCTTGATCACGGTGTCTCCGTCACGAACCGTGTGATTGCTGAGACTGAAAATGGCGGCGATGTGATTCGGCGGCTGTCCGGGCGGCTGGTCGCCGAGCTCGAGCTGGATGTTGCCTCCGCCCGCCGCCTTGACCCAGGCGGTGACCCGGTAGGCCTGGTTCTTGTTCAACCCGCTGAATTGACCGCCCAAAGTGTGGAAACCGTCCTGCGGCGACGCGACGAGCTGCAGCACCGGCTGGCCCGCCACCACGGTCGGCTCCGTTTCCGGCCGCACCAGCAAATGCGCCATGGCGGCCCATTGGAATCCCCGCGTCTGCACTTTCGGCAGCGCATCCGCCGGCGTCTCTTGCGTAGCGACGGTCGTTGCCGCGGGCTCGGGCCGAGCGGATGGGGCAGGCTCTTGCGGACGTGCAGTTGGGAGTGATGGGATCGAGGCGGTGACCAGCGGGTCGTAGCTCAAATTGCCCGACCACCAGTTCAGCGCAAACAAGGTGCCGGAAAACGACGCCGCGACGACGACGCTCCCAACGATCGCATAAACCAGCCTTGATAGCATGATAGTCTCATGCCTCGATGGGACTACGCGTTGGCTACCCCGGTCGGCCGTTTCTATGTTAATTATGGTTAACGCGACGTTAAGACAAAATTCTGTGAGATTGATCGTTGCGCCAGTGCAACATCGGCTTTTGGTGTGGCGTGTCCGCCCGCCGGAAATCAGGCATGTTTTTCAGGAACCCGTTCGCACCGACTGATCGACGACATCCGCAACGCACCGGTCGTGCCTGGCGTCGCCGGCGCCCGGAAGCGGACCATGTTATGAAGTCCTGGTGATGAAGAAGTCCTGGTGATGAAGTCTTGGCTTGATTTCTGGAATGCGCCGAACGCGATCTATGTCAGCCGGCGCCACCAGGAGGCGCACTATGCCAAGGTTTTGGGCGGCATCCGCCGTTGGATGCCGGCCGACGGCGCGGCGGTCGTCCTGGACTGGGGTTGCGGCGACGCGCTCGCCGCCAACGACCTGACGCAAACCTGCGGGATGCTGTTGCTCTACGACCGCGCCGACAGCACGCGCCACCGGCTGCTTGCGAATTTCGCCGATAGTCCGAAAATCCGCGTCCTCGACGACGCGGAACTCGATGCGGTTGCGCCGGCTTCGGTCGACCTGATCATCGTCAACTCCGTCGTGCAATATCTCGACCGGCGCCAATTCACCGATGCGCTGCGCCTCTTTCATCGGCTGTTGAAGAGCCACGGCCTGCTGTTGCTTGGCGACATCATCGCGCCGGATACGCCGCTGCTCGACCACGTCACCACATTCCTGCGTTTCGCGTGGCAGAATGGCTTCTTCGTCGCGGCCGTCATCGGACTTGCGCGCAATTTCGCGTCGCCATATCGCAAGCTGCGCCGCGACGCCGGTTATGCTTGTTACACGGACATGGAGATGGTGGGTCTGCTCGACGAAAACGATTTTGTCGGCGGGCGGCTCGCGTCCAATATCGCGGTCAGTCAGCTTCGTTCCTCCTATCTTGCGCGCAAAACGAGGGCTGAGGGTGTATCCTTGAGCGATGAAGCCATGCGATGATTCGTTCTGCCGTCGGAGCGCCTGTGTTGGACCCAGGCGCAACGCCTCTACCGGCTTGATGCGATGCGCCATTCGATAATCCGCCGATCGCTGGTTCTGACCACGTTCTATATTGCCGGGCACGGCTTCTATTATTTGCTGCTCCTGATCGCGAATGCGATGCTGGATCCGACCGGGTTCGGCCGCCTGTACACCGGCTGGGCGGTCTTGAACGTCTTGGTCGCGCCCATTTCCATCATTGCGCTCCTGCTCTCCAGCTATTTTGCCGAAACCAACGCCAGCAAAGGGCCGGCCTTCGTCTCCGGGATGCTCGCCCGCATCGCGGCGATTGCCCTGCCGTGGACTGTGGCGACGGTGCTTGTGCTGGAAGTGCTGTTCTATATCGGCGGCCGACTGATCGGCGTCGATTCGCTGGCGCTGATCCTGGTGCTGCCGCTGACCGCCGTATCGTTTCTGGGCGTGGAGATCGTGCGCGCTTCGCTGCAGGGCACGCTGCGGTTCGTGGCCTACGGCGCGAGCTGGTTCTTGTGGTGCGTCGCCCAATGCGCCCTCGGCGCGGTTGGGCTGTTGTTGACCCGGTCGCCGTGGGGATGTTTTGCCGGCATGCTGGTGGCAAACCTGCTCACGCTCGGCGGCCTGTGCTGGGCGGTTATCGGCGGCGGCCCGGCGGCGCCGGACGCGACGGACGACAGCCCGAAACTCGCGGCATATTCGCTGCGGCGGGCGCTGGCGTTCTGCAGCGCCTTCGTCGGCTTCGTGCTGTTCAACAACGCCGATATTTTCCTGGCCTATCTGATTTTGAGCCCGGCGGATTTGGGCATCTATACGGCGTCGAGCGTGCTGCCGAAGGCGATCGTGACCGCGACGCAGCCGGTCGTTCAGATCATCCTGCCGGTCGTCATCAGCATTCAAGGCGAGGGCGAGGACACCTCGCCGGCAGTAATGAAGGCGATCTTCGCCGCGTTTGCGCTCGGCGCCGCGGCGTTCGTCGTGCTGTGGGCCGGCTCGGACCTTGCTTGCGGCGCTCCGCACGGTATCCGGTTTTGTACGTCGCCGCTGATGCTGCTGTTGGCGGCGGCGGCGGTGCCATTGTCGGTCATCCGGACCCTGGTCACGGCCGATGTCGCGCACGGCCGCTACTGGCTGCCGCATCTGCCGTTCCTGGCGCTCGCGGTATTCGCCGCCGCGATGATGCTGACAAAGGTGTCGGGACCGGCCGAGAACCTTCATCTGGCCACGACGTATCTCTATTCTTGTTGGGGATTGCTTGCAGTTTGGGCCGCGGCGGGAATTTTCCGAGGGCGTTTTTTCGCGCGCGGCGAGATCACGCCGGCGACGTTGCGCGGCCGGCAATAGTGCGGGAGCTGAGCTTCGAGGCCTTGCTATTCTGCGCCCTTTTTTGTCAGCCCGTCGAGATTACACACGATCTTCCCGCCGGCCAGATAAAGTGTTTGAACGTGGCCGTTCTGCTCGACGAGCTCCACGACATAGTTGTTCGGTGCAATCGGCGTGATGGTGAACGTCTTCGGGGCGCCGGTCTGCATTTGTTTGTCGCTGTCGATTTGGCAGGACACGGAGCAATGTGCGTTGGCGGCGCATTCGTAGGTGCGCGGCACCTGGATCGGCGTTTGCGCCATAGCCGGGGCAAAGCTCACGGCGAGCATGCCCGCAACAAGGCAGCCGGCGCGCCAGCGTTTGGTCATGTCATTCTCCACTGGAGGGCGTGGCGTAGGCGCCAGCTAGTCCTTCTTCGGATTGATTAGCATCGTGTATCAGAGCGGACAATGACGTGCTCGAACCATTGTGACATCGGGTTTACGGCGCCGGGCCGCCGTGGGCGCGGAATTGACATGCCGCTACCCTGTGTTAGGACGGCATGGGCCGGCAGATATCCTATGCGCGACAGCAACAGATCGTTTGGGCTGCTCATCGGCGGCGTCCTGCTTTTGGTCGCGGGCCACCACTATTGGAAGGACCGGCCCGATTTTTTCGTTTGGCTCATCGTTGGCTTGGTTTTTGTCGCAGTTGCATTGCTTATGCCGCGCGCATTGGCGCCGTTGCGGCGGCTGTGGCTGAAGCTCGGACACCTGATGAGTCTCGTCGTCAGCCCGATTATTCTGGCGTTGATGTATGTGCTTGCGATCGTCGTCACCGGCGTCCTGATCCGCCTGTTCGGCAAGGACCTGCTTTCGCTCAAGCTCGAGCCCGAAGCGGCGTCATATTGGATCAAACGAAACCCGCCCGGTCCCGAGCTCAAATCGCTCGCAGACCAGTTCTGATCGGAATTGGGAGCAGGGCGAGGAGTGGCATCGACGGCGGGCCTTACATTATGATCGGGCGTAAACGAGCCTGGCCGAGATAATGCGCGTCCTTGGCATCTCCGCATATTATCACGACAGCGCCGCCGCTCTCGTCAGCGACGGCGACGTCGTCGCCGCGGCCCATGAGGAACGCTTCTCGCGCAAGAAGTTCGACGAAAGCTTCCCGCATCAGGCGATTCGCTATTGCCTGGAAGCGGCCGGCGCCAGATTGCGCGACATCGACAATGTGGTGTTCTACGACAAGCCGTTCCTCAAGTTCGAGCGGCTGTTGGAAACCTATCTCGCTTTCGCGCCGCGCGGATTTGCGTCGTTCGTCAAAGCCATGCCGCTTTGGCTCAGCGAAAAGCTGTTCCAGAAGAGCATGCTCATCGGCGAATTGCGCAAGATCGACCCGGACTTCGATGCGGCGCGCCTCATGTTCACCGAGCACCACCATGCGCACGCGGCGAGCGCCTTCTTTCCCTCGCCGTTCGAAGAGGCGCTGGTGCTCACCGTTGACGGCGTCGGCGAATGGTCCACGACCACCGCGGGACTCGGCCGCGGCAACCGGGTCGATATCCTCAAGGAGATCCATTTCCCGCACAGCCTCGGCCTGTTCTATTCGGCATTCACGTCCTACATCGGCTTTCGCGTCAATTCCGGCGAGTACAAGCTGATGGGGCTGGCGCCCTACGGCGAGCCGCGTTTCCGCGACGTCATTCGCGACAATCTCATCGATCTGAAACCCGACGGATCGTTCCGGCTGGACATGTCGTATTTCAACTATTGCACCGGCCTGACCATGACCAACGGCAAGTTCGACCGGCTGTTCGGCATGCCGCCGCGCGATGAGCGCGAACCTCTGACGCAAGCTCACATGGACATCGCCGCCTCGGCGCAGGTCGTGCTCGAGGAGGCGATGCTGCTGCTCACCCGCGGCCTGGCGGCGGAATATCCGCAGCGCAACCTCTGCCTGGCAGGCGGCGTGGCGCTCAATTGCGTCGCCAACGGCAAAATCCTGCGCGACGGCAAATTCGATCAAATCTGGGTACAGCCGGCCGCCGGCGATGCCGGTGGCGCGCTCGGCGCGGCGCTCGTGGCCTATCACTATCAAACCAACGACGTGCGCCAGCCCAAAGCCGGCGACGGGATGTCGGGAGCGTATCTCGGGCCGTCATATGACGAGGAGGACGTCCGCCGGCGCCTCACCGCTGAGGGCGCTCATTTCGAGGTTGTGGACGATGAACCGGTGCTGCTGGATCGGACGGCGCAGGCGCTTGCCGACGGCCGCGCCGTCGGCTGGTTCCAAGGCCGCATGGAGTACGGACCGCGCTCGCTCGGCAACCGCTCGATTCTTGGCGACCCGCGCAATCGCGACATGCAGCGGACGCTCAATCTGAAGGTCAAATATCGGGAAAGCTTCCGTCCCTTCGCGCCCGCGGTATTGGCGGAGGATGTCTCGGACTGGTTCGAGCTCGACCGGCCGTCGCCCTACATGCTGCTGGTCGCCGACGTCGGACAACGCCGCCGCGTGGAATCCAACGGCGCTGGCCATCTCGACGGCCTGGATAAGCTCAAAATCATCCGCTCCGAGATTCCTGCGGTCACCCACGTCGATTATTCGGCGCGCGTGCAGACCGTCCATCGCGAGACCAATCCCCGATTCCACGCTTTGCTCGGCGCGTTCAAGGCGAAAACCGGCTGCCCGGTGCTCGTCAATACCAGCTTCAACGTGCGCGGCGAGCCGATCGCCTGCTCGCCCGAGGACGCATTCCGCTGCCTCATGGGAACCGAGATCGAGATGCTGGTGGTCGGGAATTGCATTCTGTATAAGGACCGCCAGAATCCGGATCTCATTCTCGATTATCGCAACGCGTTCGATCCCGATTGACGGTGTAGCAAGGGACAAAGGCACGGTTCATGGCGTTTCTCCGTGAATTCGCAAGATTCATTGCCGCGCGCAAGAAGTACTGGCTGGTGCCCGTCCTTCTCATCATGGTGGCCGTCGGCGGGCTATTGGTGTTCTCGAAAGGCAGCGTGGTCGCGCCGCTGATCTACACGCTGTTCTGACCGGGGGCGGCTCGTCCGGGTGGATTTTCAATTCGGCCAATGAAGAAATATGCACACGCAATCGGGCTCGTCGCGATCAATCTGATCGTCCTTGTCGTCTTGCTGGGCGGCATCGAGTTTTATTTCCGGCACTGGGGACGCGAACGGCAGGACAAATTGCTCAACGGGCTTTGGCAGACGTTCCAGCCCTACGTGATGATCACGACCGCGCCGGGCGACTACCAGGAATTTTTCAATACTTTCACGAAGGAGACCTATCCCTCCAGCGTGCGGACCAATTCGCTCGGCTACAATGACCGGCACGAATTCATCGTGGGCCGTCCCTACAATAAAGCGACCGATGAAAAGGTCGTGCTGTTCACCGGCGGCTCGGCGGCATGGGGGGTCGGCGCCACCGCTACCGACCGCACCGTGGCGGGACGGATGGAATACTATCTCAATAGTCTGCAGAGCGGCCAGCGCTACACGGTGATCAATCTGGCGATGGGAAGCTGGATCGCGTTCCAGCAGTTCATCGGCCTGCAGTTCTGGGGCGCCCAGTTCGCTCCCGACTGGGTCGTCTCCATGGACGGCTTCAATGATGCAGCCACCGGCTGCGCCTTTTCCCAAGGCCCGGGCAATCCTTTGTATTTCGCGACGATGCGTTCGTATATCGATGGCTATCTGATGTCGACGCTGCACCCGGTATTCTATCGCGGCTGGCTTGAGAACAAGCTGATCGAACACAGCAGGGCCTATCGTATCATCACCGGCAAGCAATACGTTCCCGACGACCAGATATTCGATCAATCGAGCACCGAAAACACGGTATTCCGACGGCAAATCACTCCCACGAAAGTGGGAGAGTCGCGGCAAATACTGGCGTTCTATCTCGCAGCGGAGCGGGGCATGCTGAAGCTGTTTCCGCAGGCGCGCTACATTTTATCGACGCAGCCGGTGGTCAATCAGTTTACCGGCGACTTCAACGACATCTATCAGTATCCGGTCGGCTCGCCGGAGCGCAAAGCCGCGATCGAAAAGCGGACCGTGTCGCTCGAAGGCTATCTCACCGAGCATGAGAACGAGATGTGCGGACAGAAAACCGCACAGCCGAGCTTCACTTATATTTTCGGCAACGGCGCGGTCCAGCTCGAGCAGTTGGTCGATGAAGAAGCCGCGCGCGGCAGGGCGGTCGAGTATTACAATATCGGGACGCTGTTTCCCGACCCCAGGCCCGAGCGCATGCCGTATTTCATCGATGCGCCGCATCTGACCGACAAGGGCATGGACGTGATCGGCAAATTCTATGCCGAGAAGATATTGGCGGCCGATCGTGAGCGGCCGATCGCGCCTGTTGCTGCCGCTCGTGCTCCCGTTCCTGCCGCTTCCGCGTCCGCCGCTCCGGCAAACATAGAGGAGCACGAATGGGATTATCTGGTGGGCTTGACCGTCAGGGACGAGACGGCGGAAGAGCCTGTCGTCGCCGGTTTCCGGCCGCGGCGGCTGACCGCGACGCCTACCGCCTCGCGCCATGGCCTCGGGGTCCGTTTTGACCAACTCCACCCCGGCGGCGCCTATCACGTCACGATGTGGCTCAAATCCGCGCCAAATGCCTGGGCCATGGTCGAGGGACGGGACAGCAACGACCCGGTGACCGGCCGTCCCGTGCATTACGGTGTGGCATCGTACGATCTGGCGCAAGCCATGATGACCAAATCGTCCGGCGATTTGGCCAACCTGAGCGTGGCTTCCGCGAAGGATGGATGGGTCAAGACGACGTTCGATCTCGTGACCAGGGACGGCCGAATCTACGTTACCGCGAATCTCCTGGAGGGCAGCAACGGCCTGGAGTACTTCCAGGGCGCCGGCCAGAATATCGTGTTCGGGGGAGTAGAGATCGCCGAGCGGCAGTAGCGCGGTTCGGATCGGTCAGGAGATGATCGTCGGAACTTGCGACAGCTTGAGTGGTGTCTGGCCGCTCCAGACCAGCCATGGCTCGGCCGAGCAACGTTCAAACGATTCTTTGAGCCGAAGGGGTATCGGAAACATCAGATCCACCGTGCCGGGCCCTGCGATATCGAGCACCGCCAAGGTCACCTCTTCGGCAGCTGCCGAACCGAAGCCACGCAGGATACATTGAGCATGCAAGGTGCCGCCGCCGGTTTCGGCATGGATGCGCAATCCCTTGACCTCGGTCGCGGACGGAATTTCGCCAAAGGTCACCGGCCTCGACCCGACGCTATAGCCGTGCGGTGCCCGCAAAATCTCGAAGTCGGTTTCCGGCACACTTGTCCGCTCGCGGTCCAAGGCCTTGTTGGGATCGGCCCATTCCGGATTGCGGGCCTTGCATTGCGTCCAATCCGGATTGCGTTGCAGGAAATCCATCGCCGCGTAATAGGGTCCCGGCTGCGATACGTTGTCGACCAGCAGGAAGCCGCGTCGCGCCAGCGATTTCGCCAGCGACTGGATGTCGAAAAGCGCCGCTTGATAGGAGTGGTCGCCATCGATAAAGGCGATCTCCGGCCTGATACCGCGCGCATCGAGCCGGTAGTAAAATTCCATCGAGGTCATGAGATAGAACTCCAGGTGCGGGCGCAGCTCCCGCGGCCAGGAATCGAAGATGGGAATTGCACGTTCTGCTTCGAACGGGGCCACCGTATGGAGGATGCCCGAGCCGTTCTCGTGCAGGGCCCGGCAGATCACTTCCGACGTGCCGCCGTAATAGGTGCCGATTTCCACGATGTGCTGCGGCTTGGCATTGCGAACGAGGGTGTAGATCAACGCCGCCGCCGCCGCCGAAATCAGCGCGCGCCGCGATGCTGCGGTCTTGCATATGACTGCCTCGGTTTCGCCGAACTTCGGCGCGTTCAGGATTTCCACAATGGGATTGTCGGACGAAAGATCGATGGTGGAGAACGGAATAGTCGGCCACGCCGTCTGTTGCTGCATTCTCGAAATCTCCTATCGACGATAGGCATCGTCATTACGCGATGCATGGTCAAGTCATGTCAAGCAAGCCTTGCGCCTGTTGCCGCCGCCCAGACGCGTCCGGCGCGTTCGTTTCGGTACGCGCCATTGACATGAATCCGCTTCCCGGTCAGGTTCGCGCCAAGCAGTCAGCACGGCATTGCGCAGGGGCCAGAGCATGGGGGCAATTCGACTGTTCCTCGCCTACGGCGTCGTGCTCGGCCATGAATGCGACACTGCAAGAAATTTCCAGATTACCTGCGACGCCGGTTGGACGTTGAATGTTATCGGCGGCCGGTCCGTCGTATTCTTCTACATCGTCAGCGGGTTCCTGATGAGTTATGTCCTGGATTCCAAGTATCCACGGACAAAAGCCGGAACTTATCAGTTCTACAAATCGCGGTTCCTGCGCATTTATCCGTTGTGGTGGGCCATGGTGGTATTTTCCACCGTGACGGTGTCCGCCGCGTGGCTGCACCAATCGCCGCTGGGCGTCTTCAGCGCGATCTTTCTGTTCGGATCGGATTGGCTCGTTCCGTTCGCGCATTATCCTGATCAATATTTTGGTTTCTTCCCGATCAGAACGGAGATCGGGTGGACGCTGGGCGCGGAGATGACGTTCTATCTGCTGGCGCCATGGCTGCTGCGATCCGATCGCGCGGCTTTGGCCGCGCTGGTCGGCTCTCTGGCGGTGAGGGCCGTCGTCTTCTTTATGGTTGGGCCTCATACGCCGGTGTTCGGTACGTACATTACCTGGAGTTATTTTTTTCTGCCGTCGACATTCATGTTTTTCATGCTTGGGCATCTGGCCAGGCGCGTTCCCTACATCGGGAGCGCGGGCCCGTGGCCGGCGTTTGCGATTCTCATCGCCGCCACGTGGTTTATTTCTCGGAACCATTGGGCTCCTGCCGACGATTGGTTCCGGATCAATGACTATGCGGCGGCCGTTCTGTTCGCTCTCGCGTTGCCGGGAGTTTTCGAGGCGACCAAGAATAACCGCGTTTCGAACTGGCTCGGTGATCTGACCTATCCGCTCTACCTCACCCATGACATGACGATGTCGGCGCTGTTTGGCCTATGGGGGCTCGTTGGCGCGCCGGGCATGACATTCGTTAATTTCGCCAAGTCCTTCACCTCGCCATCCATCACGGGCGTGGTGCTGTTTGTGCTGGTGGCGATCGCCTGTGTGCTGGTGGCGCTGATCGTCCACGTGCTGGTCGAATTGCCGCTGCGGTTCGTCACCGTGCGGGCGCTTGCCGGATTGGAGCCGCTGATGTGGCGGCAGGCCACGGCGGCATCTGTCGTCCAACCGGCGGTGTCGGGTCCAGTGGCGAAAACCAATTAGCAGCGCCGGACACGGCGACGCCCCGTACGGGTCATGATCCCGGGCGGTCCCGGTCGCGGCCGGCCGCCTCCCGCGCGGGCCGGATGAACCGGAAAATACGCCGCAAAACCCTTGGGGAACCCGACGCTTAGGTATCGAGCCTCTTAGCTTGATATTGGCGGCTTTTGACCGCATAAGGTCGCGCCTATACCGGCCGAGAAGGGGTAGGTTAGGTGGCACCGCCGACGGGAATCGACTTGGTGACAGGCGGTGCCGGTTTTATCGGCAGCCACCTCGTCGATCGCTTGCTGGCGCAAGGCCGTGCGGTGCGCGCGTTCGATAGTTTTGTCGTCGGCCGGCGCGCTAACCTTAAGCATCATAACGGGAATTCTAGTCTGACGATCATCGAAGGCGATGTCGCCGATGCCGCTGCAATAGCTGCCGCGACCGCCGGCGTCGAACGGGTGTTCCATCTGGCCGCCCGCGCCGACATCGTGCCTTCGATCCAGGAGCCGCAAGCCTATTTCCGCTCCAATGTCGACGGCACCTTTTGCGTGCTGGAGGCGGCCCGCCGTCACGGCGTCAAGCGTCTGGTCTATGTCGCTTCCTCGTCCTGCTACGGCATTCCTGTGCACTATCCGACCGCGGAAACCGCCGCGGCCGATCCGCGCTACCCCTACGCCTTGACCAAATATCTGGGCGAGCAGCTCGTCATGCATTGGGCCCAGGTCTACCGGCTGCCGGCGGTGTCGGTGCGTTTCTTCAACGTTTACGGGCCGCGGGCGCGCACCAGCGGGACTTATGGCGCGGTGTTCGGTGTTTTCCTGGCTCAGCTGTTGGCCGGCAAGCCGCTGACCGTGGTCGGCGACGGCGAGCAGACCCGGGACTTTACCTTCGTGGCCGATGTGGTCGATGCGTTGATCACGGTCGCCGAGAGTGACAAAATCGGCGAAATCTACAATGTTGGGAGCGGGCGGCCTGTCAGCGTCAACGAGTTGGTGAGGCATTTGGGGTCGCCGCCGACCGTGCGCATCCCCAAACGCCCCGGAGAACCGGATTGCACCTGGGCCGACATTGCCAAGATTCAGCGCGACCTGGGCTGGCAGCCCAAGGTCGCCTTTGCCGATGGCGTCAAGGTAATGCTTGCGAACATCGACTATTGGCGCGACGCGCCGGTCTGGACGGCGTCGCGCATTGCGGAAGCGACCAGCGACTGGTTCCGCTTTCTCGACGCCGAGCCAGTGACGTAACCGGTGACGTAAGAGGACGAGAATGGACTCAAGCGTCGCAAAACTGATCCCGCAGCCGGCGGTCGGCCGCTCGCCAAGCCCGCGCGGCAAGGTGCGGACCTTGGCCGAGGTCGCGGCGGCCTGCGAGCAGGCCCGGCGCGCCGGCCAGACCGTGGTCCAGGCCCACGGCACGTTCGACCTCCTGCATCTCGGCCACGTCCGCCATCTCGAAGCCGCCCGCAAGCTCGGCGACGTGCTGATCGTCACCGTCACCGCCGATCGTTACGTCAACAAAGGGCCCGGCCGCCCGGTGTTCAGCGCCGATTTGCGCGCCGAGATGCTGGCCACGCTCGAATATGTCGATTGGGTCGCCATCAATGACGCCGCCGACGCGGTGAGCGCCATTGAGCGCATCCGGCCGTCGATCTACATCAAGGGCCAGGACTACCAGAATCCGCAAGGCGACATCACCGGCAAGATTTCGCTCGAGCGCGATGCCGTCGAGACCTATGGCGGGCGCATCCATTTCACCGACGAGGTGTCGTTCTCGTCGAGCGAGCTGATCAACCGCCACCTCAACGTCTTCGAGCCGCATATCCGCGAGCATCTCGACACGTTGCGCCAGGATGGCGGCCTCGACCAGCTCTGCGAGCTGATCGAGCGCGTCGCCGATTACCGCGTGCTGATCGTCGGCGACGCCATCATCGACGAGTACCAATACGTCCTGCCGATGCACAAGACGCCCAAGGAGAACATGATCGCGACCCGCTATCAGGATCGCGAACTGTTCGCCGGCGGCGTGTTCGCCGCCGCCAATCACGTGGCGTCGTTCTGCAAGCAAGTGGACATCATCACCTGCATCGGCGATTCCGACACCCACGACGACCTGATCCGGCAGAGTCTCAAGCCCAATGTCGGCTTGCGGGCTTTTACCCGGGTCGGCGCGCCGACCACGCTGAAACGCCGTTTCGTCGATCCCTCGTATATGCGCAAGCTGTTCGAGGTCTACTTCATGAACGACGAGCCGCTGACGCCGGACGTGCAGGGCGAGGTCGATCGCGCCATCGTCGACCGGGCGGCCGACTACGACGTCGTCATCGCCGCCGATTTCGGCCATGGCCTGATCGCGCCGTCGTCGATCGAAGCGCTGACCTCGAAAGCGCGCTTCCTCGCCGTGAACACGCAAAGCAACAGCGCCAATCTCGGCTATAACCTGATCACCAAATATGGCCGCGCCGACTATGTCTGCATCGATGCGCCGGAGGCGAGGCTTGCGGTCTCTGACCGCATCGCCAATGTCGGCGACATCGCGCGCCGGCTTGCCGAAAATCACATCGACTGTTCCAAGATCATCGTCACCCAGGGCAAGCACGGCTGCGTCACCTTCGAGGCCGGCGGCATCACCCACACCATCCCTGCTTTCGCCAAAAACGTGGTGGATACGGTCGGCGCCGGCGATGCGTTCCTTGCAGTGACGGCGCCGCTGGTCGCGGCAGGCGCGCCGATGAATCGCGTCGGTTTCATCGGCAATGTCGTCGGCGCGCTGAAGGTCGAGATCGTCGGCCATCGGCGCTCGATCGAGAAGGCGGCCTTGATCAAGGGCATTACCGGCCTACTCAAATAATATCGGAGCCTGAAAAACATGCAGGAATTGCTGGATCGTTGGATCGGCTCTTTGGCGAACGCCATGCGCGCCGCCGAAGTGACCGATCTGGCTTCGAAAAAACTGACGCTGGAATCGGGCTGCGAGTGGGTGCGCAAGGCCGCCCACGAGGCGCACAATGCCGGCAACAAGATCATCTTCATCGGCAACGGCGGCAGCGCCGGCATCGCCAGCCACTTGGCCATCGATTTTTCCAAGAACGGCGGGCTGCGCGCGCTCGCCTTTAACGATCCCTCCGCGCTCACCTGCCTCGGCAACGACCTCGGCTACGAGAACGTGTTCGCCAAGCAGCTCGAATTCCATGCCCGGCCGGGCGACCTCCTGATCGCGATTTCGAGCTCCGGCATGTCGCCGAACATCCTCGGCGCGGTGAAAGAGGCGCGCACGCGCGGCTGCAAAGTCGTGACCTATTCCGGGTTCGGCGAAAGCAACGCGTTGCGGCGCACCGGCGACGTGAACTTTTATGTCCGCGGCCAGGACAAGGAATACGGCTTCGTCGAGGTCGCGCATCTGGCGCTGTGCCACGCCGTGCTCGACATCGACATGGGTTGGGGAACGAGCTGGGGCACCGGCTTGGCCAAGACCGCCAAGGCGCCGGCGGCATAACAAAGGCGCCGGCCGCATAATTACAGGGACATCGGAAAGCGTGATGGCTAATCGGTTAAAGCGTGTCCTCGTCACCGGCGGGGCTGGTTACGTCGGTTCGAACCTCGTGCCCAAGTTGCTCAACGCCGGCTATGAGGTCGCCGTTCTCGATCTGTACATTTACGGCGAGGTTTTTGCCGGCCTCGACGACGGGGCGAAGCTCAGCCAGGTCAAAGGCGACCTGCGCAACGCGGCGGATGTGCGTAACGCGGTTGCCGGCTGCGACGCCGTGATTCATCTCGCCTGCATCTCCAACGATCCGTCCTTCGACCTCAATCCCGATCTCGGCCGGTCGATCAATTTTGACTGCTTCCGGCCGCTGGTGCAGGCGAGCAAGGATGCCGGCGTCAAGCGCTTCATCTACGCGTCCTCGTCCTCGGTCTACGGCATCAAGGACGAGCCCAACGTCACCGAAGATCTGCCGCTCAAGCCGCTCACCGACTATTCCAAGTACAAAGCCATGTGCGAGGATGTCTTGGAGGAAGAGCGCGAGCCCGGTTTCGTCGCGGTGACGCTGCGGCCGGCCACGGTGTGCGGTTACGCGCCGCGGCTGCGGCTCGATCTCACCGTCAACATCCTCACCAACCACGCCATCAATAACGGCCGCATCACCGTGTTCGGCGGCGAGCAGTTGCGCCCCAACCTGCACGTCGAGGACATGACCGACCTCTATCTGATGCTGCTCGAACAGCCGGACGAGGCGATCAGCGGCAAGACCTGGAACGCCGGCTATCACAACCTCAAAGTCCGCACCATCGCCGACATGGTGCGTGAAGAGGTCGGGCAAAAGGTCGATATCGTCGTCACGCCGAGCGACGACCATCGCTCCTATCACGTCTCCTCGGAGAAGATCCGGCGCGATCTCGGCTTCGTCGCCGGCCGCACGGTCAAGGATGCCATCGTCGATTTGAAGACGGCGTTCCTTGCCGGCAAGGTGCCGAATTCCATGTCGGACGACCGCTACTACAACATCAAGCGGATGCAAGCGCTGAAGCTGAAATGAACAAGGTCGAATTCCTGTCGCCCGACGTCGATAGCGGCCGCCGCCCGGTGGCGTCGCATGAATTGCGCGCGCCGCCGAAAGCGGCCAAGCTTCTGCTTTGCGTCTGGGGCTACAGTTACGTCCGCCAGTTCCTCGAATGCGGCCTGCCGACGCTGTTGGCGCCCGGCAACGTTCCGGCATTGGCCGCGGCGCTGCCGACCGAGTTCATCATCCTGACCAGCGCCGACGACGAGTCCTTCATCGTCGAGCACCCGGCGTTCAAGCAGCTCGATTCCGTCTGCAAGACGACGATCCATCCCATCGATCATCTGATCACCGACGGCAATTATTCGACCACCATCACGCTGTCTTTTACCGAGGCGGTGCGCGAAGTCGGCGAGGACATGGTCGACACCTGCTTCTTCTTCCTGGTGTCGGACTACATCGTCGCCGACGGCTCGTTCGCCAACGCGCTCAAGCGCATGCAGCAGGGCACCAGCGCGGTCGTCGTCGGCAATATGCAGGTCGCGCGCGAATCGGCGCTGCCATGGTTGCAGGAACGACTGGCCGGCAACGAGCTTGGGCTGGCGCTTCAGCCGCGCGAAATGATGCAATGGGCGCTCAACAACCTGCATCCGCTGGTGCTCGCCAACATCGTCAATCTGCCGTTCAGCCACAACACCGACAGCAACCGGCTGTTCTGGCGCGTCGACGGCAACACCATCATCGGGCGCTTCTATCTGATGCACATGCTGTGCGTGCGCCCGGAGGTCACCGATTTCGTCATCGGCTCGTCGTGCGATTATTCGTTCATTCCCGAGATGTGCCCGTCCGGCAATGTCGATGCGATTACCGATTCCGACGAATACCTCGTCATCGAGATGCAGGCTCGCGAGCACGAGGCGAAATTCCTGCGTCCCGGACCGATTCAGGTTTCGCCGCTGGCCAAGAGCTTGAGCGAATGGACCACCGTCGTTCATCGCAAGAACGCCAATCACTCGCTGTTCTTCCACGCCGAAGAGCTGCCGGCGGAGGTCAATCGCAACGTCGAGGAAGCGGATGTCTTCATCGCCGATATTGCGAAAAATCTCAGCCGCAAGCCGCAGCCGTTCCGTGGCCATCCCTATTGGCACGGCGCCATGGCGGCGTTTCACGAGGTCGGCGGCCGCAAGCTCAACAACGAGGAATGGATTTACGCGCTCGGCCTGCCGGAGACGCCGAACAAGCTGACCAATTGGCTGCTTTGGCACTCCAAATTCGCCCTGATGGGCAAGCCGCCGCACGTGCTGCCCTGGCATCCGGCCTGGCCGGACTTCCAGACCGTGATCCGCGAGATCGATTCCTTCTTCACCGATCCCAGTCAGCGCATGCTGCTGTTGTCGAACGAGCCGACGGCGTTCAGCGTGGCGCTGGCCGACAACGGCGAGCGCACGCACCGGCTGCGCTGCCGCCCGTTCCTGAAAAATCCGCCCGAGCGTTACGAGCGGCTGCACGGCAAGTTCGATCTGTGCCTGCTCGAGCTCAGCGAAACCGACATGGAGGACGGCGGCGAATTGACCGACCGGATCGTGCCGCTGTTGAAGAACGGCGGCCGCATCATTCTGTTCGTCCTCAACCGCCGCGTCGTCGACCAAGGCGGGGAATTCGGCCACAGCGTCACGTTCCAGGCCTCCCGCTTCATCCGCTCCAGCGCGGTGCCGACTGAAATCCATTTCGTGCCGTCGAACGCGTTTCGGCAGTGGGGCCGCACCGGCATGTCCAAGCTGCGGCGGATGATGAACAGGATGCTGTGGCTGACCGCGCCGCTGACCGCGGTTTGCGCCGGCTTCCTGCTGTTGTGCTCGTTCATCGGCAACCTCGATGCGTGGCGGTCGACGCGGCGCGTCGCCGGACGCGGTCACATGTCGAGCTTCGTCATGCGGCTCACCGTCGATGCGCCTAAGATTGCGACGGCACATGCCTATTGGCGTTCGGAAGCCGCGCGCGAGAAGCGCGAGGCTTTGGCGAAAACCGCGAGCGGCATGCTGCCCGCCGTCACCAAGGAGACGCGCGAGCCGCAATACAATCGCTGCCTCGAATTACGCGATACGATCGGGCTGACCTCGCTCGGCCTGATGACCAACCAGGTCTGGTACGACGATCCGCGCCGGCTGACGTTCCTGTTGGCGCGCTACAAATTCGTCGCCAAGATGCTGGCGGGCCGCCGCAATGTCGGCGAGGTCGGCTGCGGCGACGCCTTCGGTACGCGCGTCGTGCTCCAAGAGGTGGCGGACGTCACCGTCTACGATTTCGACCCGCTGTTCATCCAGGACGTCCGCGCGCGCCGCGACGAGCGGTGGCCGCTCAAGGCCGAGGTCCACG
Organism: Xanthobacteraceae bacterium; assembly: GCA_049584715.1. Lineage (GTDB taxonomy): Bacteria > Pseudomonadota > Alphaproteobacteria > Rhizobiales > Xanthobacteraceae > BOG-931. The sequence goes on from JBAUYI010000023.1 coordinate 43,577, forward strand.
ACATTGTCGCCGCGCCCTTGCCGCGCAAGCACGAAGCGCTGTTCAGCCTCGACGTCATCGAGCACATCGCGCCCATGAACGAGCACGCCTATCTGGCCAATATGTGCGAGTCGCTGACCGAAAACGGCCTGCTGATGATCGGCACGCCGTCGCTCGAATCGCAGGCCTACGCCTCGCCGCCGAGCAAGGCTGGCCACATCAATTGCAAGACCAGCACCGAGCTCAAGGCGCTGCTCGAGAAGTATTTCGAGCATGTGTTCGTGTTTTCCATGAACGACGAAGTCGTCCACACCGGCTTCTCGTCCATGGCGCATTACCTGTTCGCGCTGTGCTCGACGCCGACCTGGGAAGGCAGCGATTTCAAGCGGCGATCGAGCGGCGATGAGCGGGAATTCGCAATCTGCGAAGCCCGCGACGGCTCCGGCTACTATGTACGCGTGACCCATCCCAACACCGAGCCGCAAAGGATCGAAGGCTTTGCCAGTGTCGCCGACGCGGCGCGTTGGATCGGTATCCAGGCGCTGGATTGGTCCAAATCCGATCGTCCGTCATTCTCTTAACGCCGGCGCGGAAACCCGCGCGCTTCGCCATGGCATCACGTCTGCGGATCGGCATCGATTTCGACAACACCATCATCGCCTACGACGATGTGTTCCGTGCCGCCGCCAAGGCGGCCGGGCTGGTCGCGCCCGGTTTCTCCGGAAATAAGCAGGCGGTGCGCGACGCCATCCGGCTGTTGCCCGGCGGCGAGCTCGCCTGGCAGCGCCTGCAAGGCCAAGTCTACGGCAAGGGCATCGGTGGTGCGACCATGGTCGAGGGCGTCGCGGCGTTTTTGCGCCGCTGCCGGACCGAAGGCTGCGCGGTCGCGGTGGTGAGCCATAAGACCGAATACGGCCACTTCGATCCCGACCGGGTGAACCTGCGCCAAGCGGCGCGCGACTGGATGGCCGGGCAGGGGTTCCTTGGCGGCGATCACGGCATCGCCTTGGCGGACGTTTATTTCGAAAGCACGCGGGCCGAAAAACTTGCGCGGATCGCAGCGCTGTCGTTGACGCACTTCATCGACGATCTCGAGGAAGTGCTGACCGACCCCGGTTTCCCGCCGGACGTCGAACGCATTCTGTTCGCCGACGGCGCGCAGCCGGCGTCGCCGTCCTACATCAGCTGCCCGACGTGGCGCGACATCGAGCGGCAGGTTTTTGGCGGAGCAGGTCCTTGAGCGAGACCGACGGCGCGCTCGCCGAAGCGACCGAGATAGCGCAGGCGCAGGTCGGCGATGCCGTCGCGGTGAGCCGGCTCGTCACCGGCGGCCGCAACAGCCGCATCTGGCGCGTGGCGAGCGGCGGGCGCGCGTTTGCGCTCAAGCAATATCCGTCGCGCCGGGATGATCCGCGCGACCGGCTCTCGACCGAAGTCGGCGCGCTGCGGCTGATGGAGCGCCATGGCATCGACACGGTGCCGCGCGTGCTTGGCGTCGATGGCGAGCGCGGCTATGCGCTTTTGAGCTGGATCGAAGGCCGTGACGTTGCCGACGTCAGCGATGCCGATATCGACGCGGCGATCGTTTTCCTCACTGCCATCCACGGCCTGCGCGCGGCGCCGTGGGCCGCCGAACAGCCGCCGGCAGCGGAAGCCTGTCTCAACGGCCGTGAGATCGAACGGCAGATTCAAGCGCGCTTGGCGCGCTTGCGCGACACCGTCCGCGACGAGCATGAACTTATTGATTTCATTGATAATTCCGTCGCGCCGCGGCTTGCCGTCGAGACCCCGAAAGCGCACAGAACGGCGACGGCAGCCGGCCTTGCTTTTGACGTCGAACTCCCGCAGGAATGGCGCAGCCTCGTTCCGTCCGATTTCGGCTTCCATAACAGCTTGCGACGGCCGGACGGGTCGTTGGCGTTCCTCGATTTCGAGTATTTTGGCTGGGACGATCCTGTGAAACTCACCGCCGATATTTTGCTGCATCCTGGCCGGCCGCTCGAGCTGCCGCAGCGCGAGCGCTTCCGCCAAGCGGCGACGCGGCTCTATGGCGGCGATCCCGCCTTCGCCAGCCGGTTGTCGGCTTATCTGCCGCTGTTCGGCTTGCGCTGGGTGCTCATCCTGCTCAACGAGTTCATTCCCGAGCGCTGGCAGCGGCGCGTGCTGGCCGGCGAGACCGGCAGTTGGAGCGCCGTCAAGGCCCGGCAGCTTGCGCATGCGCGCGAATTTCTCGCCAGCCTTGCCGAGAAGGTGGAGGCCTAAGCGATGGCAGCTCAGGCCGCGCCGGCGCTCAACCTCGCGACGCCACCGCTCGACGAGCGCTCAAAGCATCTGCGCCGGCTTGCGGTGCGCACGCTGCACGGCGGTGAGCGCGGCCATGTCGGCTCCTCGATGTCGCTCATCGAGATCATGCGCGTGCTCTACGACGACGTGCTGCGCTATCGCGCCGACGAGCCGAAATGGCCGGGCCGCGACCGCATGATTTTGAGCAAAGGCCACGGCTGCATCGCCCAATACGTCATGCTCGCCGAGAAGGGTTTTATTCCCTACGAGACGCTGGACACGTTCTGCCGCCGCGATTCCATTCTCGGCGGCCATCCGGAAGCGGCAAAAATTCCCGGCGTCGAGGCGTCGACCGGCGCGCTCGGCCATGGTCTTTCCTACGGCGTCGGCATGGCGCTGGCGGCGCGCATCGAAAAGCGCGACACCCGCGTCATCGTGGTCATGGGCGACGGCGAGATCAACGAAGGCTCGGTGTGGGAAGCGGCGCTGTGCGCCGGCAAGCACAAGCTCAACAACCTCACCGCGGTCATCGACTACAACAAGATCCAGTCGGCTGGCCCGACCCGGGAGATTCAGGATCTCGAGCCGCTGCTCGACAAGTGGCGCGCCTTCAATTTTGCCACCGTCGAAGTCGACGGTCACGACGTCGAGGCCTTGCGCAAGGTTTTCGATCGCCTGCCGCTCGCCACCGACCGGCCGAGCGCCATCATCTGCCATACCGTCAAGGGCAAGGGCATCGCGTTCGCCGAGAACGATGCCAACTGGCACCACAAGTCGAAGATCGCCAACGACGTGGTGGCCAAGCTCTACGCCGCCCTGGAGTAACGCATGCGCCAGACCTGTCTCAACATGGTCTACGATCTCGCCAAGCGCGACAAGCGCGTGCTGTTCATCGGCTCCGATCTCAGCCCCGGGCTGCTCGGCGACATGAAGAAGGAGATGCCCGAGCGCTGGTACATGGAGGGCATCACCGAGGCCAATGTCATCGGCATGGCGGCAGGCTTCGCCATGGAAGGCTACATCCCTTACGTCAACACCATCGCCACCTTCATCACGCGGCGCTGCTACGAGCAGGTGGCGGTCGATCTGTGCCTGCACGAACTGCCGGTGCGGCTCATCGGCAACGGCGGCGGCCTGGTCTACGCGCCGCTCGGTCCGACGCACCTCGCTATCGAGGACATCGCCATCATGCGCGCGCTGCCGAACATGATGGTGACGGCGGTGTGCGATGCCAAGGAAATGGTGCGGCTGATGAACGCCACGCTGGAGTGGCCGCACCCGATCTATATCCGTCTCGCCAAGGGCGGCGATCCGATCGTCAGCCGCGACGAAAACGGTTTTGCCATCGGCAAGGCGATCCCGATGCGGCGGGCACGCTCGCGGCGCGCGATCGTGCTGCTGGCGACCGGCGTCATGACCACCAACTGCCTCGCCGCGGCCGATCTCTTGGCGAAAGACGGGCACGATGTCTCTGTCGTGCATTTCCACACCGTCAAGCCGCTCGACGAGGAGGCGGTGCTGGAATTCTCCCGTGACGCTGAACTGGTGGCGACCGTCGAGGAAGGCACCATGATCGGCGGCTTCGGCAGCGCGGTGACCGACGTGCTGGTCGAAAAGCTCGGTGCCAGCCTGCCAGCGCTCGTTCGTATCGGCCTGCCGGATGCCTTCCCGCACAAATACGGCTTGCAGGAAGAGCTGTTCGAGGTCTACGGGCTGGCGCCCGCCCAGATTGCAGCGCGGGTGTCCAAGTCTTTGAAGGTAAAGGATAAAGTGGCCTGATACGGTCGCCCGCGGCCGGGACGCAGGCCAGCCTTAAGGCAATGACGAAGAGCTGATGGATGTTCCTCATCGTCGGCGGTGATTCCGAAATCGGCGCGGCGGCCTATCGCGCGATGAAGGCGCAAGGCGTAAGCGTTGTGGCGACGACGCGGCGCAGCGATCGGGTCGCGCCCGATCGGCCGTTTCTCGATCTTGCAGCGCCACTCGACGGCTGGGCACCGCCGCCGGGGACGCAAGCCGTGTGTCTGTGCGCCGCCATCGCGCGCCTTGCCGCTTGCGCCGACGATCCGGAAGGCTCCGCGCATATCAACGTGGTGCAGACCTTGGCGCTCGCAGACAAGCTCCTGGCGCGCGATATCGCGGTCCTGTTCCTCTCCACCAATCAGGTGTTCGACGGCCGCACGCCGCACGAGCGGGCCGACGCGCCGCATTCGCCGGTCAGCGAATACGGTCGCCAGAAGGCGCGCGCCGAGGCGGCGCTGCTGCGTCAGCTGGAAGGCGGCGCGCCGGTTGCCATCCTGCGTCTCGCCAAAGTGGTGTCCGACACCATGCCGCTGATCGGCGGCTGGATCAAAGACCTCACCGCGGCCAAGCCGATCCGCGTTTTCAACGATCTGGCGCTGGCGCCGACGCCGACCGACCTGGTCTGCGCCGCGATCGCCGCCTTGCTGCAAGATCGCGCGCGCGGCATCTTTCAGCTCACCGGGCCGCGCGACGTCACCTATGCCGACATCGGCGGCTTCCTCGCCGCCTATCTCGGCGCCGACCCAAAACTCGTCAATCAAACAAGCGCGCGCGCGGCCGGACTGCCGGAGGGCGCGACGCCGCTGCATACCACGCTTGATTCGAGCTTGTTGCGCGCGCATTACGGGCTCGAAGTGCCGGACGTCTGGGATGTCGTCGAGCGGGTGGCAACGAACACAAGAAACAAGGTGGCGAGCCCCACTCATGCCTGAGACCGCCGAGCCGACATCGCTCTCGCGAACGCTGCGCAATGCGATTCGCTTCAAGATGAGAACCAAGAAATTCGCGGCACGGATTTTCGATCTGGTCCTGGACGGCGTGGTGCGGCCCTATCATCAGAACGTGTTCTGGGGCGATCGGCTGCTGACCCTGGACAAGACGGCGGGATTTCTCGCCGAGCCGGGCTTTGCGGCGGCGCTGGCGCAGGCCGATAGCTCCACCGGCGAAAATCAATACCGGTCGCCCCAGGGTATTTCCTGGCGCTACAACACGCTGATCTGGGCGGCACGGAACTGCCTGGCGGTGCCGGGCGATTTCGTGGAGTGCGGCGTCTATCGCGGCGACATGACGTGGATGATGACCGAAATGGTCGACCTGCGCCGCGCCGGCAAGAAATTCTACATCTACGACACGTTCACCGGCTTGGTGCCGCAATATTCTTCCGCGGCCGACTTTCCCGGCGCGCCGCAATATCTCGAGCATATCGACAAGGAGTATCGGGCTTCGGATATCGAAAGCTACGTGCGCAATCGTTTCCGCAACAAGGAGTATGTCGTCGTTACCAAGGGTGTCGTGCCGGACGTTTTGCATGACATTGCGCCGGAGCGGATCGCATTTCTGCATTTGGATCTGAACTCACCCCGCGCCGAAACTGCAGCGCTTGAGGTCCTGCTCGACCGCGTCTCGCCGGGCGGCATCATCATTTTCGACGACTACGGCTGGAAGCACTTTCAAAATCACAAAGAAGCCACCGATCGCTTCATGGCGGAACGCGGCCAGGTCATTATGGAACTGCCGACCGGCCAGGGCTTGATGATCAAGCGCTAGAGCATGATCCGGAAAAGTGGAAGCCGGTTTTCCGAAAAGATCATGCTTCACTAAAATGCTTAAAACGGCTCCGGTTCGGCGAGCAGCTGCAGCGGCTGGGCGCCGTGCCAGATCAACCACGGCTCGACCGTGAGATAAGCGAACTGTCCGTCGACTTGCGCCGGCTGCGTGAGCGTAATCGACAATTCCGTCGCACCCGCCTCGACCTGGACGCTCGCTTCGCCGGTGGTCTCGGCCGGCATTGCGCCGAAGCCGCGCAACACCACCTGCGCCGTGAGCCATCCCGGTTGCGACGGCGGCACGAGCTTGAGACGGAGGCCGACGACTTTGTGCGAATTCCAGCGGATGCGCCCGCGGTTGAACGGCCGTTCGCCGACGCCGTGTACGACAGGCGCGCGCAGCACCATGAAATCGGTTTCGATGATCGTAGAGCGGCCGTAGTCGAAGGCCTTGTCCCGGTCGTAGTCGGTCGCCGCGGTGCCAAGCTCGCACCAGTCCGGATTGGCCGCGAGGAAGTCGCGCACCGCGAAGAACGGCCCGGGTTGGGCGACATTGTCGACGACAATATAGCCGCCCGGCGTGATGGCGCGGGCGCCGCAGGCGATATCGAAGGCGGCGAATTCGTAGTCGTGGTTGCCGTCGACGAACACCAGATCAGGGTGAATGTTATGCCGCTCCATATCGCCGAAGAACGCCATCGAATCCTTGGCGTGGAGTTGGACGTGACGAAACAGTTCCGGCGGCCAAAGCTTGAGCACCGCGGCAATATACTCGCCGCGAAATGGATCGACCGCGTGGGCGATGCCTTTGCCGTTGGCGTAAAGCGCACGGCAGATCGCCTCGGTGGTTCCCGCCTTATAGGTGCCGATTTCAAACACGTGACCGGGATGAAGATTGCGGATGAGGCTGTACAGCAAGGCTTGTGATTGGGACGATATCAGCGAGCGTTCGGTTACCGGATTGTCGACGAAATATGCCGTGGTCGCTTCGAACTCCGGCGCCGCCATGATCGCTTTGACCGGATTGTTGCTGGAGGCCAGATCCAGCCGCGGAAAAGCGATGTCCGAGATCGGCTTGATGTCGAGCCCCTTGTGCAAGCCGTCTAGGCGAATCTCGAGTTCTCTTGCCTTGCGTCGCAGGGCATCGGCGGCCATGGCGCCGCCACGCGCGGCAACGAGCTGTGCCACGCGAATTCCACGCGCAGCAAGCCGTCGCGTCTTGCCGACGACGCCGTTCGAGGGCACAGGATTGCCGGAGCTCATTCTCGGCGCCTCGTGCGATCGCCGCTGCGAACGATCCGCCGCACTGCTCAGGCCCCGCCGATCCGCAACAGCACGCGGCCGGCGGTGCCGCTGCGCACCACGTCGAGCGCCGCGTTGATATCGTCGAGCGGGAATTCGTGGGTGATCAGGCCTTCGAACGACAGCCGCCCGGCTTCGATCAGCCGGATCAGCCGCGGGATGTCGACATGGGGCACCGCGTCGCCGCCGTGCGAGCCGGTCAGCACTTTGTTGAAGTGGATCGGCAGCGTGTAGATCGAGACCTTCTCGCTCGGCACGCCAACCAGCACGCAGGTGCCGTCGGCGTGGGTGAGATTATAGGCGAGCTCGATCACCGATTTCGCGCCGGTGGTCTCAATCACCTTGTCGGGACCTTTGGCGCCGACGATCTTGCGGATCTCGGCGTCCATGTCCGACCCCGCGTTGGCATTGAGGACGTGCGTGGCGCCGCGGCTCTTTGCCATGTCGAGTTTCGCATCGATCAGATCGACGGCAACGATCGGATTGGCGCCGGCAAGCTCGGCGAACTGTACGACGTTCAGTCCGACGCCGCCGACGCCGAAGATCACCACGGATTCGCCGATCTTGACGTTGGCGTCGTTGTTGATCACGCCGGCGGCGGTGGTCACGGCGCAGCCCAACAGCGGCGCGTCGCGCAGGTTATAGTCGGGCGGGATCACCGTCATCCGGTTCTCCGACACCACCGCATAGTCGCTGAACGTCGTCACCCAGCCGGCGTTGAGCTTCTTGCCGCGCCATTGATAGGCGGGCGGCTGGCATTGGATGCCCTGGCTCGGCCGCCAGTGCAGCACCACGGTGTCGCCAGGCTTCACCGTGGTCACGCCCAAGCCGATCTCGATGACCTGCGCCGAGGCTTCGTGGCCGAGCAGATGCGGCAGGAATTTGTCCGGCCCCTTGGCGGCGGCGATCTCGTTGAGCTGGGCGCCGCAGATCGTCGAGTAGAGCACCTTGACCAGAACTTGGCCGACGCCGAGCGTCTCCGGCAGCGCGATCTCGTCGACGACAAGCGGCTCGCGCGATTGCGCGAGAATCGCCGCCTTCGCTGTCTTGATCTGCATGCGCGAAAACCTATTCGAAATAGATGAATTCGTAGTCGCCGGTATAGCCGAAATGATTATAGAGCCAGATCCATTCCGACGTATGCAGGATCGATTCCGCGGTCAGCGCCCAGCATTCGAGATTGAACTGCTCGAGCTCGTTCCGATAGCCCTCGAGCATGATGTATTTGTTCTTGCCGACCCGGTTGATCTCCTGCACCGCGGTCTCGAGCTCGAAAAGGCGCAGATTGTGCAGGCAGCCGAGTGAGATCACCAGATCGAACGCGCCGTCGCCGTAAGGATAGCGGTCCTGGGCGCGATAGCGGAACAAATACGGCTTGATGTCGTCACGGGCCTCGGCAAGGCCGTGTTTCGAGATGTCGAAGCCGGCGAGCTTGAGCCCCGGCAGAATCTTCTTCATTTCGTAGAGCAGGAACGCCTTGCCGCAGCCGACGTCGAGCACGCTCGATCCGTCCTCGAGCCCATAGATGTCGATCAAGGCCTGCGCCACCGGCTTCCAGCGGCCTTCGATGAACTTGTAGCCGCCATAGCCGTAGCGGCGGTCGCCGTCCCAGTAATCGAACTCGTATTCCTTGGCCTTCACCATGCAGTGCACTTTGTCGTCGTTCATGCGCGCGAGGTAATCGCGCTTTGTCGCCTTGTGCAGCGGGGTGACGATGTCGAGCAGGCGGCCCATTCCTCACGTCCTCACTTGGATGCCGGTCGGCGCGATGGCCGACAAGCAAAGCCCGGCAATGTTGGGCGATCGAAGGTCGCCGATCGGCGACTGCGGTTGACCGCGCGGCGTTTTAACCAGCCCTCGACGGTTTGACAAGCGCAGGCGCGGATTGCGCCGAGAAAGATCGCGCCGCTGCCGCTGTTTTTGCAATGGCCGGCGCGGTACCAACCGGATGGTACGTCAAACTTGCGTGTTTGCGAGAATGAAGAGCGTCCATCCGGCCAAACCGGCACACGCGGTGCCGATCACGATGGCCGCAAGCTGCATTGTGGTAAGCCGCGGCCAGATGTCGGCTAAGTGGATCCAGCGCACGGCGCGATCCCATCGCTCGGCGACGTCCGCGGGCACACGATGGCGGAGAGCCGGCCCGATCCATGGCTGCATCGCGATCAAACCCAGCCCCGCTATCAGGATAGCCTGCAGATCGCTGGTCTGACGGTAGCGGAAGTCCGGTTCGGCAAAGATCGCAGTCACTGCCGCATTGTAGCCGAAGACCAGCGAGGCGATGACGATGCTGGCGACCAGCGCGTCGTCGGATTTGAGAAGCCCGCCCGAATTCGGCGCCGCCATGGATGCCGACTTCGCCCGCGGCCGCACGGCCTGGACAAGGCGCACAGCGGCGGTCCCCCAAGCCACGCACATCAGGCAGGCCATAATGGCAACTTCCGTCCTATAGCTTTTCAGCCACATCGTCTGCATCGCGTTGTAGAGACGGTGCACGATGAACGGCTCGTGCGGGACGGGATCAAAATTCAACTCACGCACGGCCCGCGCCGGAAACCCCGTAATATCTTCATCCACGGCGGCTTGCGCAGGATAGAACAGCAGCGCTTCGGAACGGAACGGGTTCAAATTGTACCGCGAGTGCTTGTAGCCGGGGTTGAACGTGAAATGAAGAAGGTTGCGGACGGAATAGCGCAGGATAAGGCTTGGATGGGCCCGCGCAATCTCCAGCGCTGCCGCCAGCAAGAGGCGATCGTCGTTGGCGAGGCACAACAGGGTATAGTACTCCCAGTTCGGTCTCGCCAATACCTGAGCCATCAGTTCGTCGGTCGTGAGCGGGTCGATGTAGGCGCTGGCAAATTCCGCCTTGTAGCCCGTTCTGCCATATTGCGTTTGTACGAATTCGGAGTCCCGCGGACTCGGCTGCAGGCGATTTCGCAGCGCGTCAAGAGCGCGGGTGAAATTCGGCCCGACGTCATGGGGCGATAACCGGATTCCGTAGTCCAGCGTGTTGAGATACGGATCGTAAAAAACCTGCCGTCCCAGGTAGCTCGGCGTTGCCGGAGAATGTTGCATATCGAAAATCACCTCGCGGTGCCACGCATAGCCGGCGACGAAGGCGGCAAAGACCGCAGAACATGCGAGATAGTGCAGAATGCTGCCGCGCACGGCGAGATAACCGATGACCAGAAACAACGGGAACAGCGCATTGCCCGCGGGTCTGGCAATGGATGCGCAGATTGCCGCCATGGTGAAGACATAGAGGAAGCGCAGCTGTTTCGTCTGCACGAAAATCAGGAGCAGGCACAGCATCAGTTCGACAGAAAAAATGTAAAGCTGGTCGTGATGAATCAATTTCATGAAATAAAACGGGCTAAGCGTCACGATGCCCGCCAAGCCGACATAATAAGCCGTCACCGGCGAAAGGCGACGTAAGCTTTCGTAAACCACTATTGGCAGCAGGATCGCGAACCCGGCCTGGATCAACAACAGCGGGATAAAACTGTGCGACGACAAGTATCCGCTGAGAATGATGAGTAGCGGATATCCGGCATCGCGCGCCGCGACGTCCGGCGGCAATGTCGTGCCACGAACGATCGCATCGGCGTATTGTATGAACTGACTTGCGCCGCCGGGAAACCAGGTCTTCGTGGCAAACAGAAAAAACGTTGCCGTCAGCGCGCTGACGAGCGCCAATTTCGCCCGGTCTGCACGGGCGGAGCCGCTCGGCACAAACAGCGCAATCGGCGCCAGCGCGAGAAGCGGGAGCGTCACGGCTGCTCCGCGGTCCAGGGCCGTGGCGGTCTGCGGCATCAATGGATCGGATTGCGACGATGCCATCGCGACGTTCGTTCGATGTGAGTTGGCGGCGGTTCTCACCGCGCGCGAATTGAGACAGCGCAGGTCAGGAGACCAGCATCTTGATCGTCGCGCAAGCCGGTGACGTCACGGCAGTTTGCCGAACGCGGGCGCGCGCGTCCTTGCTGAGATGTCCGCCGGCGTGACGGCCGGCAAGCGATGCCGAAACCCGGCAATGTGAGCCGATCGCGCGGCTGTAACCGGCCCTTGGCAGTTTGACAAGCGCACGTGTAGAATCGTCCGCGCCGCGTCGATCGCAGCGACCTTTAAGGAGAAAAATCGGCCATGGGGTCGTCGATCGGTCGGGTCCTGTTTATGGTGGTCGGGGGCTTTGCGGTCGTGGCGATATCGTTTTTTGCCACCATGCAAATTCTCGATTACTGGCTGACCCCGCAGGATCCGAATGCCAACGTGATCCATGTCGTGGACGCGACCTATGGTCTCGCCTGCAAGGACTTCGCGTCGCCGTCCGGCCGGCCCAATCTGGTGAAGATCGGCAATGTCACGGCGGCGCTGACACGCACCTGCGACAAAGCCAAGGCGACCTGCATGTTCGCGGTCGACGCGGTGCAGCTCGGCGACCCGGCCGACGGCTGCAGCAAGGACTTTGTCGCCAATTGGCGCTGCGGCAGCGACCAGACGGTGCATCAGTTCTATCTGACGCCGGAAGCGAACGGCCGATCGGCTCTGCTCAGCTGTCCGGCGCCGTAAGCGCAGGCTCCCGCTGCGGCGCCCTTGCCGTGGGCGAGGCGCATGAAAATCAAACCACGACCACTTTCCCAATCGAATGAATGTGTACTATGGGATGCGGGTTCGCGTTCGCTCGGGCGGGGAGTTCGGTTCAATGCGTCATTCAGGCGCGCATAGTCTGTCTGGCCGCTTCTGATGTCCGTATCGCCGGCTCTGAAATATCGCCCCGACATTGACGGCCTGCGTGCGATAGCGGTTATTGTCGTTGTCGGCTTTCACGCTTGGCCGCGCGAGTTCAGGGGCGGCTTTATCGGCGTCGACATTTTCTTCGTCATCTCCGGCTATCTCATCTCCGGCATCGTGCTCAAGGGCCTCGCCGAAGCAAAGTTCAGCTTCGCTGAATTTTACGTTCGCCGCATCAAACGGATATTCCCGGCGCTGATGCTCGTATTGGCGACGTGCGCCGTGCTGGGTTGGTTCATCATGTGGGCCCAGCCCTACGCGCAATTCGGCAAGCACATCGTCGCCGCCGTCGGCTTTGTCTTGAATTTCGTGCTGTGGCGCGAGGCCGGCTATTTCGACACCGAGGCGATCCGCAAGCCGCTGTTGCATCTATGGTCGCTGAGCATCGAGGAGCAATTCTATCTGGTCTGGCCGGCGGTGCTCCTCTTGGCCTCGAAGCGCGCCTATAACATCGCCGTCGTCACCGCTTTGATTGCGGTCGCGTCCTTTCTCGCCAACGTGATGATGGTCGACGGCTATCCGGCGGCCACGTTCTTCATGCCGTTCACACGGGTCTGGGAATTGATGCTCGGCAGTCTCTTGGCGAGCCTGGAACGCGTGCCAGGCTGGTCGGCCGAGGCACTGGCCGCGACCGTGAAAATGCGCCGCGTTCCGTTCGTGCGTGAGATTGCCGGATGGGGCGGCGCCGCGTTGATCGCGATCGCACTGGTGATGTTGTCGCCGAGCAAAGCATTTCCCGGCTGGTGGGCCTTGCTGCCGACGCTCGGGACCGTCCTCATCATCATGGCCGGTGCGGACGCCGTGTTCAATCGGCATGTCTTGGCATGGCGGCCTTTTGTTCTCATCGGCCTCATCAGCTATCCGCTCTACCTCTGGCACTGGCCCTTGCTGTCGTTTGCCTGGCAGGCTTTCTTCAACGATCCGCCGCGTTGGGTGCGCGACGTTCTCGTGGCTTTAAGTTTCCTGCTCGCGTGGCTGACCTATAAGTTGCTGGAGCGCCCCATTCGCATGAGCCGCGTCGCGCGGCCGGCGGTCGCGCTGGTCATGGTCGCCGTGGCGATCGGCGGCATCGGCTATGCGATCGAGCGCGGCGCGGGCTTGCCGTGGCGCACCGCCAACGCCACGGGATACGTGCGGTCAGATTTCGATTCGACGTTTTTGAAAACATTTTACGAAAAGACGGTGTCGTGCGCGCCGGCGGGCGACGGTTCGATTTCCGCCAATCTGTGCCAGTCCTTGCCCGGCGTTACGCCGCGCATCGCTGTCGTTGGCGACAGCCATGCTCACGTGCTTTATCCGGGCTTGGTCTGGGCCATGCCGGGCCGCAACGTCGCGTTTCTGCAAACCTGCTCTTTTCCTTTGGTTGGGCTGATTGAATCGAACAGGCCGTTCAATGGCTATTGTCCGGCGCAAACCAGTGAACGGCAGATTGCCTATCTCGCCGGCATCGACGGCCTCGAAACCGTGATCTTCGCGTTCCGTGGGCCGGTCTATCTGCTGGGCAAGGGCTTCGGCTTCGGCCCGCAGGAGCGCGAACACGATGTCGTGCTGGAAGCCGCCAATCCCGAGCAACGCGGCCTGACGCAAGCGCAATTGTTCGGCTTCGGCGTGTCCGGCGCAATCGATGTTCTGGAGCGTGCCAACAAAAGAATCATCATCGTGCTGGATTTTCCGGAGCTTGGCTTCGATATCCAGGATTGCCTTTACGACAAGCCATTCCGGTCCAAGCTTACCGACTGCTGGATCGAGCGGTCCGCAGTCGAGGCGCGGCAGAAGGACTACCGTACGGCAATCGAGAAAATCCGGCAGCGCCACCCCAATCTCCAGGTCTTCGACACCATGCCGCTGTTGTGCGACGAGCGCAATTGCTACGGCATCAAGGACCACCACGTGCTTTATCTGGATGACGACCACATCGGCATTTACGGGACCAAGATGATCGGCGAGAAATTGGCTGAATTTCTCATTCAAAAGGGTTCGGTGAACCAACCTTAAGAACCGGGCAAGGTG
>JBAUYI010000024.1:0-2321 GCA_049584715.1 Xanthobacteraceae bacterium
GAACGGCACGCCGTGGGCGGTGTGCTCGGCGTCGAACCATCCCGCACCGAGGCCGAGCTCGGCGCGCCCACCGCTCATGTCGTCGACCTGCGCCACCTGGATGGCGAGCAATCCCGGAAGGCGGAAGGTCGCCGAGGTCACCATGGTGCCCAGGCGGATGCGGTCGGTCTCCCGCGCGATGCCGGCGAGCGTGAGCCACGCATCGGTGGGCCCGGGGAGGCCGTCGCCGCCCATGGCCAGGAAGTGGTCGGAGCGGAAGAAGGCGTCGAAGCCGGAGGTCTCAGCGGCCTGCGCCATCCTCACCTGCTGCTCGTAGGAGGCGCCCTGTTGGGGCTCCACGAAGATGCGGAGTTTCATCGGCTCCAAAGTTACCCGGGACCGTCGCCCGGGACGGCCGGGACCGTCGGGGCGTGATTGGGCCCAGGTCGGCGACGTCAGCGACGTGGAGCGGCGTGGCGGCGGCGCGCGGCAGACTGGCGCGATGGATATCGGTGTGATCTTTCCCCAGACCGAGGTGGGCGGTGACCGCGGTGCGGTGCGCGCCCTCGGGCAGGCCGCGGCGGACCTGGGCTACAGCCACTTCGCTGCGTACGATCACGTCCTCGGCGGTGACGTCGAGGTGCTCGGCGATCTCGGCGGCCCGTACACCATCGACAACACATTCCGCGAGCCGTTGACGATGTTCGCGTATCTCGCCGGGTGCACCAACCTGGCCTTCGCCACCTCCATCCTCATCGGGCCGCAGCGCCAGACCGCGCTGCTGGCCAAGCAGGCGGCCGAGGTCGACCTGCTCTGCGGCGGACGCTTCCGTCTCGGTCTGGGTATCGGCTGGAACAAGCTCGAGTACGACGCGCTCGGCGTGCCTTTCGAGGAGCGGACCGCGATCTTGGAAGAGCAGGTCGTCGTCCTGCGCGCCCTGTGGACACAGCGGAGCGTCACGATCGACGGCCGCTACCACCACATCCGGGCCTCCGGGCTGGCCCCGCCACCGGTGCAGCGACCGATCCCCATCTGGATCGGCGGCCACGCACCGGCTGCGCTGCGCCGGGTCGGGCGCATCGCCGACGGCTGGTTCCCCATGGTGCGGCCCGGCGGCGGCCTCGATGCGGCGATCGAGCACATTCGCGAGGGCGCCGCCGAAGCGGGGCGCGACCTGTCGAACTTCGAGTTCGAAGGAAGGCTCGAGTACTCCGTCCGCGATCACGACAGGATCGCCGAGCACGCCCGGCGCTGGCGGGCAGCCGGGGCAACACACCTCTCGCTCAACACGATGCACTCGGGCCTGCCCGACACGGACGCCCACATCGCCGCGCTGGCTGAGATGGCCGAAATCCTGCTGTAGGGAGGGCTGGTCCGGAGCCACCCTCCGCCTTTGAGAGAATGGGCGGGTGAGCGACCACAGCGGGTATCCAGGCGCACCCCCGGGGTGGTACGACGATCCCGCCGGCGGAGCGGGCCAACGCTGGTGGGACGGCTACTCCTGGTCGGAGGCCACCGTGCTGCCGCAGCGCCAGCCACCGCCACCGCCCCCGGCGTGGGCCGGCGCGGCTGCGCCGCAGGGACCCGCCTCACACGTGGCGCCGTGGGCCGTGGCATCCGAACGCCTCAACACGTTCACCACGACGCAATTAGTGGACGACGAGCGGGGCCTGGTGCCGGTGGCGCGCTTCGCCGTCGCGATGCCGGCCGTCTACTTCATCGTCACCCTTCTGCTGCAGCGCGTGAACGCGAACCAGCTGCGCTCCGCGGGACACCAGTTTCGGATTGACTGGGATGCGGCGCAGAGCGGCGCCCCCACGCCGGCGTACCACGCAACGGGCAGCAACTTGACGCCGCTCGCCCTCCTGGTCGGGCTGGCCACGGTGGTGGCTGTGGTCTTCGCCTGCATCTGGCAACACCGGGCGGCGTCCGCCGGGCGCGCCCTGGGCATTCCGTCGCGCTCCTCCCCGGCCTGGGGCGTCGGCTGTTGGTTCGTGCCGATCGTCAACCTCTGGATGCCCTACGCGGCCGTGCGCGACTGCCTCCCCCCCGACCACCCGTACCGGGCGCGCGTCCTGCGTTGGTGGATCGCATTGCTCGCGGCAGGTTTCCTGACCCTCACCGCCGGCGCCTTCGCCCTGTTCTCGACCGGAGCAGCACTCGTCTTCTCCGTGCCCGCGGCGCTGGCGTCCCTGGCCGTCATCGCCTGGGCGCCCGGCGTTGTGCTGGCGATCGCCGCCTGTCATCAAGCGGCCTTGGCCAAGCAGACGGAGGCAACCGGGGTGCTGCAGGCCTGAGGCACGACGGGCCGAATTACCGGCTGTAGCGGACCTGACCTGAGG
>JBAUYI010000025.1:0-66150 GCA_049584715.1 Xanthobacteraceae bacterium
GTACAGCGCCGGAACCAGGAGCCGGTGCGTCAGGTCGCCGGACGCGCCGAAAATCACCAGGCTGCACGGATCCGCCGGCCGCGCCGTCGCCGCTGTTGCCGTCATGATTGCTTGGCTTTCGGCTCGACGTGATCGCCAAAGCCTTTGCGCATGGCGGAGAGGATTTTTTCCGCAAAAGTGTGGTTTTGCCGCGAGCGGAAGCGGGTATAGAGCGCCGCCGACAGCACGTCCGCCGGCACCGCCTCCTCGATCGCCGCCATGATGGTCCAGCGGCCTTCGCCGGAATCCTCGACGACGCCCTCAAAACCTTCGAGCTTGTCATCGGCGGCGAGCGCGCTTGCGGTGAGATCGAGCAGCCAGGAGCTGATCACGCTGCCGCGCCGCCAGACTTCGGCGATGTCGGTGAGGTCGAGATCGAAGCGGCTGTCTTCGGGCAACGTCTTGTTGCCGGCGTTTTTGAGAATATCGAAACCTTCGGCATAGGCCTGCATCAGGCCGTATTCGATGCCGTTGTGCACCATCTTGACGAAATGGCCGGCGCCGTTGGGCCCGGCGTGGATGTAACCGTGCTCGGCGCGCGGATCGCGGCCGTCACGCTTGGGCGTGCGCGGCTCATTGCCGAGACCGGGGGCGAGCGCGGAAAAAATCGGATCGAGGCGATCGACGATGGCCTTGTCGCCTCCGATCATCATGCAATAACCGCGGTCGAGGCCCCATATGCCGCCGCTGGTGCCGACGTCGACATGATGGATTTCGCGTTGCTTCAACATTTTGGCGCGGCGGATATCGTCGCGCCAGAATGTGTTGCCGCCGTCCAACACGATGTCGCCGGCGGCGAGCAGCTTGGCAAGTTCACTGATGACATCATCGGTGATCTTGCCGGCCGGCAGCATCACCCACACCGCGCGCGGCGGGCGCAGTTGCTGTACCAGCTTGTCGAGGCCATCAGCGCCTTTCGCGCCGTCGCGGCTCAGCGCCGCGACCGCCTTGGCGTCGTGATCGTAAACGACAACCTCGTGGCCATTTTTAATCAGACGACGGGAAATATTGCCGCCCATGCGGCCGAGACCAATCACACCAATCTGCATCATCAACTCCGTTCACGCCAATGCATGCTGTACCGCGGCCTCGAGCTCGGCGAGGCCAGCTGACAAATCACCCTTGATATGGGCCCGAAGCGCGCGCCGGCCGCGTTCGAGCAGCACACCGAAATCGCCGCGGGCCTGCGCCGCCTTCACCACGCCGAAGCTTGCGCGGTGCGCCGGGATCGGCAAATCCTCGGCGTCGTCCGCGGTAATCTGCAAAAACACGCCGCTGTCCGGCCCGCCTTTGTAGGCCTGCCCGGTCGAGTGCAAGAAGCGGGGTCCGAATTCGAGACAGGTCGCGACGTGGCGCCGGTCGCGTACCGCAAGCCGCGCCTTCTGCAACGGCGCGGCGTTGGCAGCGTCACGCGCCACATAGGCCAGCACGGCAAAATAGTCGCCGGCGCCGATGTGGCCGAGATGCGCCTTGAGCCAGCTATCGAGAGTCGCGCCGGCGCCGGCCGCGGCCAAAGCCTTGGCGTTCGCGTCGTCGGTATAAAGGTCGATGGATTTGCCGGAAAACGCCGGAGTCTCGGCCGGCAACGCGCCGGTCTTCTCGTACGCGACCGTCAGTTCGCGGGTCTTGACCTTGCTGGCTTCGACGTCGGGCTGATCGAACGGATTGATGCCGATGACCGCGCCGGCGACGGCAGTCGCGATCTCGAAGCGGAAAAATTCCTGGGCGATGTGTTCGGGCGATTCCAGCTTGATGCGCACCACCGGATGACCGGCCGCTTGCAGCTTCGCAAGCTTGGCCTCGTGTCCGGAATCGGCTTCACCATCGAGCGCGAGATAAATGAAGAAGCGATCGTCCCCGTAAAGCTGCGCCGCACCGAGCGGCTCACCGTCGATCGGAACGAGACCCTTGCCGTTCTTGCCGGTGGACTCGGCGAACAATTGCTCGGCCCAGGCACCGAAATCAGCCAAGCGGGGCGACGCAAGAATCGTCGCCTTGTCGCGGCCCGCCCGCGCGGCGGCGCCCAGCGCAAGACCGAGCGCGACGCCGGGATTTTGCGACGGCGGCACGTCGGGGCCGCACGAATGCATCATCACGCGCGCCGACTTTTCCAGCGCTGCGATGTCGATGCCGGCAATAGCGGCCGGCACCAAGCCAAACGGAGAGAGCACCGAGTAGCGCCCGCCGATGCTGGGCACGCCGAAAAAAATCTTGCGAAAATTCTGCGCCTTGGCCGCTTGCTCCAGCGCCGAGCCTGGATCGGTAATGGCGACAAAGTGCCGGCCGGCCTTCGCTTCGCCGACCGTATCGGCGACGCGCTTGAAAAAATAATCCTTGAAGATATTGGGCTCGGTCGTGGAGCCCGACTTGCTCGACACGATGAACAATGTCTTGCCGAGATCGAGCGTGCTCTCGATTGCCCTGATCTGCGCCGGCACGGTGGAATCGAGAATGTGCAAGCGCGGAAAGTCTTGCTTGTGGCCGAACACCGTCGCCAGGACTTCCGGGCCGAGGCTTGAACCGCCCATGCCGAGAAGAAGCGCATCCGCAAAACCTTCGCGCTTGATCTCCTCGGCAAAGGTTTGATAGCTCTTGATCTGATCGGGTTCGACTCCATCGAGCCAGCCGAGCCAGCGATCCTCGTCGGTGCCGGTCCACAGCGATGTGTCGCGCTGCCAAAGTTTTCGCACATTGCCGTGGCTGCGCCACTCTTCGGCTGCGGCATCGACCTTCTTGGTCAGAGCGTCACCCAGCGCCAACATTTGCGTATCGATCTTGCCGTCGAGGATTTTGCCGCGTTTTTCGGCCACGGCGGCGAACAGCTTGTCGGCGGCGTCGGCGAACAGCCGCACGCCCTCCTCGACCAGCTTGTCGGTCACGGCATCGAGCGAAATCCCGGCGCGGCCGAGATCGCCCAACACGCGCTGCGCGTCGGCTACATTCTCTTCGATCGTGTCGGCGAGCTTGCCGTGATCGCGAAACGCATCCATGGTCGCGATCGGCATGGTGTTGACGGTATCGGGCCCGATCAACTCCTCGACATAGAGCACGTCGCTATAGGCCTTGTTCTTGGTGCCGGTCGAAGCCCACAACAGCCGCTGCGTTTTCGCGCCCTTCGCGGCCAGCGCCTGCCAGCGCGCGCCGTCGAACAACCGCTTGTAGCGCTGATAGGCGAGCTTGGCGTTGGCGACGGCGATCTTGCCCTTGAGCGCCTTGAGCCGCGCCTTTTCGTCCGGATCGTTGACCTGCGAGATCTTCTCATCGAGCAATTTGTCGACCGCGGTATCGATGCGGCTGACAAAGAAACTCGCCACGCTGGCGATCTGCGAAATGTCGCCACCCTTGGCGGCCAACACCTCGAGGCCGGACAGATAGGCTTCGACAACCTGCTCGTAGACAGCTTGAGCGAACAACAGCGTGATATTGACGTTGATGCCATCGGCAATCAGATCATGGATCGCCGGCATGCCTTCGGGCGTACCCGGCACCTTGATCATCAGGTTCTTGCGGCCGACCTCGCGCCACAGGCGCGTGGCTTCGTCGATCGTGCCTTGGGTGTCTTTGGCAAGATAAGGCGAGACTTCGATGCTGACATAGCCGTCGGCGCCATGGGTGGCTTCGTATGTCGGGCGCAGCACGTCGGTCGCCTGCTGGATGTCTTCGACCGCGAGATGCTCGAAAATCTCGCCGACCGAGCGGTCCTGCACCTGCAGCATGCGAGCGATAGCCGCGTCGTATTCGTCGGAATGGCCGATGGCCTGTTCGAAGATCGACGGGTTCGACGTCACTCCGCGCAAGCCGTCGTCATCGGCAAGCGCCTTCAAGCCGCCCTTGGCGATAAAACCGCGGGACAGGAAATCGAGCCAGACGGCCTGGCCGTGATCCGCAAGCGACTTTAGGGGATTCATTGTCGCGAATTCCTTGATGGCGAATGCTTTGCAATCTGCGATTCGGCGGCCGCCACGACTTTATCCGCCACGAAACCGAATTTCTGCAGCAAATCCTTGATCGGCGCCGAGGCGCCGAAGCTGTGCATGCCAATGATAGCGCCGTGACAGCCGGCATAGCGATCCCAGCCGATCACAGAACCTATTTCGACCGCAACACGCGCTTCGATATGCGGCGGCAACACCGTGTCACGATAATGCTGATCCTGGCGTTCGAACAGCTCCCAGCTCGGCATGCTGACGACCCGGGCGGCAATGCCCTTTTGCGCAAGACGCTCGCGGGCCTCGATGCAGAGCTGCACCTCGCTGCCGCTTCCGATCAGGATCACCTGCGGCTCGCCGTTTTCGGCATCAGCCATAATATAGGCTCCGCGCGCGAGGCCCGAGGCCGGCGCAAAGCGGGCGCGGTCGAACACTGGCAATTTCTGGCGGCTGAGCGCCAGGCAGGCCGGCTCATCGGTCAAGCCGAAGATCACGCGATAAGCCTCGCGGACCTCGTTGGCGTCGGCGGGACGCAGCACGATCAGGTTCGGAATGGCGCGCAGCGCCACAAGCTGCTCGATCGGCTGATGGGTCGGACCGTCCTCGCCGAGGCCGATGGAGTCGTGGGTGAAGACGTGGAATACCGGCAGCTTCATCAGCGCCGCGAGCCGGATCGGCGGCCGCATATAGTCGCTGAAGGTGAGAAACGTCGCGCCGAAGGCGCGCAATTTCGACAGCACGAGACCGTTCACCACGGCGCCCATGGCATGCTCGCGTATGCCGAAATGCATGTCGCGGCCGCCCGGTTGATTGGGCTCGAGCTGGCCGGCACCATCAAAAGTAAAATTCGTCTTGGTCGACGGCGCCAGATCGCCGGCACCACCGATCAGCCAC
The DNA here is from genome assembly GCA_049584715.1 of Xanthobacteraceae bacterium. Taxonomy (GTDB): domain Bacteria; phylum Pseudomonadota; class Alphaproteobacteria; order Rhizobiales; family Xanthobacteraceae; genus BOG-931. The sequence goes on from JBAUYI010000025.1 coordinate 4,863, forward strand.
GGCACATGCTCGGCGATGGCGTTGAGCACTTTGCCGGACGCGTCCCGCGTGGCGATGCCCTTGTCGTCGGCGGGGAACGCCGGCAAGCGCGCATCCCACTCTGCCGGCAAGGCGCCGGACAACAGCTGCTCGATCTCGCGCGCGGCCTCCGGGAATTCCCGCCGGTAACCGGCGAACAACTCTTCCCAATCGTCGCGCAGCGCGCGGCCGCGCCGGCCGATGGTTTCGCGGAATTGATTGTAGACGCCGTCCGGCACCAGAAATTGCGCGTCTTCCGGCCAGCCATAAAAACGCTTGGTGAGACGGACTTCCTCCTCGCCGAGCGGATCGCTGTGCGCCGCGGCCGTATTCTGCTTGTGCGGTGCGCCGTAGCCGATGATGCTGTCGACGATGATGAGTGTCGGCCGGTCCTTGGTGCGGCGGAGTATCTTTACCGCCTCGGCGAACGCCGCGGTGTCATTGGCGTCGCGCACGCGCAAAACGTTCCAACGATAGCCCTTGAACCTCGTCTCAACGTCTTCGCTGAAGGTGATCCTGGTGTGGCCCTCGATGGTCACCGTATTGCTGTCGTAGATCCAGCACAGATTGCCAAGGCCGAGATGGCCGGCCAGCGACGCCGCCTCGCTAGCGACGCCCTCCATCAAATCGCCGTCGCTGCAGATCGTGTAGACGTCGTAGTCGAACAGCGTGAAATGCGGCTTGTTGTAATGCGCGCCGAGGAAACGCGATGCGATCGCCATGCCGACGCTGTTGCCGCAGCCCTGGCCGAGCGGCCCGGTCGTGGCCTCGACGCCGGTGGTATGACCGTATTCCGGATGGCCGGGCGTGACGCTGTCGAGCTGGCGGAAATTCTTGATATCGTCAAGGCTCACCGCGGGTCGATCGGTGACGCTTTGCCCATCGACGCGGCGCACTTCGGCCAAGTGCAGCAGCGCATAGAGCAGCATGCAGGCATGGCCGGCCGACAGCACGAAGCGGTCGCGGTTGGCCCAGAGCGGATCGGCCGGATCGTAGCGCAAAACCTCCTGCCATAGCGTATAGGCGACCGGCGCGATGCCCATCGGCGCGCCGGCATGGCCGGATTGCGCCTTCTGCACGGCGTCGATAGCCAGCGTGCGGATGGTATTGACGCACAGCCGGTCGATGTCCGCATGGGAATCGGCCGCGGAACGGCTGCGCGGATGGGTGGATGCAGTTGGCATGATTGAACGCTCACCGGCCAAGGGATTTAAATATCGCCCGGGGAGGGAACGATTGAGGCCCAAAGCCGTTCCATGCGACCGGCGGGCCAAACCCCCAATTAGCGATGCGACTTATTGCGCTTTGGCCTTCCGGATCGCCGACCAGATGGCGTAGGGCGTCGCCGGCATCGAGATGTCGCGGACGCCGAGCTCGCCCAAGGCATCGAGGATGGCGCTGACCATGACGGCGGGCGCCGCCGTTGTGCCGCCCTCGCCGCCGGCCTTGATGCCGAGCGGATTGGTCGGCGACAGCACCTCGGCGATCTCGGTCTTGAACGACGGCAAGGTATCGGCACGCGGCATGCCGTAATCCATCAGCGAGCCGGTGAGCGGCTGGCCGGAATCGGGATCGAGAAAGATTTGCTCCCACATCGCCTGGCCGACGCCCTGGGCGATGGCGCCGTGGGTCTGGCCGTGCACGATCAGGGGATTGATGCAGCGGCCGACGTCGTCGATCGAGGCGTAGCGGGTAATCGCGATTGCGCCGGTATCGGGATCGACCTCGACCTCGCAAATGGCCGTGCCGTTGGGGAAGACCGGCTCGTGCATCTCGTTGTCGGTGACCACCGCGATACCGTCCTTGAGCGCGTCGGGCAGCTGATGCCGCGCCGCCTCGGCGGCGAGCTCGAGAAAATCGAAGGTGCGGTTGGTGTCGCGCGAGACGAAGCGGCCGTCGCTGAAAGACACGCTGTCCGCCGCCGCGCCCATGACGAGGGCGGCAATCGCCTTGCCCCTGGCGATGAGATCGACCGCGGCCTTGGAGAACACGGTGGCGGCGTGGCGCATGGAGCGTCCCGAATGGGAGCCGCCGCCGACGCGCACCACGTCGGTGTCGCCGAGAATAATGCGCACGCTCTCGGCCGGCACGTGCAGCAGGTCCGAGATCACTTGCGCAAAACTTGTTTCGTGGCCCTGCCCCGCCGGCTGCGTGCCGATGACGACGTCGACCCGTCCTTCCGGCTGCACCTTGATGCGCGCCTGCTCGCGCGGCGCGCCGATTGACGACTCCACATAGTTCGCCAGACCGCGGCCCAACAATTTGCCGCGGCGTTTCGCTTCGCGGCGGCGCGCCGCAAAACCTTTCCAGTCGGCGATCTCCATCGCCCAGTCCATATTCTCTGCGTAGTGGCCGCTATCGTAGAGCATGCCGACTGAATTCCGGTATGGCATGGCTTTGGGCGGAACGAGATTCTTGCGGCGCAGCGCGATGCGATCCACGCCAAGCTGCGCGGCGGCAGTGTCGACCAACCGCTCGATGGCGAAAGTGACTTCCGGCCGGCCGGAGCTGCGATAAGCATTGGTCGGCATGGTGTTGGTGAACACGGCGACCGCGCGCAAGGTCGTCGCCGGAATAGCATAGGAGCCGGGAATGAGGCCGGACCCTTTGCTGAGCGGCGACAGCGACACGCAGCGCGCGCCGACATTGCTGATATTGGTGGCACGCATGGCGATGAAGCGATGTTTCTCGTCGAGCGCCAGCTCGACCTTGGTCACCAGATCGCGGCCCTGATAATCGCTGAGGAAGGCTTCCGAGCGCGTGGCGGTGAATTTTACCGGCCGGCCGATTTTCCGCGACGCCCACAGCACCAGGCCGAACTCGACAAAGACGCGGTTGCGCGTGCCGAAATTGCCGCCGACATCGTGGGAGAGCACGCGCACATTGTCAGGTGGAACGCCGAGGATGGTCGACAGCTCGCTCTTCTGCCGCACCGCGCCGCCGGAGCCGGCATAGAGCGTGTAACGCCCGGTCGCGGCGTCGTAGTGGCCGAGCGCGGCGCGCGGCTCGAGCGGCACGCCGGTAACGCGGCCGATATGAAAATTCTTCGTCACCACATGGGCCGCGCGCGCGAACGCCTGGTCGGTCGCCTCGACATTGCCGAATACGGTTTCCACCGTGACGTTGTTCGGCACCTCGTCCCACAGCACCGGCGCGCCGGCTCGCATCGCATCTTCGGAATGCAGCACGAACGGCAATTCCTCGTAACGCACCTCGACCGCCTCGGCGGCATCCAAGGCTTCCGCCTTGGTCTCCGCCACCACCATCGCGACGGCTTCGCCGACATGGCGCGCCTTGTCGGCCGGCAGCAGCATATTAGGCCCGATGAACACCGCGCTGCAGCCGGGGCCGGTCAGCTTCATGTCGAATTTGGTTTTTGGCACCGGATCGTGCGGGATCGGCGCAAGCTTGTCGGCTAAGCAATCGGCGCCGGTGAACACGCCGAGCACGCCGGGCATCGCCTTCGCTGCCGCCGCATCGATCGCGACAATGCGCGCATGCGGATAAGGCGAGCGCACCATCACCGCGTAGGTCTGGCCGTCGAGATTGAAATCGTCGGTGAACCGCCCCTTGCCGGTGATCAGCCGCGCGTCTTCCTTGCGCGGCAATGGCTTGCCGATGAAGCGGTAGCCGGTTTCGTCCGGTCTTGTCGTGTCGTCCATTGATCCTCGCCGCTGCAAGTGGCCGGGCCCGCAACTTACTACACCGCGCGTTCATTTCCAGAACCAGCCATCACGGCGGACAGCCGGACAGCCCACGCCGGCCGTGCTAAAAGCGCGGATGGGCGGGCAGGCATCGGCATGGCATTCGAATTCGGCGTCTTTCTGGAGTTTCCGCGCTACCCGGCGCGGTCCGACGCCGAGGCATTCGCTCAATCCTTTGCCCAGGCGGACGCCGCCGAACGCTGGGGCTTCGACGCGGCCTGGCTCGCCGAATTACACTTCGCGCCAGAGCGGTCTATCGCCTCAGCGCCGCTCGTTCTCGCCAGTGCCATGGCCGCGCGCACGCGTCGAATGAAGATCGGCATTGGCGTCCAGGTGCTGCCACTATGCCATCCGTTGCGGCTGGCCGAGGAAGTCGCGACGCTCGACCATATCAGCGAGGGACGGCTCATCCTCGGCGTCGGCCGTAGCGGCATTCCGCGTTCGTACGAGGCGTACGGCATACCCTACAGCGAGAGCCGCGAACGCTTCGCCGAAGTGCTGGAGATCCTGCAACGCTCGTGGAGCGATGAACCCTTCTCCTTTACGGGGAATTTCTACAAATTCAACGGCATTGCCGTCGTTCCGCGACCGCTGCCGAACTTGCGATCTCGGCTGCGCGTTGCTGCGACGAGTCCCGATACCTATGCGGCTATCGGCGCCATGGGTCTGCCGATCTTCGTTGCCGTGCGGCTGGGCACCATCGAGGAACTAGGTCCGCAGATCGAAGCCTATCGGGCGGCGTTTCGCGCAGCCGGCCACGCCGGGCAAGGCGAAGTCTACCTGCGCGTGCCGATCTACGTCGGCGACACTGCGGCGGCGGCACGCGCCGATCCGGAGGACTCCATCCTTCAATTCTATCGAGCGCTGGGGCTGCAACTCGAGCGCTCGGCCGCGCTTGCGGGCATGCGCACAAGCGAGCGGCGAGAGGAGCGAGGACAGGCGCTGCAGACGATCTCATACCCCGACGTGCTGCGCGACAAGGTGATCGTCGGGACGCCGGACGCTGTCGTGAAGCGGCTTGCGGAGCTGACCCACACGCTCGGTCTTAGCGGCGTGCTCGCCGAGATCAATTGCGGCGGTCGAATTTCCACCGACAAAGTGATGCGCTCGCTGCAGCTGATGAGCGAGCAAGTCGTACCGCATTTCCGTTGACGGGATGCGTTGACCACATCGCTACGCCGCGCGCGCATAGGCCTGGTCGATCAACCGCACCATCCGCGCGCAATCGTGCACGCTGATCGGCGGCGCTTCGCCGCGCTGCCAGTGGTCGAGCGCATCGCGCACGGCGGTGAAGTAGGGCGCGGTGAGGTCGGTGCCTGGAAAGATTTCGTCGCCCGCGGCGGTGGCGAGCTTCAAGATGCCGTCTTTCATGGTGAGGATGCCGTCGCGGCCGGCGAGCTTCCACTCGCCATCGGTGCCGTCGCGGGGAAAGCCGTTGCCGACTTCGACGGTGCCGAGAACGCCGCTCGCCGAACGCAGCATGACCGACGCATAGTCCTCGACTGCCTGGTCGTGGGCGCGGCGGCTGATTTGGGCGGCGGTGACCTGCGCCTCCTCGCCCGTCAGGTGCAGGAACATGTCAAAACCGTGGGGCCCCAGGTTGCGCACGCAGCCGCCGCCGGCCTCGGCCGGATCGAGCATCCAGGCGCAATCCCAGGCCGGATAGCGCGCCGGCCCCGGCCGGTTGATGCGGACATAGATGTGCGACAGCGGCCCGAGACGGCCGGCGTCGATCAGTGCGCGGGCGCGCTTGGCGAAAGGCGCGTAGCGCTGCGCCAATGGCACGGCGACGAAGGCATCAAGCCGCGCCGCCTTGGCCGCCACCGCGTCGACCTCGGCGGCGTTGATGCCCATCGGCTTCTCCATCAGGAACGGATAGCCGGCATCGAGCAGGTCGTGGGCGATCGCTGCCATCTGCCGGTGCCGCCCCAGCGCCAGGACGAAGTCGGGGCGGGTCGCCGCGAGCATCTTGCCGTAGTCGGCAAAAGTGGGCGGGTTTCCCACCTCGGCCGTCCTTTTGGCGAGGATTTCGGCGTCCCAATCCTGGATCGCGACCAGCTCGACGTCCGGCATGGCCAGGAGATGGCGCAGATAGGCGGCGTCGTTGAGCGCATGCCAGTGGCTGACCCCGACGGCGGCTATACGGATGGCCATTGGACGCTCCCCCCTTTGTCATTGCTTGCAGATTGGCGCTCAAACCGGCGCCGTACAAGAGAACCACCGCAGCGGATGCTGCGACTAATACGTGTGGAGTTGCAAATGCGCGGAGCTTTAGGCTCGGAGGCGTAAGGCGGGAGTCGGTATCGTGAGTAAGCTCATCCATCGCGTTTGGCCGGCCGCAGATGTCACACCCTTTATTACTGCTCTTTTGCTGGGTGTCTCTGCATACGGCTTTTTCAAGCTCAGCGAGCTGATATTTTAGGAAATGTAGCCCGGATTGAGCGCCGCGAAATCCGGGGGCGGCGGCGAAGCGTCAAGGCTGCCCCGGATTTCGCTGCGCTCAATCCGGGCTACTAACCTCGTCACTCGAACGCGAAAATGCGTTTCCAGTCGTTCTTCATGTCGGCTACGAGCCATTTATTCGCCGCCGCGGCGTCGAGCGCCTTGTCGAGGCGGCCGAAGTCTGTGTCGCGGTCGTAGGCGTATTCGCGTTCCGCATCGGTGTGGTGGACGATCAGGCCAAGCCGCGCGCCGCCGGTCATCGTCGTCCATTGCAGCATTTCGAGATCGCCGTCGGAATTGCCGAAGGCCGCGATCGGGCGGCGGCCGATGAATTCGTTGATGCCGACCGGCTTGCCCGGCCCGTCGTCGATGAAATTCACCTCCGGCAGACGAAACAGCTCCGGCTTGCCGTCGCGTATCTGGAATTTGGTCTTGATCGACGAGCCCACGACCTGTTCCGGCGGCACGCCATAGACCCGCTCGGTCCATGGCCGCATGAACTCGATGCCGCCGCCCGAGACGATGAAGGTCTTGAAGCCGTTGGCGCGCAGATAGGCGAGCAGCTCAATCATCGGCAGGTACGAGAGCTCGGTATAGGGGCGCTTGAATCGCGGATGGCGCGCGGTGGCGATCCAATCGGTGACGATCTTCTCGAATTCCGCGGTGGACATGCCGGCATGCGTCGCCATGCCGAGCTCCACCAGTCCGCGCTCGCCCGCCGCCATGAGCGCCTTCATGTCGCCTTCAAGCACCGCCTTGAACGGCTGGGTGGTCGCCCATTCCAGATGCTGCGGCGCCAAAACCTTCACGCGATCGAGGATGAAGGCCAGTTGGGTGTACATCGGATGTTCGACCCACAACGTGCCGTCGTTGTCGAACGTGGCGATGCGCTCGGCGGGCGGCACGAAATCCGGCCCGCCTTGTTGGGTGACGCGGGCAACGAAATCGGTAATCGCTTGTTTGCTCGTGCCGTCGTTCCACGACGGCAGCGGGTCGGTCTGCGCCTGTGCTGGCTGCAAGAAGGGCAGCGCCGGTGCAAACAACAGTGACAGCGTTGCCGCGGTTGTCAGCAGGCCGCGGCGGTTGATGCCGGAGGGTGTGCGTGTCGATGTCATGATGCCGCCTCCCTTGATCAGTGAAGTGGATTAAAAGGCCGCAGAACATGCCCGTGCGGGTCGTGTCTTGGTAGTGGACTTAGGTCTCACTCCTAATCCATCCGCACCGCCTGCCCGGTCGCGACTGCGCGCTCGATGGCATAGGTGGTCTTGAGATTGAGCATGGCCTGCTCGGGTGTCGCGTGCACATCGCCGCCGCGGCCGGTGGCGAGGAAATCGAGCCACGAGCGCGTTTCATTGCCGAGCGGTCCCCAGAAATCGCCCATGGCCCAATCGCCCGCGGTGTTGCTGCCGAGGAACGCCAAATTGATCGAATGTCCGGGCACGTAAGGATGCGGGATGCCGCGCTCGGAAAAAATCAGATGCTCCATGTGATCGTCGTCGATGATCATGGTGCCGTCCGAGCCTAAGAGCTCGACGCGATCCGATTGGCCTTGCGTCGGGTAATTCGCCGGCAGCGCATAGCTGATGCCGAAATTGACCACGGCGCCGTCGGCAAAGGTGCCGATCGCCCAGGTGACGTCGTGGGCGCTGTAGCCGGCGTCGCGGAAAATGCCGTGCTGACCGCGCGCCACCACTTCGACCGGCGCGTTGCCGTCGAGGAACCAGCACATCAGGTCGACGTAATAGGTGAGCACGTCGAGCACCGGCGTGGCATGCGGATCGCGCTTGAGGATGGCAAAAGTCTGCGCCCGTGAATTATAGACCCGCGCCAGGCCGCCGCTGATGCGGCCGAGGCGGCCGTGCACCATCTGCTCCTTGGCACGCAAAAAACATTCCTTGAAGCGGCGGCTATAGCCGACCCGCAAGGTGCCGCCGGTGCGTTTGAGCGTATTGATGATGGCCTCGGCGTCGTTGAGCGACAGCGCCAGCGGTTTTTCCACCAGCACCGCCTTGCCGAGCTCGAGCGCCTTGCACACCGCCGCGGCATGCTCGCCTTCCGGCGTCGAGACGAACACGGCGTTGACATCCGGATGCGCGATGATTTCGTCATTGTCGGCAGAGTGGACATGCGCGCCGCATAAATCTGCCAGCTTCTTGGCGTTGGCCGGGTCCTTGTCGGACACCGCGACGAAACGTACCGCCGGGTGTTTCGCCGCCAGCCGCGCGCGCAACGTGCCGATGCGGCCGGAGCCGACGACGGCGATGCCGAGGTCCTTTGTCGCCACGCTCTCCTCCCTTGCCATCCGTCCGCCTCCTGCTTCAAGCTAGGCCACGCTCGCGGGAAGCAGGAGATCATACATGAGTGCACGCGCTCTCGAATTCGTCGAGACCTGGGTTTCCGAGAAAATCGGGGAGACGAAGACACTTCCCGCGGAGGGCAACGAAGCGGCGGCCAAGGCATGGGCCAATGAATGCTTTCAAGCCGCGCTGGACGAGGACATCCCGGCAGCCGAGATTCAGGAAGCCTTCGACAATCTTGCCGAATTCATCGCGGGCGAGATTGAAGAGGCCAGAGAAAGGACAGCAGAGCTTTCGGGCGACGAAGACAACGAAGAGCTGCTTGCGGACGAAGAGGACGACGACAAATAGCAGGCGATGGAGCGCGACCAGACCATGATCCGATCAAATTGAATCGGATCATGGTCTAGTTTTTTCGTTGGCGCATGATCTTTTCGGAAAACCGGCATCCATCCTCGGATCAAGTCCGCGGACAGGCTTTTTCCGGATCGTGCTCTGGCGCGGAGCCCGGCCACCTCGATCAATGGCAAGTCGCCGCAAACTGCTTGAGCATCGCACTGTCGAGCTCGGCTTCGAACTTCAGCAGACGCATCGGCAATTTCGCTGCCGGATCGAAAATAAAGGCGAACCCGATGTCGGGATAGTTTCCGTTCTCGAGGTTCTGCAGCAGGGTTCCACTCAAGGACACACTCTTGACCAACCGGGTCCCGACGACCTGGGCGGGCGCCTGTTTTGCAGACAGCGATAACGGCTCGAACTGGCCGCTGAGGACAAGAACGTATTCCTGCACGGCACCGACCACATCTTGCGCCTTGGCGCGAACGCCGGGATCGAGATAGAAATCCGCTTCCAGCGCCGCCGGACTTGGCGCTGCCTGTGTCGCTGGCGCAGGTTGCGTCGGGCTCGGACTTACCTTCGGTGGGCAGACAAATGCGATTTCGTGTGTTCCCCAGGCATCAGTCGAAGTCCCTTGGAGGTAAAAGCCGCTATTGTCGTTGAGCGGAGCGATCTGCCACTTGGTTTGCCAGTGCGGCGTGACGATTTTGAGCTGCTGCAGCACCTTCATGCTCAGATTGGTGACGTCGTTGCCCGTCTTCTGAACCATGTACCCCATGTAGTCGGGCGAGATGCCCATCTGACTGAGGTAAGTGACGATTTGGGCTGAGACGGCCTCGGTCTGGGCTTGCAGGCTCGGATCCGGAGTCTGGCTCGCGGATTCGAATTGGTGAACCCCGTAATTTGAAGCGTAACCGATGGTCCGATGCGTGCCGCCCATGAAGGCGAGCGTGCACGCGCTGGCGCACTCTCCGGGGAACGGCGGCGACGCCGGTTCGGCAATATACGGTATGCTCTGAGCGGGGATATTTTCGTTCTGCGGAATCATCAGCGGAAGCTGCGAGCCGACTTGGGTCCACATTTTTTGCTGGCGAATGATGATGCCCATGCGCAGCCCAGCGGCAAGATCGCCGCCGCCCGAATTGAGTACGACGATCGTGTTCGGCGCCTTCGCTGGATTCTGGGTCAAGAACTGTTGGAACTTCTGGTCCGTATCGGCGCAAAAATAGCCGTCGGCGAAGATGTATTGACGCGACCCCTCGCCGAAACTCTGCCCGAGCGCGCTGGTCCAGGCGGTAAAAGTCATTTCCGGCTGGCTTGGACAAGTCGTCGCTGGGGGCGCTGCGGGCGCGGCCGGCGCGGCTGGCCCGGTCGCGGTGTTCGGGATGGCCTGGGCCATGGCGGGAAGAATCCTCGCCATGGCAAGCAGCGCCGCAACAGCGAATGTAGCCAGTTGCAGCCTCAGGCCGCGACAACCCGGTGCCAAATTTTCCATCGAATAGCCCCCGTATTTTGTATTGGCTTGCACGATTTGATTGATTGCCCCGATCTCGAAGCGTGAGATCATTCCCCTTCCATTGTGCAATAGCGTGAACCCAAAGGGAAGTCTTCGGGGATGAAAGAGCGGACGTGGCGCGGACATCGCAATTCGGTCGTTCCCGCCCCCTAACAGAGGCGACTCGAAGATTTGACGCCGACTTCAATCTGCTAATATCTCCGGCGAGTATGGAACGCTCTCATGGTGGCTGACAGCGAGCAAGCGCGCGACGACGGGCTGAAGGCCAAAATCTTTATTTCCTATTCGCGCAAAGACATGGCCTTCGTGGATCGGCTCGAACCGGCGCTCAAGGCGCGCGGTTTCGAGCCGCTGATCGACCGGGCGGAGATCTATGCTTTCGAGGATTGGTGGAAGCGCATCGAAGCGCTGATCGGGCGCGCCGATACGATCGTGTTCGTGCTGTCGCCCGATGCGATCGCCTCCGAAGTCTGCGGCAGGGAAGTGACGCATGCGCTCGCCCTGAACAAGCGTTTTGCCCCGATCGTCTGCCGCCGCGCCGACGACAATGCGATACCCGAGGCGCTGCGCCGGCTGAATTTCATCTTCTTCGACGATCCGGACAAATTCGACCCAAGCCTGGCGCGGCTCGTGGAGGCGCTGCAAACCGATATCGGCTGGATCAGGAAGCATACCGAGTACGGCGAGGCGGCACGGCAATGGACGGCGGCCGGCCGGCCGGGCGGTATGCTGCTGCGCTCGCCGATACTGGAACAAGCCGAGCGCTGGATTGCCTCGCGTCCGGCAAATGCACCGGCGCCCACCGAGGAAACACAGGCTTACGTCGCCCAGAGCCAGGCCGGCGCCAAACGCCGCCGCAATATCCTCACCGGCAGTCTGGCTGCCGGCCTCCTCATCGCACTCGTGCTTGCCGGTCTTGCCTACTGGCAGCGCGGCGTTGCCGTGCAGGAACGCCGGATTGCCGACCAGCAGCGCCAGCGCGCCGAGGACACGCTGGCTGCCGCGACCAAGACCGCCAACTCGCTGGTGTTCGACCTGGCCCAGCGCTTCGACCATTCCGTCGGCATTCCCATTGCCCTGATCAAGGACATCCTCGATCGGGCACAAGCATTGCAGCAGCAATTGACGAAATCCGGCCAAACCTCCCCGGCGCTTCTCGCCAGCGAGGCCGATGCGCTGAACCAGCTATCGGTCACGCTGGTCCACGTCGGCGAAGCAAGTCACGGCTATGATGCGGCGAACAGCGCCCGCCAGATCCTGGAGCCGTTGCTGGCAACGCAACCGGACAATGCGCACTGGCAGGAAGCGCTTGGCGTCAGCTACGACCGGCTGGGGCTTGCACTGAGAGAGCAGGACAAGTTCACCGACAGTCTGGCCGCCTACCGGAAGTCACTGGAAATCGATCAGGCTCTCGCTGGGCGCGATCCGGATAATGGGGAGTTGCAAAATAATATCGCTGTCGCATTCCAGAGGATCGGCGACACCTATTATTCCTTGCGAAATTTCGATGAAGCGCTGCGTTCCTATCAGTCATGCCTCGATACCTGGCAGCGGCTTGCCGACAAGAAACCGGACGATGGCGACGCACAGTTTTCACTTGCGGTCGGTCACCGCAAGCTTGCGATCGGGTTTGGCGGCGTCGGCAATTCTGCAGAAGCCGTCGTGCAGTACCAGACGGCTGCAGGGATCCTCGAAAAACAGGTCGCGCGGGATAGCGGCAATTCGCGATGGCAAAGCGAGCTGATCAATGTCTACGGCAGTTTTGGCGAGGAGCTCATTAAGGCAGGCAAGAACGACGACGCGCTCGAGATTTTCCGCAAAAGCCTCGCCCAGGCGCAAAAGCTCGCCGATAGCGATTCCGGCAATAGCGAATGGCAGAGACAGCTGGCCCTTGCCAATGAAAAAATCGGCGATGTTTTGGCTGATGAGAGTAAACTGGACGACGCGCTCGCTGCCTATCGCAAGACTCTCTCGATCGATCGGTCAATTTCCGATCATGATCCGGCAAACGGCAGTGTGGCGACGAGTGTTTCCAGTAATTATGGCAAAATCGGCGCTGTCCTCTTGCGGCAGGACAAGCTTTCGGAGGCGCAAGACGCTTACGAGAAAGCCCAGGTCATTTCGCAAAAGCTCGCCGCGAGCAACCCGAGTATTCTGAAATGGCAGTACAATGCGGCGATTGGGTACGAAACACTCGGCCACATCTCTTTCAGACGCGGGAATTACGACGGCGCTCTCGATAATTACCGTAAGGCGCTCGAAGGATTGCAGGGCCTCGCCCACGACAAGCCCGATGACGCGTTTTTGCAGCGGACCATATCGGGCGAATTCGACAACATCGGCGGCGCACTGGAGCAACAGGGCCGGCTCGACGACGCCCTGTCGAACTATCAACAGGCGCTGGTCATCCGGCAGTCGCTGTCCACCGCGCAGCCGAACGATCCGCAAGCGACGCTCGATCTTGCGCGGAGCTACGATCGAATGGGCACGCTTCTCAGCGGTCAGCGCCAGTCGGCGCAGGCGCTGGACAATCTTCGCAAGGGCCTGGCGCTTTATCAGGCGCTTGCCGACCGCGTGCCGGGGAACACATCCTGGCAGTCCAATCTGGCGCGAAGCTACGGCCGCATCGCCTTCGCTCTGAAAGATGCGGGCGAGTACGGTGAATCGCTCGAGAGTTCTCAAAAAGATCTGGCGATTATCGAGCGTCTTGCCACTGCCGATCCGAACAATACGAATTGGCAGGACGTTCTCGCGCAAATTCATGGATTGATGGCGTCGGTATACGACGCTCAGGGCAGCTTCGACGAAGCGATCGCGCAGGCGCGCCAGCGGCTGGCGATCGTTCAGAAGCTTGCGGCGGCCGATCCTTCGAACGCCCGGCGACAAAACGATCTGGTCTACTCCTATTATACGCTAGGCGACGATTTTCATGCCGCGGGCAAATATGATGAAGCGATTGCAAGTTTTCAGCCGGGGGTGGCGCTAGCCGACAAGCTCAGTGCGTCCGATTCCGGCAATGTCCAGTTCCAGCGGGCCCTGTCGGCGGGATATTGGCTGATCGATTATTCGCTCACCGCCGCCGGCCGGCCGGAACAGGCGCTCGATTACGCAAAAAAGGCTATTGCGATCCGGGAAAAAAGCGCCGCGGCGCAGCCGAACAATCTGAGTTTGCTCAACGACCTCGCCAACGTCTATGGCGATGCCGGCGGGCTCTTGGTGACGATGGGCCAGCCGGAGGCGGCGCGCGATCCTTATCAAAAAGCTCTCGATACGCGTTTGCAGCTGGCGCTGGCCGCGCCGCGCAATAGAGGAGACCGGGCCGATGTCGGCTCGGCGTTGTTCGAGCTCGCGTCGGCTGGCATCGATATCGGTCCCGCGCTCCAGCGCATCAAAGACGACGTAGCCGGTCTGGTCGCGGCGAAGACATTCCAGGAGGACGGGGCCGTCTTCCTTGACGGAATAACGGGGCAACTGGCCTATCGTTATCTTGTCGACGCCGGAGACAAATTCTACGCGGGCCATCCGGATCAGGCGATTGCCGAAGCGCAAAAGGCCGCGAGTGTCGCGCCGACCCATGACTACGCGCCGCTGATGCTGCATCTGTTCCGTTTGCGCAGCAGTGAGAATGACAGTGCCGAATTTGCCAAAGATGACCTGCCGACGGACCACTCGCAATGGCCTTGGCCTATTGTCCAGTTCCTGCGCGGCGAAATCGATGCCGCTGCATTGATGTCGGCCGCCACCTCTGCAGATGGCCCCGGTCCGGCCTGTGAGGCCGACTTCTTTGTCGGCGTCACGGATGTCGTGCAAAACAAGCCGGACGATGCGCGTCCGCTGCTGCAATCGGCGGCCAGTCATTGCCCGCACGACTACATCGTCTACGGCCCTGCCATTGCGGAACTCAAGCGGCTCGACGCCGCGGCGTCACCGCAGGCGAAGCAATGAACGGCTCCCGGTTTATCATGCTCCAGAGCATGATCCGGAAAAGTGGACGCCGGTTTTCCGAAAAGATCATGCTCCAACGAAAAAACTAGACCATGATCCGATTCAATTTGATCGGATCATGGTCTAGGGTTGCGCGGCCGCGCCGAGCTTGTAAGAGAAGCCGAGCAGTGCCGTGTGGGTGCGCAGCCTGATGTCGAAATTGTCGACGACGACCGGCGCGGTCCGGGCGAGCTGGTAGGAGCCGGTGCCGAAATCGGCATAACGATATTCGCCGCGGGCGAACCAGTTGCCGACGACCTGCGTCTCGATGCCGCCGCCGATCGTGTAGCCGAGCCTGGTGTCGCCGATGGTGATGACTGCCGGCGGGCCGAATATACAGCCGCCAGCGGCTACCAGCTCCGCGCAAGTCGAGGTCACGTCGTAGCGCTGCCAGGCGGCGCCGCCGGTCGCATAGACGAGAACGCTCGGCGTGACCAGAAAGCCGAGGCGGCCGCGGGCGCTGCCGTCCCATCCGGTGCGGAGCGCAAAATTGTCGCCCCGCAGCGCGAGCGAGAGCGGCGTTACGCCCGGCGTGAACGTCACGCCGTTGAGATTGGTGGTCTGCGAGCCCAAGTCGACATCGGCTTCGACGCCGGCGACCCAGTGGGTCGCAAATTGTTGGTCGTAGCCTGCATGCAACCCGAACTGCGGGGCGATGCCATCGAGCGGATCGGAGGCGGGGCCGCCGGCGAGGTTGACCGGTGGGCCGGCGCTGAACGCCGACGTCGTGGTCAGGTCCGCGCGCGTCGAGCGGAAGCCGGCGTCGAGACCAGCATAGAAACCGGTCCACGAGACCGGCGGCGCGGCAGCGGGACGGGCTTTGACGAGCATCGGCGATGGGTCGCCATTCGGCAACGGCGCGGACGGGCCGAATTCGTAGGCGAGGCCCAACGTGAACAAGCTGTTGTGCAGATGGATGCTGTAGGTCGGCGTGTTGGTGACCACGGCCGGCGGTGCCAACGGCAGCAGCTCGGTCCCGGTGGCGGAGAACGATTTATAGTCCGTGTAGCGATATTCGGCGCGCCCCACCCAGTTGGGCGCGAGCTTCATCTCGATGCCGCCGCCGACAGTGGCGCCGGGCCGGTTCGTCGCGGTGGTGAACGAGAATGGCGCGTTGTTGCCCACGGCGCCGTTGCAGGTGATCGGCGAGCTGCACGAGAACGTCGCCTCCTGATGCTGCCAGGCGCCGCCGCCGGTCGCATAGATCAGGGTGGTCGGCGTCACCAGAAAGCCGAGACGCAGCCGGGCGCTGGCGTCCCACGTGGTTCGCAGGGCGAGATCGGCCCCATTCGGCAACGCGTTGGCCCCGGTGCCGAGGAAGCCGAAGCCCGGCAGCTTCCCAGTGTGGCCGGTCCAACCGAGGTCACCCTCGATTCCGACCAGCCAGCGCGGCGCGAATTGCCAATTGTAGCCGAGATAGCCGCCGAGCCGCCCCGATTGCATGTTGAGCGGTGCCTGGGACGCGAGCGTCGGGTTCAGGCCCGTCGTGGTCCCGATCGGAACGCCGGCAACGAGCAGCTGCTGGACGAAATTCGTCGCGGTCCATTTGGCATCGGTGGCGCTCAACCCGGCATCGGCGCCCAGATAAAAGCCGGTCCAACCGGAAACTGCCGGCGCGGGCGCAACAGGCGGCGCCTTGACCGGTAGCGTCATATCGGCGGCGATAGCCGGGGTGGCTATAAGCGCAGCCACCGACGCAACAACAATAATAGAATTTTTCATGGCAAGCCCCCAAGCCACGGAA
Organism: Xanthobacteraceae bacterium; assembly: GCA_049584715.1. GTDB lineage: Bacteria > Pseudomonadota > Alphaproteobacteria > Rhizobiales > Xanthobacteraceae > BOG-931. The sequence continues at coordinate 20,904 of JBAUYI010000025.1, forward strand.
CAGTCCTCAGTTGCAAATTCTACACCGTCCACTCCCTGTAGAGTGTTGCATGGAGGGGTAGTGTCTCAGTTTGAAATCCCGGCCTCTTGCCATCTTTCGTAGAAGGTTCTAGCCCCATGCCATGGCTAGAGGAAATGACGGCATTCCTAACCAGAATTGGCCTCCCCCTAGGGTAGCCAACCAAGATCGAGCGCATTTTGCTCTTGGTACCAGTACAGCCCGTCCCGCCGCAGGATACTTTGCCGACGCTGCTGGGCTATCTAGCGAACAGGTAATCGCAGAGGCAGTCGCCGGATTGACGGACAGGCAAGAGATTGAAAAAGTCCTCATTGGACTTTTTCGAGGGGAACGCCCGATAGCTCGCGCGTACATGAAGTGGCGTATGGAGGGCCCAAAGTAATGCCCAGAGGCCCCAAAGGCGAAAAGCGCCCCGCCGACGTGATCGGCAACGCAGTCCATGTCATGCGGATTGCGACGGGGGAGATTGAGGAATTGGCGCCATCTGGTCGTAGTCGAAGCGGACACGCCGGGGCCAAGGCCCGCGCCGAGGCTCTTACCCCCAAACAACGTTCTGCAATTGCGAAAAAGGCCGCAAAGAAGCGATGGGATTAAATTGGTGCCTTTATGATTCTCAGCGATCCGAATTTTAAAAGTTCATCTCCACATTGAATGCGAACTTTAATAAGCCCTTCTCCGCTCAAAACGAGCGGTGATAAAACAATGTTGGTATTAAACGCACTATACAGCGGTTGTTCCGAGGGGTCTGGATTCGGACTTAGAGGTGCATCGCGGACCTTCTGAAGGTCCAATGCGCCCTCTAGCGAAGGCTTGTCAGTATCGCCGGGGAAATAAACGCGCAGAATCACATCGCCGTCATATGCGCCCTTCATTTCCATATATGTGATTGAAAGACCAAATTTTGGCACCACAAAGGGAAAGTCGGCATGAACATACATGATACCGGAATAGCAGCCTACGTAAGTAATCTTGCCGTCAGCCTCATGCCGAATGTCGTCGCAAAAAATAGTGTGTCCGCGAAAAACCGGATCACTCATTCCGTTCTTTACCTAGTCGAGCTGTGCCGATGTAGACGATTTGAGCCCTTGAATCGAAGCTTCTGAAAGATTGCTGGTGGTTGCGTTCGCGGCGCAGTCAACGATCCCTATAAGGGGTCGCGTAATAGGCCCGCGCACTATTTGTTTTCTAGCTATCAATCCAAAGCACGACAGAACGAACCCGCGCGGAATTGGTTCATTACCTGATAGGTAATTTTCAATTTGGCGGCGACTCCGATCTAACAAAGCAGCCGCTTCATTGTGGGTAAAGCTATTTGATTTCAGAAATTCTCTGAAATCGTCCGATGTCATAGTTTCTTCGGCTAGCTCTTGGACATTGTCGACTACCATGTCGATTTGGTCATCATCTCCCCAAGCAAGGATTCTACCTCTCTCAATAAGATGGATAGTTCGGAAAAGAGCTTTGTCCTCCCGAAGCGATCTATAAAGCTTAAACGTATAGATCATTGGCGACAGATCGACAGTGTCGATCCGGTCCGCTCTGCTACCTTCTGACCATTGGACTCGAATAATAGGATGCCCGACCACCTCGACTTTTGCGATCCTCGGCATCGGAATGGCGAGTTCCACTTTAGCGATCGCGTTCATTGTACTCATCCCATTTTCTCAACAGGAAATTTTTACTCTGTGCAGCCCATTGCAATCCTTCTAGCAAGTCAGCCGGAGGCGCCCAGCCATCTCTGATCTGAAGTGTGCGGATATACACCACAACTTCCCAGCCAGGCCCCATCTGATGATAGTGCGGCGGTGGATGCTCGCGGCGCGCATGGACGTACACCTTTGAATTACTCAGGTCGTGGACGCGCGGCATGGAACCGAGCTTCCGCTGGTTTCAAAGATAGTGCAATACCAAAGCGCACGCAAGGGGACATGTGAAATTATTGCACATAAAGTAAAGCAATGATATAAGGCACTTATATGAAAGTGTGCAATGATTGCACATTTCAACATGAAAATAATGCTTGCTATGAGATGCCGTACATGCCATATTGGGGGCATGAACAAGCTGCCCCTCCAAACGCGCGTTCAAATCCTCTCCATGCTCTGCGAGGGGTCGTCCATGCGGTCAATTTCGCGGGTGGCTGATGTGTCGATCAATACCGTCGCCAAGCTCCTGGTGGACGCTGGAAAGGCTTGCGCGACCTTCCATGACTCAGTGGTGCGGGGCGTAAAGGCCAAGCGGGTGCAGGTGGACGAAATCTGGAGCTTCACGGCAGCCAAGCAAAGGAATGTCGCTGGCATGAAGCGGGCGGTAAAAGGTGCCGGTGACACTTGGACATGGACAGCGCTCGATGCCGACTCGAAGCTGATTGTGTCCTACCTGGTTGCGGATCGCTCTTGGATTTCGGCGCGGCTGTTTATGCTCAACGTTGCGGCGCGACTTGCCAACAGGGTGCAGCTTACATCTGACGGTCACCGTCCGTATTTGAGCGCCGTCGTGGGCGCATTCGGCCAAGAGGTCGATTACGCGCAATTGGACAAAATCTACGGCGCGCCGCGCGAAAATCCAGCCCGTTACAGCCCGGCTATCTGCATTGGCGCGAAGCGTCGCCCTCGGATCGGCAGCCCGGACCCGGATAAGATTTCAACGAGCTACGTTGAGCGCAGCAATCTGACGATGAGAATGCACATGCGCCGCTTTACACGCCTCACCAATGCATTCCCGAAGAAATTTGAGAACCACGCTCACATGGTCGCCCTCTACACCGTCTGGTACAATTTCGTGAAGCAACACAAAACGCTCAAAGGACTGTCGCCCGCAATGGCGGCGGAGATCGACGACCACCTGTGGTCAATGACCGACCTTGCGGAAATGATTGACGCGCGATTGCCTAAGCCGGAAAAGCGCGGTCCCTACAAAATGCAAGCCGCTCAAATTTCAAACTGAGACACTACCCATGGAGGACACTGTGCATAAGCAAATTGCTGCGAGTGAGTGCAATCAGAACGCCGATTGTCGGGTTTTTGCCTGATACCTAGTTCTTTCGCGCGATGCCCAGCACGGACGCGATACGGGCGACTTGCGCGTATTGCTCCTTGAGTGCGGCGGTGTAGGCATCGACGCCCATGGGCGCGGCCGGCTGCCCGGTGAGCGCCAATCTTTCGATCGTCTTATCGTCGAGCGCGGCAAGCACGTCGGCTGCGATCCGCCGGCGCAAGTCGATCGGCATGTCGCGCGGTCCGAGCAGGCCCAACACGGGACTCGCCAGCAAGGACGGGAATCCGGCTTCCACCACAGTGGGAATGTCCGGCGCGATGGGCGAGCGCTCGCGATCGTTGATGGAAATGATCTTGATCTTGCCGGTCTGCGCGTAGCTCCGCATCGCCGCATAGGATTGCATGCACAACTGGATTCTGTTTTCGCCGAGATCGACCGGCGACTTGGTGATGTCGCGGTAAGGAACCTTGGCGATGGCGAGGCCGTTTTCCTTGACGAATCCGTCGAACACAAATTCGGAAAATCCCGGCGCGACCGCATAGCTCGTCTCGCTTGGCTTGGCGCGCGCCAGCGCCACGAACTCGGCCAGTGTGGAGATGCCGAGACTCGTCGGCACGGCCACGGCGATCTGCACCTTGGCGACCGCCACGATCGGCGCGAGGTCGGTCTCGGGATCGAAGGTCATGTCCTCGTGCAGGTAGCGTTGCACGACGAAGAGGCTGCTTGGCCCGAAGTATAACGTGTGGTCGTCCTTTGCCGACACGACGGTCCCCAGCGACAGGAGGCCATCGCCTCCAGGTTTGCCGTCGATGACGATGGGCTGGCCCCATTTCTGCTGCAGCGTATCGGTGATCAGCCGCGCGCCGGTGTCCGCTCCGGAGCCCGGACCGAACGGCAGCACGAAGCGCACCGGATGCGTGGGCCACTGTTGGGCGAGGCTTGCCGTCGCGGCGATCGCGGGAATAGCCAGCGCCAGGGCGACCATAGTGAAGCGAAACCAACCGTTGAGCATGACCCCTCCCCGGGACGTCCGGACCTCAAGTCCGGTGGCGCGAAGCGGCTCCACTCGGCCACTTCCGAAATGCTACCTTAAGCCGATATGATAACCTCCCGGAAGTTCGGAGAAACGAGTGCGGCGGCGCGAATTCATCGCAATCCTTGGCGGCATAGCAATAGCGTTGCCACCCCGGGTGCGCGCTCAGCAGCCGCAAATGCCGGTTATCGGCTTTCTGAATGGCACGTCCTTGTCGGGTTATGGACGTTTCCTCGATGCGTTCCGCAAGGGTTTGGCGGAAGAAGGGTACGTTGAAGGACGTAATGTAAGAATCGAGTACCGCTGGGCCGAAGGAAACTACGAGCAACTGCCCAGGCTGGCGGCGGATTTAGTTGGGATGCACGTCGACCTCATTGCTGCAACCAGCACTCCAGCCAACGTGTCCGCCGTTGCTGCAACCAAGTCGATACCGATTGTCTTCACGACGAGCAGCGACCCGGTTGAACTCGGCCTTGTCCCGAATCTCAATCATCCGGGGGGAAATGTCACAGGCGCAGTTACACTGAACGTCGAGACAGGATCTAAACGGCTGGAGCTGCTCCACAACACCGTACCCGCGGCGTCGGCATTCGTTGTTTTACGCAATCCAACCCGCCCTGGGGCCACGAGCTCAACTCAGGAATTACAGGAGGCTGCGGCAAAGCTGGGATTGCAAATGGACGTCTTTGACGCCAGCACCGAGAATGACATCAACGAAGCCTTCGCCCAATCCGCAAAGGGCCGCAGTGCCCGCGCGCTGATCGTTACGACGGACGCATTCTTCTTCAGCAAGCGAGCGCAATTGATTGCATTGCAAGAACGCTTCGCTGTTCCAGTGATTTTTGATCGTAGAGAGTTCGCGGAAGTGGGAGGCATGATGAGCTATGGAGGCGATGTAGCGGAGATATATCGATTGGCCGGCATCTACGCTGGTAGGATTCTTGGCGGCGTAAAGCCTGGCGATCTGCCAGTGCAGCTGTCGACAAAGCTTGAACTGGTCATCAACTTAAAGGCCGCAAGAAAGATTGGGATCAATGTCCCTCCTGACGTGATTGCCACGGCCGACGACGTTATCGAATAGGGAGGCTGTCACTCCTCGGCACGATGACTGTTTAAGGCGGAAATCCCCAGCTGTGCACGAATTGTCGCCAATGACCCAAAGCGGGCACGGGGCTCGATGCTCGAACAGCCGTTATTTCGGCGGCAATATCGCGATGGCCTCGACCTCGAACAACGCGCCGGGCCGCGCCAGCTGCGGCACGCCGACTGTGGTGCTGGCCGGCGGCGAAATCGTGTTCACATACTTGTCCCGCACCTGCCGGTAATGCGCGAGATTGGCGCCGATATCGACGACATAGTTGTTGAGTTTGACGACGTGCTCAAAACCGGCGCCGACAGAGGCGAGCGCCGCCTTGACGTTCTCGAACGCAATTTCCATCTGCTCGCGGGAGCTGGCGCCCATCCTGCCGGACTTGTCGATACCGAGCTGACCGGCAAAGTAGACGGTGCGACCCGGTCCGGTGATTTCCACGACGTGGCTGTAGCCTGGCGGCGTCTGCATCGTATCGGGGTTCGAGAAGCGGATGTTGTCCGGCATGTTCAGTCTCCTTGTCGCTTGACGGCACAAGGTCAAATTAACACGCCGGAAGCAGCCGGGTCAGCGCCGAGTCTTTGCGCGGCGGGCGATTAGGCCCTTCCAGCGAGCGGGCTTGACCCGCTACCATGCCCTCTTGCGACCCTGGGAAAGGCAATGTGATCGAATGAGGCGGCGAGAGTTCATCACGTTGGTTGGTAGCGCAGCAGCCGCGTGGCCGCTCGCAGCACGGGCGCAGCAGCCGCCGATGCCCGTAATCGGGTATCTCAGTGCGAGGGCGCCCGAGGACACAGCCAATTTATTGGCTGCGTACAGGAGTGGCCTAGCTCAAAACGGGTTCATTGAAGGCCAGAATGTCACCATCGAGTACCGCTGGGCACGCGGTCAATACGATCGACTGCCGGCTATGGCGGCAGAGCTTGTCGGCCGCCCAGTATCGCTCCTGACGACGACCGGGGGCGAACCGGCCGTGTTTGCGGCTGCCGCCGCCACCGCGACGATTCCAATTATATTCACGATTGGCGGCGACCCGGTGAAAGAGGGATTGGTTGCGAGCTTTAATCGGCCGGGCGGGAACGCCACCGGGATTACCTTGCTGACCAACCTATTGGAACCGAAGCGGTTTGGTTTGTTGCGAGAGCTTGTTCCGCCCTCGTCAACAATTGCCGTGCTGGAAAATCCGAAATTTTCGGCGGCGGTCCCGATGCTCAGCGATGTGCGGGCAGCCGCCGACGCGACCGACATGAAAATCGAAGTCTTGCAGGCGAGCACAGACGGCGAGCTCGATGCCGCATTCGAGGCAATCTCTCGGGGGCACTTTGCCGCGCTCGCGACGATCGCCGATCCTTTCTTCGATACCAGGAGTGAAAAGATTACAGGTCTCGCAGCGCGTTGCGCGGTGCCGGCGATGTACCATGCGCGTGAATACGTGTTGGCGGGTGGCCTGATAAGTTATGGAACCGACTTTTCCGAGGCATATCGACAGACGGGAATTTATACCGGGCTTGTTCTCAAAGGTACCAAGCCGGCGGACTTGCCGATCATGCAGGCCTCGAAGTTCCTCATGGCGATCAACTTGAAAACCGCCAAAGCGCTCGGGATCAAAATATCCGACAATCTGCTCTCGCTCGCGGATGAGATCATCGAATGATCCGGCCATCGTCCGCTTTGACCCATAGCGGTGATGGCGACGGTTTTGCGTAACGCAAAATACGGAACATCGCGCGTCGGGCCAGGGCCTTACTCCGGCTTGATGTTGGCCTCTCGGATCACCTTGGCCCACTTCGCGGTGTCGTTTCCGATAAGATTGCCGAATTCGACAGGCGTCATCGGCACCAGCACTTCGCCCAAGTCGGCAAGTTGCGCATTCAGCTTGGCATCGTTGAGGCCTGCGTTGATCTCCTTGTTGAGCTTGTCGATGACGGCTGTGGGTAGGTCCTTTGGCGCGCCAATGCCGAACCAGAGGCTCACGTCGTAGCCCGGCAGGACTTCGGCCACGCTCGGCAGGTCCGGCAATCCCTGCCATCGCGCCGCAGTCGTGACCGCCAGGGCGCGCAGCTTGCCCGCCTGGATATAGCCGATCGACGAAGGCACCGGGCAAAACACGACCTGCACCTGGCCGCCGAGCAGATCGGGAAAGTAACTGCCGCGATACGGGACGTGGACCATATCGATCCCCGCCATGAACATGAACAGCGCACCAAAGATATGCGGCGCGCTGCCGCTGCCGGCCGATGCCATGTTGATTTTGCCCGGGTTAGCCTTGGCATAGGCGATGAACTCAGGGATCGTCTTGGCGGGAAATGACGGCGTGACCACCATCGCGTAAGGCGTGCGGCCGATGCTCGCGACCGGTGCGATATCGCGGATGAAATTGAAGTTGAGATTGTCGTAAAGCGTCGCATTGATCGCGTTTGCCGAGGTGGCCAGAAGCAGCATGTAGCCGTCCGCAGGCGCACGCACGACCGCCTCGGTGGCGACATTGCCGGCGGCGCCGGGCCGGTTATCGACGATGAATTGTTGGCCGAGACGCTCCGACAGCCATTGACCGATCAGTCGCGCGGTGATGTCGGCAGCGGAGCCAGGCGGAAAGCCGGCAATAATGCGCACCGGCCGCGTCGGATAGGTTTGCGCGCTTGCGTTCCTTGACACGGCCGGGAACGCAGCGGCGCCTGCCGCAAGATGAAGAAAATGACGGCGGGGAAGTTTCATTCGATCACCTCATGGGTGCGCGCAATTTATGAGTACACCCTCCAGTCACTCGAATTCCCGCACCTCGTCCTTCAAATCGCTCCAGATGCGCGAATAGATGTCGCGGAATTCGGGCGCGATGGCGAGCTCGGCCGGCGGCGGCCGCGGGCGCTTGAGCTCGATGGGAATGATCGATTTCACGCGGCCCGGACGGTTGGTGAAGACGACGACGATGTCGGAGAGGAAGATCGCCTCGTGCAGATCGTGGGTGACGAACAGCACGGTGCGCTTGTTGCGCTCCCACACCGAGAGAAACAGCGCTTGCAGCAACAGCCGGGTCTGGCTGTCGAGCGCGCCGAACGGTTCGTCCATCAAAAGGATATCCGGCTCGACGGCAAAGGTGCGCGCCACGGCGACGCGCTGGCGCATGCCTTGCGACAGTTCGTGGCGGTAATGGTCCTCGAACTTGTCGAGGCCGACCCGGCGCAGCCATTCGCGGGCGACGGCGCGGCGATTGGCGACGCCGCGCACTTCGAGGCCGAACTCGACGTTCTCGGCCGCGGTGCGCCACGGCATCATGCCGTCGCGGGCGAACATGTAACCGACGTCGTGGCGGATGCCGCTGACTTTTGCGCCATTGACCTCGGCGAAGCCTGCGCTCGGCTGCAGCAGGCCGGAGACGATGTTGAGCAAGGTCGACTTGCCGCAGCCCGACGGCCCGACGATGGTGACGATCGAACCATCCGGCACGTCGAGCGACACGCCGCGCACCGCCTCGACCGCGCCGCGGTCGCGCGGCCGGAACACGATGCCGATATTCGACAGGCGGATTTTTGCGGGGCTCGGCATTGGCTCAGGCACTGTTCACCGCCGGCTTCCAGCGCAACAGCCGCGCCTCGACCTTGCGCATGACGGCGCTGAACAGCCAGGCGACGACCGCGAGCGTCACCAGGCCGGCGAACACCGCCGCCGTGTTGAAGTTCGCCGCGCCGCTCGAGATCACGTAGCCAATACCCTGATTGGAGGCGAGAATCTCGGCGACGATGACGCCGAGCAGCGCATAGGTCAGGCCGATATTGAGCCCGGCGAAAATCCACGGCAGCGCCGAGGGCAACGTGACTTTCCATAGAATGTCGCGGCGCGACGCGCCCATCAGTTGCGCGATGGTGAGGATGTCGGTGTCGACGTTCTTGGCGCCGCCAAGCGTGTTCACCAGGAGAATAAAGAACACCAGCGTGAAGGCGGTGACCACTTTGGCGACGATGCCGATGCCGAACCAGAGAATAATCAATGGCGCCAGTGCCACCCGCGGCAGACTGTTGAGCGCGAGCACGAGCGGGGCCAGCACCTCGTCCCAGAACGGCGAGCGCGCCAGCATGAGCCCCGCGGCGATACCGAGCGCCGAGGAGATGAAGAAGGCGATCAGCGCCTCGAACACGGTGATGCCGACATTGCGGATCAGGTCGCCGCTTAAGATCTCCTGCCAAAGCTCCTTGCTGACCAGCACCGGACTAGAAACCCAGAACGAATCGATCAGGCCGAGACTCACAGCGCCCTGCCAGACCGCGAGGAACGTGCCGATCACGGCGACGCGGGCGAGCAAGACGCGCTGGCGCAAATTGTCGTCGGCCACGGCCGACGGCAGCGGGATTTCGGCTTGCACAGCTTCGCTGTCGGCCATGGCGCGCTTTCGGAGTCAGCGCGTCGGCGCGCCGGCCTCGGGCGGCATGAAATCGGTGGCGACGAGCTGCTCGTAGGGCACGGCTTTCTCGATGGTCTTGGCGGCGACCAGCATGGCGCTGACGTTGTCGACGCCCCGGCGGGTCGCGATCGCGCCGTAGTTCGAGCGGTATTTCGTCAGATAGGCTTTGACGACGTCGGGATCGGAGCCCTTCATGTAATTCGCCGCCACATCCATCAAATCGTTCATGCGCGCCGGATCGTTGATGACCGCACAGGCTTCGACGATCGCCGCGACGATGGCGCGTGCCGTATCCGGATGATCCTTGAGGAAAGCCGAGTGCACGAACACGCCGTTATAGGCGTAAGGGTGGAACACGTCCGGGCCGCCGCCGCCCTCGATATCGGTGACGGTCTTGGCGATCTTGAGCGACAGCACGGCCGCGGTCTGGGTCGGCTCGACCGCCATGGCGGCGTCGATCACCTTATTCTTGAGCGAAGCCAGCATGGTGCCGGGATCGCCGACCGGCATAATGGTGACGTCCTTGTCCGGGTCGAGGCCGGCCTGCTTGAGCATGAATCGTATCGCCGTATCGGTCGAGGCGCCGCGGCCGCTGATGCCGATCTTCAGCCCTTTCAGATCCATGAGGTTCTGCGGATAAGGCTTGTCGGCGTTCGGCGTCGGCACGTCGTTGTGCACGACCAGGCTGAGCGGCGGCAGTTGCTGCTCGAGCACGATCAATTTCAGATCCTGGCCTTTGGAGCTCACGGTCACCCCGTGCTCGACCGCAAACGCGCCGGACTCGGCGGAGCCGCTGACAAAGATATTGGCCGGCTGGATGCCAGTGCCATAGACCAGCTCGACGTCGACGCCGTGCTTCTCGAACAGCTTTAGGTGCTTGGCGACATAGACCGCGAAGCAACAAAAGTTGCTCTGGAAGATCGACATCTTGATCTGCTCGAGCGCCAACGCCGGCGCGGTGAACAGCGCCGTTGTCATTGTAATTGTCATGGCACAAGCGGCGGCGAGGCTCGTGAGCCGTCGCGTCAATCCTCGCATGATGTTCCTCCTGATTTTCGTTTGAGCATGATCTTTTCCGAAAACCGGTGACCACTTTTCGGGATCATGCTGTGTGGCTACGCCACTTTCTTGAATTCCTGCTGCCAGCGCCGGACGCGGCGTTCGTCGACCTCGACGCCGAGGCCGGGCCGGTCCAGCACAGCCAAATGGCCGTTGTCGATGCGTAGCGGATCGGTGACCACATCCTCGGCCAGGCCGGGGCTGGTCACGGTCAGGCCCCAGGCCAGTGACGGCACCACAGCGGCGAGGTGCAAGGCGGCGGCCGAGGCGACACTCGATTCGCCGGTCTTGCAGGAGATGTTGAGGTTCATGCCGAGCCGGTCGCACAGCCGGCTTGCCTCGAATACTGCACGCATGCCGCCGAGCTTGATCGCCTTCAGGCTCACGCCAAGCGCTGCCTTGGCGGCGTGATGGCGTTCGATATCGTCCTTCGAATGAATGCCCTCGTCGGCGCCGACCGGCACGCGGCTCGCCGCGGCGACGCGCGCCATGCCGGCGAGATCGTGGGCGGGCACCGGCTGCTCGAAGAAGCCGAGCGCCGTATCGGCGACCGCACGCACGTAGCGGACGCCCTCCTCCGCGCTCCAGCCCTGATTGGCATCGGCGGAAATGAGGCAGTCCTTGCCGAGCACACGGCAAATGTCGCGGGTGCGCGCGGCGTCGGCTTCCGGCGCATCGACGCCGACTTTGATCTTGTAGATGACATAGCCGGCGGTGCGGCGCTCCTGCGCCTCGCGCAAATCGGCCGCGGCATCGTCGGAGCCGATCACCGCGAGCAATGGAATGCGGTCGCGGCGCTTGCCGCCGAAGAGTGCGTGCAGCGGAAGCCCTTTGGCGCGGCCGACCAGATCGTGCAACGCGATCTCGATCGCCGCCTTGGCGCCGCTGTTGCCGTACATCTGCGCGTCCATCGCGGCCGCCGCGCGGGCGAAATCGTCGGCCGGATACTTGAGCAATGCGGGCGCCATATGGAGCACCGCCGCCATCATGCTGGCGACGGTTTCGCCGGTCATGGTCGGCGCCGACGCGGCTTCGCCCCAGCCGACGGCGCCGTCGTCGGTTTCGATGCGTACGAGAATATTGTCGGCGCGGGTGACGGTTTCGCCGGCCATCTTCACCGGCTTTTTCATCGGCAGGCTGACCGCGATGGGCTCGATGGCTTTGATCCGCACGCTGTCCCTCGATCGCAAGTGCCGCGCGTCAACGCCGGCCGGCGAAGTGTACCGGGGCGGGCCGCATGGCGACAAGCGGCGGTCGAGCCTTGGGCGATCGGCGGCGCTGTGCCGGATCGTCACTCCGCGGCGATGTGGTAGGCGGAATCGGGGGCCGCATTGTCATTCGCCGCGCGATCACCGTCGCCGGTTGCGGCATCGGCAAAGGATTTTGTGGCGGAGCAAATGTAATACGAGCTGAACATGCACTCGCTCATGTCGACCTGATCGGCGACGGCGCCGAGCTCTTGCCACGGGTGAATGAGCGGATTGCCGAGCATGGTGTGCTTCATCAGCCAGAGGCTGAACGGCAGCACCAGGCGTCCGCCCCATCCCGGCGGCACCTTGGCGTCCATGATGACGAGACGGCCACCCGGACGAAGCGCTTGCCAGGCGCGCCGCAGCACGGTGCGATGATGCGGCATGGTGTTGTACGACAGGCTGAACAGCACCGCGTCGAGCGGCACCGGCGCCGCATAGTCGGCGGCATCGCATTGGCAAAGCGCGACATTGCGCCAGTCATTGGCCTCGCGCAGGTGCTCCGCCTGGCGCAGCATGCCGGGTGAAATGTCGACGCCGTAGATGCGGCCCTCGGCTCCGACCGCTTGGCGCAGATAGGGGAAGTTCCGGCCGGTGCCGCAGCCGATCTCCAGCACGCTGTCGCCGCGGCTGAGCGCCATTGCGCGGACCGCCTTGCGGCGCAAATCCCACGGCACGAAGAACAGCCAGTCGAAAAACGGTATAAATTTCGCGATACGGTCGTACCGGCGGCTGACAACGTCGCGGCCGCAGTCCACCCATTGATATGTCACGATTTTCGCCCCCGCCCCATAGAATATTGTTTTTATCGCTCGGCAGCAGCCCCCTGCTGCCGTGGCGCGCATTGGCTATGTTTATACAGAATTTACGCGCCTTCGCATTTGTGCGATCCGAGCCAAACAAGGCGAGGCGTCATATGGCCGCATGTTGATGGCCGGGTGGAATATGCGCCGGCCGCGACCCGTGACGCCGGTGCCCGGCATGGTATGCGCCACGGCATCGATGGTATTGCGGTCGGATTGAATGCCATCGGCTTGTTATGCATTGGTGCACGAAATGATCATGTGCGCCCGCTTTGAGCCCACTCACTTGAGTTCGGCCATTGGCGCGGCTCGATCGGTTCAATTCCGGGAGTACCCATCATGCGAACACGACTGCTGATCCCCGCCGCCGCTGCCGCCGCCGCGCTGCTGTCGCTCGCCGTTGCCGCGTCCGCCCAAAGCCCGGCGCCGACCGCGCCGCAAACACCCGCCGGCCTGTGGCAGGCGGTCGACGACGACACCAAGCAGCCGACCGGCTGGTTTTTGATCGCCAATCACGACGGCGTCTATTCCGGCATCATCGCCAAGATGTTTTTAAAACCCGGTGAGGATCCCAATGCGGTGTGCGGCGAATGCAAGGACGATCGCCAGAACCATCCCTGGCTCGGGCTCGAGATCATCCGCGGCATGAAGCAGGACGCGGAGAAGCCGGAAAAATATGTCGACGGCACCATCCTCGATCCGCGCGACGGCAAGGTCTACAAAGCCAATATGACGGTGACGCCCGATGGCCAGACCTTGGTGGTGCGCGGCTATATCGGCATTTCGCTGTTGGGCAAGAACCAATATTGGACGCGCTTGCCGGATTCGGCCATGACCATGCTCGACCCGTCGGTGAATCCGAATCCCGCGGTCGCAGCACCCAGTCCCGCCACCAAGCCGGCACCGGCGCGCAAGCCGCAAGCCGTAGCGCCCGGCGCGGCGCCTGCGCCGGCGCCCGGGGCGGCTCCCAAATAGCGCCTCGCGGCATTAGAGCATGATTCCGGAAAAGTGGATGCCGGTTTTCCGAAAAGATGATGCTCCAACGAAAAACCTAGACCATCCGATTCAATTTGATCGGATCATGGTCTAGAGCGTGCTCATCAATCGAGACTGGTTGGCGCTTGGATCAAGCGTCTACTTTATTTTTACGAACAAAGAAGCCCCAGCGTTACATGTCGCCGGGGCCTCTCCGTCAGCGCAGATCGGGGGCTCAGACCAATATCCCGACCGTTTACTGCTACCGAGAACTCGTTACCCCCGACTCAACGGACATCGTCACAAGTCAATTAACACGTCGGGAAAACCCTGACGCGCCAAGAGCTTGCCCATGCTGGAGGTGCCGCGGTGGCTGGAGAACCACAGGCTGCCGAACGCGGTCGCCTCGATGTGGCACCTCACGTCAGCCTCAAACGCTGGCGGGGCAGGAGCACGGCCGGACCATCCAATTGGCGCACATTGAATGCACCGATGGCGAGAGCACTGCTGCTCTCGCCATCTTCTGTCGGCCTGTGCGTATTATGGCGTGTCGCCGTACATGGCCTTCAGCTGGCCGTGGGCGAAGGCGAGAGCCGGCGGCATATCCATCTTGCCGCCCATGATTTCGATATAGGCACCGGATTTGCTGGCGCGGGCTGACTTCATCGCGTCATCGAGTTCGCGAGCGTGGTCACACGAGCCGTGAACCAGTCGGCGCAGCCGAGCGCCTTGGGCAGTTCGGCGTAGTTCCAAGGGGCGAGGTCGTTGTAGGTCCAGTTCGGATTTTCCTCCAACGCCCGCTCGATAAGGTAACCGCTGTTGTTGAGGACGAAGACAACAACATTTGCTCCGAACCGTCCCATGGCGCCGATGTCGTTCGCAGTCAGTTGATGCGAGCCTTCGCCCGTGATCAGAACCGTGCGCCGGCTCGGGTCGGCAAGCGCGACACCGAAGGCGGCCAGGGTCGCCCAACCGATCGAGCCCCACAGAACTTGCGCTTCCACCCGCACGCCGTCGGGAAGGATCGTTGGCGTCACGCCGAGGCTTGAGCTCCCGGTCTCGAGAACCACCGTGTCGCCTGAGCGCAGGAATGCCGCGTAGCGCGGATAAAGCGCCGCCATCGTGATCTTGTCGGATGGTTTGCCGTTGACCGGCGCGAGCCCTTGCGGTTTTCCCCGGTATGGCGCCGATGATGGCTTGAGCTTGGCCAGCTCGGACAGAATGTCCGTAAGCCGGACATTGGGGATCACTTCGTCTCCGATCCTGACATCGTCGAGGCCGACGGTAATGAACCGGGACAGGTCGAGGCGGCCGGAATAGGCGGCCGTGGTGATGTCGTTCAGATTGACGCCGCCGAGATCGAGGACGAGATCGGCGCCTTCGACGATTTGCCGCGTCTTCGGTTCTGACACCGCACCGACATACATGCCGGCAAACTGCGGATGACCTTCGTCGATCACGCATTTTTCCATGAGCGTCGTGACAAAAGGACAGCCCAGCGCTTCGATCGCCTTCTGCGCCTGCTTTTGCAAGCCAAGCCGGGAAACCGTGAAGGCCGGAAACGCGACGACGGATTTTGCTTTGCTGATGCGCTCGGCGATCATCGCCATCGCCTTTTGCAACGCTGCTTCGTTTGATCGTGGCACAATCGGCTTCACGTCAGCCGACAAGATTGGGGACAGCGCATAGTCCGACGGCACGACGATATAGGCCGGCTGATTGTTGCGCCGCGCCTCCGCAATGACGCGCTCCATTTCGACGACGCAGTTCTCCGGATTGATGACCGCGTGACAGCACGCTGCGCTGGCGGACAGCGCGACGAAATTGCCGAACACACCGTCGCCCAGCGTGTGATGGGCGATCTTGTGGACGCGCTGGTTCTGATAAGACGGCATTCCGACGAGGTGAAAAACCAGTGATCGTTCCGCCTTGGCGCCCATGACGCCGTTTATGGCCGAGAGCTCGCCGACGCCATAGGTCGTCGCCAACATCGCCGCGCCACGGATGCGCGCATAACCGTCGGCGGCGTAAGACGCATTCAACTCGTTGGAACAACCGATCCACTTCACCTTCGCGCTGCTGTCAACCGCATTGCAGATTGGAAAGACATAATCGCCGGCAACACCGAAGCAGCGGTCGATCCCTTCTGCGGCAAGACGCCCGACGATGTAATCGGCGACGCTGATCGCCTTCACCGTTGCTGACGACGCGTCTGACTGTCGAACTGGCTTATTCATGGCGCTCTCCTTCTCGTTTTGCTGACTTCATCGATCGGGCGAAGCCCGTCCTCAGTGCCCTGCGGCTGAATATCGCGAGCGCGCACGCGCGCGTCTTGAAGGAAAAAGGCAATTTCTTGAAAGAAACGGTGCCGCCGCGCCGCTAAGAGCGCAGCGCCGCCGGCGTAATATGCAAGTGCGTCTGGAATGCGCGGGTCATGTGGGCCTGATCGGCAAAGCCGCAGACCGATGCCACTTCTTTGATCGGCAAAGAGCTCTGTGTCAGCAGGCGTCGGGCCCGATCGATGCGCCGCTCGATAATGTAAGCGTGCGGGGTTCGGCCAAAGGATTCACGGAAGTGGCGGGTAAAGGTCCACACGCCCACCCCCGCCACGCCTGCCAGCGTTTCAAGATTGAGCTGTTCGTGCAGCCTACCGTCAATGTACTCCGTTAGCCGGCGAACTTGCGCCGGCGACAGCCTGCCTTTGCCGCTCGGTTCGCTGAACGTCACGGATGCGTAATTGCGCAAAAGGTGCACCGCCAGCTGCGTCGCCACGGCTTCAACATAGAGGGCGCTGCCCAACGCCTGCTGCCGGGCCTCGCCCGTGATCGCCGCCACTGCCGCCGTCACGATCGGATCGTGCGTCTTCAATACGTCGTGCAATCCAACGTCGGCGACGCATCGGTCCGTTGCGTCGGCACAAACCCCGGACAACAACTTTTCGGTCAGGTAGACATGGCTGACATCGATTTCGTCGGTCCAGTGCCAATGCGAACGCCGCGACCTGGTCAACAGCGAGACATCGCCCGGCGCGCAATGCGTCTTGGTCCATGCGCCTTCGTACCGCCGCTCCATGAACGTCGACCCTCGGCAGTACGATATGATCGTATAGTCAGTCACCGGCGGCACGATGACGTCGAGGCCCGTATAGCGATACCCGCGCAACCAGACTCCATTCCAGCCGAGATCGTCGCTCGCCGCCGTTACCGCGCCAGGCACATATTGCGGCACCTCGCTGGGCTTGATGATCGTCGTCATAGCCTCGTCTCCCGATCTTCGAAGGAGGGCGCGCCGGCGCCAGAGACGTCGTCGCTCTAGCCGGGATTGCCGGCTGAAGCTGGAACTTGGGGCGATCGTAGCGATTTTCCAGGCTTGGCGTAAGGCGCGGCCAGCCGGTGGCGGGGCCGCAAGCCATTCGGTTCCCGAGCGGAACCCACAGCCAAATCTTCAGTCCTTCAGCGCCTCTTTCAGATGTTGCCGCGGCTTGCCCATCAGGATGGGCTGAAACAGCGCCGCGGCCGCCATGGTCGTCATCAACGAGATCGCCAACAGCTTGCCCATGCTGGACGTGCCGGGGTGGCTGGAGAACCACAAGCTGCCGAACGCGGTCGCCGTGGTGCAGGCGCTGAACGTCACGGCGCGCGTCAACACCGATTGCAAGAGGTTGGTCTGCCCTTCGCGCCAGGCCATGATGTAATAGATCTTGAACGCCACGCCGACGCCGAGCAACAGCGGCAGCGCGATGATATTGGCGAAATTCAGCGGCATGCCGATCAGGACGCAGATTTCCAGGGTGACGACGCCGGCCATGAGCAATGGGATGAGGGTGAGCAGCACGTCGCTGATCCGCCGCAACGTGATCCACAAAATAATGGCGATCGACAATAGTGCGCAGCCGCCGGCGACGAGGAAGGCGGTGACGACCGTGCGCCGCGCCTCCAGAATCGAGATCGGCCCCTCGGTCGCATCCGGCGCGACGGTTTGAACGGCGCGGGCAAAGACGCGCAACACGTCGTTGTTGTTCGGATCGCCCTTCGGCGCGACGTCGATCCGCGCCTGGCCGTCGGGCGTGACCCAGTCACGGGCCAGCGCCGGCGGCAGATTCTCGCGGGTGATCGCTTGCGCCTTCAACAAATTGCGCAAATCGTCGAGCGTCGTCTGCAGCGGCTGCACGAACACCGCGTCGGCGCGCTGCCGCACCGCCGGATCGGCGTTGGCAAGTTTGGTCATGGCCGCGGCGAGACGCTTGGCCGCAACTGCGCCGGCACCGGTGCCATCGCCGGCCAGCCTGATGAGCGCATCGACCGTGGAATTGATCATGCTGACGGTCTGCGCGTCGGACGTCGGCGCCGCCGCTGCCGCCGGATTGAGGGCGGGATTGAGCGTCTTGGCCGCGTCGGCGATCAGCGCCAGCTTTTCGCTCTGCTGGTCGGGGATGAAGGTCGAGAGCGTCGTGACCCGCCCCACTTGCGGCAAGGCTTTCAGCTTGGCAGCCAAGGCATCGGCCTGGGCCAGCGTCGGCTGCAATATTCCGATGTCGTTGGCGCCACTTTCCGGATCGTTTTTCAGCTCGAGATAGGTCGCGACCGACTCGGCCGTCTTGCTGCGCAAATTCATCGGATTGAAATCGAACTGCAGCCGAAACAGCAGCGGCAATCCGGCGGCGACGACCAGGAGCGTCCCGATCAGGATCGGGACGCGATGCCGTTCCAGGAAACCGTCGACCGGCGCCAGTACGGCGTAACCGAGATGGCTCGGCTCGGGCGGCGGCTTGAGCCGGCTCAACAAAGCGGGCAGCAGCGTGATGCTGGTGAAGTACGCGACCAACATGCCGACGCCGGCAATGAGGCCAAGCTCGGACACGCCCTTGTAGTCCGTCGGCGTGAATGACAGGAAGCCGGCGGCAGTGGCGAGCGCCGCGAGCGTCAGCGGCGCGCCGGCGCGGCGGCCCGAATACAGCAACGCGTCGTGCAGGTCATCGACCTCGTGCCGCTCGGCGCGATAGCGCACGCTGAACTGCAGTCCGAAATCGACGCCAAGGCCGACGAACAGCACCGCGAAATAGACCGATATCAAGTTCAACGTGCCGACCATCAGCATGCCGAGTGCCGCCGTAACGGCAAGGCCGACGACGAGGCAGACGAACACGGCAAAGATGATGCGGAACCAGCGCAGCGCCAGCCACAGGATGAACAGCACGATGGCGATGGTGACGGTGGCGTTGAGGCCGGCGTTCTCCTTGATGGTGGCGAATTCTTCGTCCGCCATGGGCACCGGGCCGGTCAGGCGCAGGTTTGCCTGGTAGTTGCCCGCGAAATTGAGATCGGCGGCAGCCTTGCGGATGGCATCGGTCGCCTTCAATCCGGGCTCCAGCTCCGAATAGTCGAGTATGCCCTGGATGTTGAGAAACTTTCGCCGCTCGCTGGGCGTCGCGGCGCGGCCCTGGACCAGGTCGCGCCAGGAAAAGGTTGCCGGCTGCCCGGCATTGACCTTCTCGATCGCGTCGGCGCCGAGCGTCATCGGCCAGGTCATGTTGTCGAGCGTGATGCGGCCGCCCTGCACGCCAAGCAAGCCGAATTGCAGCGCCTGGATCACGCCGCGCAGGCTCGGGTCCCCCGCCAGCACCTGCACCAGGCGCTGCGCCTGGGTCAGGTTTTTGAGTTGCGGCCCGAGCTCATCGGTCGATTCGAACAGAAAGCCGTTTTGCGCGAAGAACGCACCGCCTTGCGGCTGCTGGACGGAACGGAACAGGTCCTTCTGCTGCGACAGGCGCGCGGTCAATGCATCGCTCGCTTCGGCGACCAGTTCCGGCGTCGGCGCTTCGATCACCGCGACGATCAATTCGTATTGCGGGAACGCCTTCTCGAACGCCAGCTCACGCTGCCGCCACGGAATGTCGGTGGAGATCAGCTTGTTGATATCGGTGGTCATGGAAAAATGCGTCGCCGCATACCACGACGACGCGACGGTCAGAACGAGCGCCAGGCCGATGACCGGCCACGCAAAGTGCACGCAAAAATCGATCGCGCGGACGACAAGGGCAGTGATTGTCTTCATGGGTTTAAGCGGAATGCGATGGTCAGCGGTGGAATGCTCGGCGGGTCCAACCGGCCTTTGAGGCGTCAAGAGAAAGGCAAAATAGAGGCACTATGTTCCGTGTCCTGCGTTCGCACCGTCCATCGGCGACGATCCCGGCATCCATGCGACATCCGCCGCCCGACCGCGACCCTAGATGGCCCGAAATGCCGCAAAAGTGAAATCGGGGATATTTTCCTATTCCCGGCGAGGGGAGGCTATCATACCGCCTGCATGTTTACGTTCCTGGTGGCTGTCGCGGCCGCACCCTGGACAAGGGGTGCATTTCCCCCCATTGGTGTCTTAAGTTACGGTCATCATTGACCGGTTGCCTGGGGCGACATTGATCGCCTGCCTCCGGCGGCTTGGGCTGGGGTTGATAGTCACGGAGTCTTTGCCGAAATAACCGGGATATTGACGACGAAGACTCGACCACGAAGACGGTGGCCGGGCACCATTGCGGCGCATGGCCGCAGACCGACAATCCGGCCTCGGGCCGGGAGGTAATTTGAACGATGAAAGTCATTCTTGCTCAGCCCCGCGGTTTCTGCGCCGGCGTCGTCCGCGCCATCGAGATCGTGGAACGCGCGCTGCAGAAATACGGGCCGCCGGTCTATGTGCGCCATGAGATCGTGCACAACAAACACGTGGTCGAGAGCCTCAAAGCCAAGGGCGCGCGCTTCGTCGAGGATTTGTCCGAAGTGCCGCCGAACGCGGTGACGATTTTCAGCGCGCACGGGGTCGCGAAAAGCGTCGAGGAGGAAGCGGCGTCGCGCCAGCTTCCGGTCTTGAACGCGACCTGCCCGCTGGTCACCAAGGTGCACAATCAAGGTAAGCGCTATGTCGGCCAGGGCCGCCGGCTGATCCTCATCGGCCACGCCGGCCATCCCGAGGTCGAAGGCACCATGGGCCAGATCGCCGAGCCGGTGACCTTGGTGCAGACCGAGAGCGACGTCGCTTTGCTCGACATCCCGGCCGACACGCCGGTCGCCTATGTGACGCAGACCACGCTCAGCGTCGACGACACCCGCGGCATCATCGCCGCGCTCCATGAGCGCTTCACCGACATCGTCGGACCGGAGACCCGCGACATCTGTTACGCGACGCAGAACCGGCAGACGGCGGTGCGTGAACTATCCAAGCTAGTCGACGTTATCCTGGTGGTTGGAGCGAAGAACAGTTCCAATTCCAACCGGCTGCGCGAGATCGGCGAAGAGGCCGGCACGCCCAGCTATCTGATCGCCGACGGCAGCGAAGTCGAGCCGGATTGGTTCCGCAACGCCAAGATCGTCGGCATTACCGCGGGCGCTTCCGCGCCCGAAGTGCTGGTGGAGGACGTCATCGATGCATTGCGCCGGCTCGGACCGGTGGATGTCAGCGAATTGACCGGCCGCCAGGAAACAATTGAGTTCCGTTTGCCGCCGGAATTGACCGACGGCAGCAATGTCGGCCGCCGGGCGACAGCGAAAGTTTAGTTGCAAGCAGGCTGACCAAGATCAACCAAACATTTGAAAATCCGAAGAAGGTAATGCCGTGACTGTATCTTTACGCCAGATGACTGCGGTCGGTTCCTACATCATGCGGCAGCGCCTGAAAGGCCGCAAACGCTATCCGCTGGTGCTGATGCTGGAGCCGCTGTTCCGCTGCAACCTCGCCTGCGTCGGCTGCGGCAAGATCGATTATCCCGACGCCATCCTCAACAAGCGCCTGTCGGTACAGGAATGCCTGGACGCCGTCGACGAGTGCGGTGCGCCGATGGTCGCCATTCCGGGCGGCGAGCCGCTGATCCACAAGGAGATCGGCGAGATCGTCAAAGGCATTGTGGCGCGCAAGAAATTCGTCTC
Organism: Xanthobacteraceae bacterium; assembly: GCA_049584715.1. Lineage (GTDB taxonomy): Bacteria > Pseudomonadota > Alphaproteobacteria > Rhizobiales > Xanthobacteraceae > BOG-931. The sequence goes on from JBAUYI010000025.1 coordinate 42,441, forward strand.
GCTGTGCACCAATGCGCTGTTGCTCGAGAAGAAGCTGCATTTGTTCGAGCCGTCGCCTTATCTGTTCTTCTCGGTGCATCTCGACGGCTTGAAGCATCATCACGATAAGTCGGTGTGCATGGACGGCGGCTTCGACAAGGCCGTGAGCGCGATCAAGGCCGCCAAGGCCAAAGGTTTCTCCGTCAACGTCAATTGCACGGTGTTCGACGGCCATCCCGCCGAGGACATCGCGGCGTTCCTCGATCTCACCGAACAGCTCGGCGTCGGCGTCTCGATCTCGCCCGGCTACGCCTATGAGCGCGCGCCCGACCAGGAGCATTTCCTGTCGCGGCGCAAGACCAAGGAGCTGTTCCGCAACGTCTTCGCGCTCGGCAAGAGCAAGAACTGGAACCTGACCCATTCCGGCATGTTCCTCGACTTCCTCGCCGGCAATCAGGAATTCCACTGCACGCCGTGGGGCATGCCGACGCGCAACATCTTCGGCTGGCAGAAGCCGTGCTACCTGCTCGGCGAAGGCTATGCCAAGACGTTCACGGAATTGATGGAGACCACCGACTGGGACGCTTACGGCACCGGCCGCTACGAAAAGTGCGCCAACTGCATGGCGCATTGCGGCTACGAGCCGACCGCGGCCGACGCCATGATGAAGCATCCGCTCAAGGCACTGGCGGTCGCCTGGCGCGGTATCAAGACCAAGGGCCCGATGGCGCCGGAAATCCCCATGGAGAACCAGCGCCCGGCGCAATACGTCTTCGACGGCCAGGTGCAGCTGACGCTGTCGCAAATCCGCACCAACGAGGCGCGCGAGAAGGCGGCCAAGGCGGCGCAAACGTCGGCGAGCGCGGCATAAGCAAGCCGTCATCCGGACCACGCAAAGACGCCGCAATTCGTCCGGCGCTACTTTGAAAACATCGCGCCGTTAAACAGCAGGCTCAACCGGAGCGACACGGTATCGACCTGGGGCTTGAGAGACATCAAGTTGAACGGTGTCGTCCCGGGTGAGAACTGGTAATGCCGGTACTCGAAGCCGAGTACCAGGTTCTTCCAGAACATCCAGTCCGAACCGGCGCCGATATAGCCGCCGTGGAACGTCGCCGGTGTCGTTATTGTCGTCGTCACGGGAAACCCGCCCGGAAACGCTATGTCACCTTTCGCGGATGCCCAACCGCCGTTGATATAGGGCAGCCAATTGCCCATCGACCATCCGGCACGTCCGCCCGCCGTCCACATGTCTCTGATACGGGCGTTGAAGGTGGCGATTCCGGTACAGAGCGCGAGTGGCTCGCAACCGTCAAAGCTCAAGTTGTTCTTATCGTGAGAGACATCGACGTAGTCCCCTTCCACACCAAGCACGACATGACCGAACTGATACTGGGCTCCAACATGCGCATCGACCGTCCCGGTCGATTGTGAGGTCGTCCATATGGGCGCCGGAAAACTCACGAATCTGCCGTAGATCCGGTCCCAGATCATGCCCCCGCCTACTCCGACGTAGAAGCCGGTCCAAGTCTGCACGGGCTCCGGCGGCAGCGACGGCGGCGCCTTGACCGGCATGTCCGCGGCCATCGCCGGCACGCTCCACATCGCCGCCAGCGCAATCGTTACGATGAAGGTTTTTCTCATAGCCGCCCCCGCAGCACTTATGCCGGGGAGTATAATGGAAAACACTCATAAGTGGTGTCGCCCGGCAGCAACAGCGAGCAAAAAATCTCGGCGGCAAATATCTCCGTAGCTCAGATGAGCGAAGCGACATCCGGAAACGGCGAAGCCTCTTGCCAACCCCGTCTATCGCTTCGCTCATGCGGGCTACGAAGCTGCCTTGAAAAGAAAAAAGGGCCCCGGCGTTGCCGAGGCCCCATGAGCGAAACAGGGCGTCGGTTCGGCTCAGCCGCCGAAGCGGTAGTTGAAGCCGCCACGGACGATGTTGCCGCGGAACGTCGCCGAAGAATTGAACACCGGGATCGGCGCCGCGTCCGCAGGATCGAATTGTCCCTGGGTGTGAGAGCCGAGATCGTAGTGCAGATATTCGATCTTGCCGCTCCATCCCGCGGCAAAGGCGTATTCCATACCGGCGCCGGCGGTCCAGCCGGTCTGCCATTGCGTCGACGACGAGGCGGCGCAGAGGCCCGCCGGGCCGCAGCCGATCGTCGGCGTGACAATGGCGGTGTTGAGCTGGGTGCGGCCATAGGCCAAGCCGCCGGTGCCATAGAACAGCGCGCGATCCGCCGCGAAGCCGAGACGGCCGCGGAAGGTGCCAAGCGATGTCAGCTTCTGCTGGGCGGAGGTCGTGAACGGAGCGAAACCGACCGCAGTCGTTGAGACCGCTCCGTTACCCTTGATAGAGGCCCAATCGATATCGGTCTCGATGCCGGCGACGAAGCTCGACCATTGATAGTTGTAGCCGATCTGGCCGCCGAACAGCCCGCCCGCCGGATTGGTGGTGACGCCGCCGGGGACCGCGCCGCCGGCGAAGTAAGGCACTCCGGCCGCATTCGCCGCCGAGAAGCTCACCGGATCGTGGCCCCAGCCGTAGCCGCCGTTGAGGCCGACATAGAACCCGGTCCAGCTGAACATCGGCGCCACCGGCGGCGGAGCCTTGTAGACCGGCGCCGCCATGTCGGCGGCGAATGCCGGTGCGCCGACCAGCGCGGCGAGAGCAGTGGTAGCAAGCAGAAGCTTCCTCATGACGCCCTCCATCGTTGATGAAATCGTGAGCACATTATAATGCGCGAGGGCATGCAAAGGCTGTGACTTCCAGGTCACAGTCGGAATGAATCAACCGTCATGGAACCGTGACACATTTACTTTTGCCGAGGTGTCTAGGCACATAGTTTGATTCAGGACCAACGACAAAATCATGCATTTCTATAAGGAGTTGTCGCCCCAACGCCCGGCGCGAAGGCGCGCCCACTATGCTTAATCCGCTGTGGAGTTCCCGCGAAAGCGGACGTTCACCACGATTTGGCTGGCAACGTGACGCAATGGGCCATCAAGAGACGTTCGTCATCGGAATCGATTCCACCATTGCGGAAGACTTTTTCAACACCGAGGCTTGCGCCGTGCGACGAGGATCATTCCGATAATTCTGAAAGTCGGCTTCCGATGCGAAGCTGACGATGTGCATTTCTACGGTGCCATCGTGATTGCGAAGACGACGCTCCAAACGCCCGTTGAACTCGGGCAATAGCGGCAAGACGGCATCCTCGTAAGCGCGAAAGTCCGCGATACCCTCGGTAGGTATTCGCGCTATGAGCACACGCGTTACGGGGTTGGTTTGATGGTCCGTCATAGTAACCCTCCGAACACGCTACATCAGCTGAGATTGGCCGGCTTGACCATGCCGCCCACACGAGGCGGCTTGAACTCAAAGTCGCCGCTATCTGGTTGCGCGAGTGCCTCGGCCAGACTCATGTTGCCGCCAGCCAGTCGCCGGTAATCCTCGACCGTCAGTAGAACATGCGTCGGCCGGCCGCGATCGGTGATGAAGACAGGCCCTTGCTGCGCCGCTTTTCTTGCGCCGCTGGTATCCTGATTGAATTTCCGGCTGGTCAGGGTGGTTACGGTCATTCTTCCTTCCCTCCGAGCGAGGCAAGCTGGCGCGTCCAATCACTGCCATCAAATTGTATGTAGGTATGCCTCTCCATTCAGGCCGCTCAAGGGCCCGTAGGGCAATTAGCTGAATGCGCAGTCCGCCGCAGCAGAATAGCAGATTACGCTGCGCCAATCCGCCCTACGCGCTGGCACAAGAAGATACGCGCCAAAAATCTATCGACTCCTACTTGAGAATCAGCCCACCATAGTTTTGCGGCTGGCACGGGAGCCCGAGGGCGTGATCCCTCCGACACCTCCACGACCATCCGCAATCCCACGCCTGCATTGAACGTCGTAAGGGGTCGAGACCAGACTTCCTGAACGGTCAACCAGCAGGAATCACCGTGGGGCCACCAGACGCGGTTCTAGAACACCGACGGTGGGCCGATGCTGCCGTGAACGACGGCTCCTTATTCGTTCGATGGCGGCCAACCTCAACCCAATGGGTCGAGGCGCGCCTGACCCGGAGGGCTGGCTATGAAGCCAACATTCCGCGTCACCATCACGTTAAAGATCGATGTAGCCGCTTGCCTTTATGGTTTAGCTGCGATCATCGCGCTTCTGGCGTGACACAGGGTGGGGACTCGCTCCGGCGGGTCCCCGCTTCTTTTCGAGTTAATTCTGCACTGCGGCTGGTGACTAACGAATCGTGCTTCACGTAGCGCGACCTCAATCTGCCGTTTTGTTTCTCATCAGTGTGATGATCTAACAGAGGCCTTGCCGTCATGCGCATCTCTAAACCTCGAAAGCGATTTTCTCATCGTGTCGAGAAACTGCCCAGCATTCCCGGGGGCTCATATGACGACGGCATTCGCGATTCCAAGTTGGTCGAGCAGCTAGGCTTTGGCCTGACTTTTTGGACCCACATCGAGGAGGCGATGATCGCGGTATTCAGTGACCTTGTGTCTAAGGACCCGATCAACCCAGCTCGGCAGATCTTCCGAAGCCTATCGAATAACGCCTCCCGAATAAAAGTGATGAAAGCCATGCTGCAACGCAGCCCGCAAAATGTCTGCAAGGGCGATTTCTACGATGAAGCAATCAGCGAGTTCGAGGCTCTTAACGGCACCAGAAACGCTTACACGCACGGACTATGGAGAACCAGCACAGCGGACAAGAAAGTATACCTAATGGAATCGACGCCCGATGAATTTACATTTCGCGAAGCGCGAGAGGTGACGCCCAAAGAGGTTGGGCAGTTTGTCGATCGCCTGATTGCTTTCAACAACAAGATCAAGCTGCGTGCTTACCATGATCGGATGCGGAGGCGATCATCGCCAGAAACGCTTCCTCCGCCGGACCCGGAAATCAAGTCATAGCAAGCGTATCCGGATGGAGCGAAGCGAAATCCAGGAGCAACCTCACCGCAGAACCCGGTATTTCGCTTCGCTCCATACGGGCTACGAGCGAGCTACATCCCGAACGCCACCGCGCGCACATTGCCGCCCTTGAGATTGCGGTAGCGCGCCAGCGCCCAGAGCGGGAAGAATTTCGCATAGCCGTGGTAGCGCAGATAGAACACGCGCGGAAAACCCGTCGCGGTGTAGCGCGGCTCGTTCCAGAAACCGTCGGCGCCTTGCTGCGCGGTGAGATAGGCGATGCCGCGCGCGACCGCCGGATGATCGACGTCGCCGGTGGCCATCAGACCGAGCAGCGCCCAGGCGGTTTGTGACGCGGTCGAAGGCGCGCGCTCGTAGCCTTTGTAGTCGAGCTTATAGCTCGCGCCGTCCTCGCCCCAGCCGCCGTCGTCGTTCTGGATGGCGATCAGCCAATTCGCCGCTTTGCGCATTTCCGGCGCGGCGTGATCGACGCCGGCGGCGTTGAGCGCGCACAACACCGACCAGGTGCCGTAGATGTAATTCATGCCCCAGCGGCCGTACCAGCTGCCTTCGGCAAGCTGGGTGCGGCGCAGGTAATCGATGGCGCGCTTGACCGCCTCGCAGGTGGCCGCGGTCTCGCCGAATTGCGCCAGCATCGACAGGCAGCGCGCGGTGACGTCCTCGGTCGGCGGATCGAGCAAGGCGCCGTGATCGGCGAACGGGATATTGTTGAGATAATAAAATTCGTTGTCGGCATCGAACGCGCCCCAGGCGCCGTTCGCGCTCTGCATGCCCAAAATCCATTCCTTGGCACGCGCCAGCGAGGCATCAAAATCCTTAGCCCCCGACAGGCTCTGCACGCGGTCCATCGCCATGGCGACAACCGCGGTGTCGTCGACGTCGGGGTAATGGGCGTTGGCATATTGGAACGCCCAGCCGCCGGGTCGCAGATCGGGCCGCCGCGCGATCCAATCGCCGCGCACGTCGAGGATTTGCTTCGGGGTGAGCCAGTCGAGGCCGCGCTTGACCTGCGCCACCGCATGCTCACCGCCGACTTCCAACAGCGCGTGGCAAACCAGGCCGGTGTCCCAGATCGGCGAGACGCAGGGCTGGCAATAGGCCTCGTGCTCGTGCACGGCGAGAAGTTTTTCGATTGATTTACGCGCGATGGCGCGCTGCGGATGGCTCTCCGGATAACCCAGTACGTCGAACATCATCACGCTGTTGGCCATGGCGGGGAAAATCGCGCCCAGCCCATCCTCGCCGTTGAGCCGCTCGCTCACCCAGGCGACGGCGCGGTCGAAGGCGTGCTGCCGCGAGGTTTTGGGAAAATGCGGCTCGGTGGTGCGCAAAACGTTGTCGACGCCGCGGAAGAACCAGAACCACGACGCTTTCTGCTGCGGTGCCTTCGGCGCCGGGCCGATGGTCTGCGGCGGTTCGAGGAACAGCTCGTCGATGCGCACGCCCTTGGCGTTGCGCGCTAAAGGCTTCTTCGCCATCAGCACCAACAGCGGCACGATGACGGTGCGGCTCCAATAGGAGATCTTGTCGAGGTGGAACGGAAACCATTTCGGCAACAGCATGATCTCGATCGGCATCACCGGCACCGCGCGCCAGGGAATGAAGCCGAACAACGCCAGCATGATCCGCGTAAAGACATTGGCGCGCGCGGCGCCGCCGCGGGCCAGCACCGCCTCGCGGGCGCGGCGCATGTGATCGGCGTCGATGGATTCACCGATCATCTTGAGCGCGAAATAGGCCTTTACGGTCGCGCTGACATCGAGATCGCCGTCGGCGAACAGCGGCCAGCCGCCATGGGTGCCCTGAATGCGGCGCAGATAGACGGCGATTTTTTGTTCGAGCGCGGCATCGACGGGTTCACCCAAATAATGCCGCAGCAGCACATATTCGGCCGGAATAGTCGCATCGGCCTCGAGCTCGAACACCCAATGGCCGTCGGGACGCTGGCGCGCGAGCAACGCTTGCGTCGCGCTGTCGATGCTGTGCGTGAGCTTGTCGTCCATCACGGCAGCCTGGCGATGACTTCGGCGGCGCGGTTGCCGGAGCGGATGGCGCCTTCGATTGTTGCCGGCAGGCCGGTGTCGGTCCAATCGCCGGCCAGCGCAAGATTGCGCCACCGGGTTGCGGCGCCGGGGCGTTTGGCGTCCTGCTCAGGCGTCGCGGCGAACGTGGCGCGGCGTTCGCGCACGATCTGCCACGGCGGCAATTCCGCCGGCAGCCCGGTCGCGGCGGCAACCTCGCTCCAGATCGTTTTCGCCAGCACGTCGCGCGCGCCGTCGATGAGACGATCGCCGGCGCTGATGGTGACCGAGACGCGGCCGGGAAAAGCAAAAATCCATTCCACCGTGCCGTTGAGGACGCCGAGGATTTGCGGCATGTCGGCCGGCGGCGCGATGCGGAAATGGGCGTTGACGATGGCGCGGAATTCGGTGGGCACCACGAGGTCTTTGATCAACGGCGCCGCCACATAGGGCGGCACTGCGAGAATAACGGCATCGTCGGCCGCGAGCGCAATGGTTTCGTCGCCGAAATCCAGCGCCTCGACTCTATCGCCGGCGAAGCGCAGCGCGCGCAACTGGTGCTCCAGCCGCAACACCGCGCCGCCTTGTTGCAGATGCGACAGCGCGGGCTCGATCAGCGTCGCGCCAAGGCCTTCGCGGGCGATCAGCGGCCGGCAGGCGCGACCGCCCGTGGCGAGCGTCTCGCGGATGACGGCGGAGGCGAGCCGCGTCGCGCCTTGCGGCGGATCGATGTTGAGCGCGGCGAGGAGAAGCGGCTCGACCAGGCGCTTATAGAGCACGCCCTCGCAGGCGATGACATCGCCGACCGCTTGGCCGGGAGCGGCACGCAATAGCCGCGCCAGCGGCAGATAATCGAGCACGCGCGTTCCCGGCACGCGCCGCTTGGCATCAAAAATCCACCATGGCAGCCGGCCGTCGTTGAAGCGCAGCGTCCAGCGCTCGCCGCTCGCCAGATCGACGAACGGGAATTCGGCATGAGCCGGGCCGACCAGCCGGTCCGCGGCGCCGATGTCGCGCAGATAAGCGAGCGCGGCGTGGTTGCCTGACAGCAAAAGATGATTGCCGTTGTCGATGGTCATGCCGACCGCGGCGTCGTGATAGGAGCGGCAGCGGCCGCCGGCGAACGCCGTGGCCTCGTGCACCACGACGCTGCGGCCCTGCTGCGTAAGCTTCAGCGCAGCGGACAGACCGGCAAGGCCGGCGCCGATGATGTGGACGGTTCCATTCATCGCAAATTGTGCATCACACGAGATTGCGCGCTACGATGAGAAGGAGATGCAGTTTGGAATGGCGCACCGGCTTGCGCGGCGGCGCAAAACCGCGGGCGACCAGCTTGTTGAGGATCGCCCGATAAGCGTCGCCCATGATGCGCGGCGCCCGCACCACACGTCGCGGCGCCCGCGCCATGATCGCGCGCGCTTGCCGAAAATGCTCGCGGGCGAGCGCCACCACAGGATCGCAAGCGGCGCCAAGCATCGGATTGGCCAGCACGGTCGCCGGGTCGGTGCTGATGATTCCGACATCGCGCAATACCTCGCGCGGCAGATAGAGCCGGCCCATCGCGGCGTCTTCGTCAAGGTCGCGCAAGATATTGGTGAGCTGCAGCGCGCGCCCCAAATGATCGGCGAGCGCCAAGCCGGCATCGGGCGCCATGCCGAACACCCGGACCGAGAGCCGCCCGACGGCGCAAGCGACGCGGTCGCAATAAAGATCGAGCGTCGCCTGATCGGGCGCGCGGATATCGGCGTCCACGTCCATGGCCATGCCGTCGATGACAGCGATGAAATCCTCGCGCTTGAGATTGAATTGCTTCACCGCCTGGGCGAGACCGGTAAGCTGCGGCGGCGGCGAACCGGCGTAGAGCGCATCGATGTCGGCGCGCCAGGCTTGCAAGTGCCCGCGCCGCGGCTCGCGCGGGCCGGGATCGTCGGCGATGTCGTCGACGGCGCGGCAGAACGAATAGATTTCGAACATCGCCTCGCGCTCGGCGCGCGGCAGGATGCGCATGCCGCGATAGAACGAACTGCCGGACGCCCGCGCGGCGGCTTGCGACGGCTGGCTCACCTACACACCTCGCGGCTTTTGCGAGGCAGCGGAGAAGCGCCGACCGAACCGCCGCGATGCGCCGCCGATGATGCCGGCGATGGTGAAGCCGGCGACGGCGGGCACGGACAGATGCACGCGGTCGCGCAGCGGATCGCGCGTCATCAGAACGCGCGTTAAGCGATGCGCCAGCGTGTTGATGACCGAGACTTCGAGGCCGAGGCGCCAATCGTTGATCAGGAGTGGAAAGTCGTCGCTGTCGCACAGCAATCGCTCGGTATGCCCGGCAAGCCTGTGCAAACATATCAGGAGCGGCGGCGATGCTTGCGGCGCGTCGAGTGCTTCGACCGTCGTGCCGGCCGCGGCGAGCGCGTCCTGCGGAATGTAGACGCGGTCGAGATTGCGATAGTCCTCCTGGCAATCCTGCAAATGATTGATGATCTGCAAGGCCGCGCACAGCGCGTCATTGGCCGGCCAGCAATCGCGGCTTTCGCCGTGGACGTCGCAGACGAAACGACCGACCGGCATGGCCGACAGCGCGCAATAGGCGATCAGATCGTCCCAATCGCGATAACGCAGTTTGATGACGTCGAGCCTGAACGCGGCGAGCAGATCCTGCGCGTGCTTCGGCGAAAGGTTGTGCGTTGCAATCTCAGTGCGCAGGCGCACTGCCACCGCATCGCTGTCGTCCTTGCCGGTGAGGCCTGCGTCGAGGCGATCGAGCAGTGCCAATTTTTCCTGGGGCGGCAGCGTCGCGTGGTCGGCGATGTCGTCGGCGGTGCGCACGAAATTGTAGAACGCCAGGATCGGCCCGCGATGGCGCTGAGCAACGAGCCAGGACGCCACCGGGAAATTCTCATCCCGGTGACCTTTGCCCGATCGTAATGTGCTCGCGTCATTCATCGCAGTTCCGAAACATTGGACTCTGAAACATTAGCTTGGGCGCGGCCCTTCCACATGCCGCCGCGCCCGCGGGCATGCTGATAGGCGGAATCGAGCGTGAACGCCATATAGATGGCCGCGATCGCCGGCAACGCCAGCCCCCACAGCGCCGACATGCGATAAAGCCGCAATGTCGGCTTAAACGCGAAGGCCATGATCAGCCAAGTGACCATACCGAGATATTGCGCCAGGCCGTCGTCGAAAAACGTCAGCGCCACGGGCGCGAGATAAGTCAGCACCAGCCCGACAACGGTTCCGGCCAACAGCAGCGGCGAATAGCGCAACTGCGCATAGGCGGTGCGCGCGACCATATGGCGGATATCGGCGATCGCCGGATAGGCGCGGATGCTGTGCACGCGCTCGGTCAAGCCGAGCCAGATCGGGCCGAGACGTTTGAGATTTTTTCCGAGCGCACAATCGTCGATCAACGCATTGCGGATCGCCGCCATGCCGCCGGCCTGGCGCAACACACCACGGCGCACCAGCATGCAGCCGCCGGCGGCGCCCGCTGTCGCGCGCTTGGGATCGTTCACCCAGGCGAACGGGTAGAGCATCTGAAAGAAGAAAATGAAGGCCGGGATGAACAGCCGCTCGGCAAAACTCTCGCAGCGCAGTTTTACCATCAGCGAAGTCAGAACGAGACCGCCGGCTTGCGCGCGGGCTACAAGGCTCGCCAGCACATCCGGCGCATAGACAATGTCGGCATCGGTGAAGAGCACATAGTCCGGCTTGAGCGGCATGGTCTCGGCAAGCTCGACGCCTTGCTGCTGCGCCCATAGTTTCCCGGTCCATCCGGGCGGCAATGCACGTCCCGACACGACGGTGAGACGCTCGGCGGCGCCGAGCGCAGCCGCGGCGTCGCGCGCAACCTGCGCGGTGCCGTCGCGGCTCTGATCGTCGACCAGGATCACATGGAGCGCTCCGGCATAGTTCTGCCGGATCAGCGAGGCGATGGTCTCGGCCACACACGCGGCCTCGTCGCGCGCCGGAATAACGGCGGCAACCGCCGGCCGAGGCCCGCTCCACACCGGGCTGTCGTCATCGCGCTGAGCCGCCAGCCAGAATCCGCCCCGCGCCGCAAGCAGATACAGCCAGATCGCCAGCACCATTGACGCTATAAGGTCGTTGGCCACAGATAGCCCTTCCCGATCGGACCCCTCGTTATCCCGTAAATGTAGGACCAAATATAGGACCCGGCAGGGTCGCGGAACCGCCGGTTTTTGACGCAATGAACGACAAAAACAGCCCCTTTCTCTCGCGCCTCGATGCGGTGGCCGCCGATACCGAGGTTTTGCTCGATAAGCTTTTGGCGGCAACGCCCGAACCGGGCGAATTGAGCCGGCCGGCGCGGCTGATCGAGGTCATGCGCTATGTGTGCCTCAATGGCGGCAAGCGCTTCCGGCCGTTCCTGGTGGTGGAAAGCGCCGCGCTATTCGAGGTGCCGCGGCCAAACGCCTTGATGGCGGGCGCGGCGCTGGAATGCGTGCATTGCTACTCCTTGGTGCATGACGACCTGCCGGCCATGGACAACGACGATTTAAGGCGCGGCCAGCCGACGGCGCACAAGGCGTTCGACGAGGCGACCGCGATCCTGGCCGGCGACGGCTTGCTCACCTTGGCCTTCGACATTCTGTCGCGGCACGAGACCCACGCCGACCCGCGCGTGCGCATCGAGCTGGTCATGGCGCTGACGCGCGCCTCCGGCGTCGGCGGCATGGCCGGCGGCCAGATGCTCGATCTCGCCGCCGAGGGCCGCTTCGTGCAAAACCGCAACGCGCTTGAGTTCAGCGAGAAAGACGTGCGCACCTTGCAGGCGATGAAAACCGGTGCGCTATTGCGCTTCGCCTGCCAGGCCGGCGGCATTTTGGCCGCGGCGAAGCCTGAGCAACGCGCGGCGCTGGAGCGTTATGGCAGCGCGGTCGGCCAAGCCTTCCAGATCGCCGACGATCTGCTCGATCTGGAAGGCGATCCGGCGCTGGTCGGCAAACAGACCGGCAAGGACGCCGCCGCTGGCAAGGCCACCCTGGTGAGCGTGTTGGGTGTGCCCGCGGCCAAAGCGCGATTGAAGGAACTCGTCACCGAAGCCGAACAGGCCCTGGCGCCGTTCGGGTCCTCGGCCGCCATTCTGATCGAAGGGGCAAAATTCGTCGCCGATCGGCACGCCTGATCCAAAACATGACAAACGCTAACCGTGGATAGGCTTTGGGCGGGCATTGCGGTGCCCGGCGGGGCTACCTAGGCTTATATGCGACATCCACTGCAGCCAGAAAGAACTTGGACCCAATTGATCTTGGTGCAGGACGGCCCTATTTGCTGACCGTCTTGGTCCATTGTGCTTTGCGGCAGGGAAAGAACGGGACCCGAACCTTCCATTGACTTCGGGATACCCACAACAGCATGGCGAATATGGCACGATGGTACGTTTATACGGCTGCCGCCTTGCTGGCGGCTCCGTTGGTTCTACCGCCTCCGGTGCCATTCTCGGCAAAGCCCGCGGCCGCACAAAATCGCAGCACGCCGGCCCATAAGCGCGCACCCGCCAAAGCGCCGGCGGCACAGCCGCAACCCCAGGCCAAGCAACTGCCGCCGCGCATCCCGTTCACGGCGGCCGACGAGGTTGCCGCCACAATTCCCGGTATGCCGGACGCGCGCTTTTGGGCGGATTCGGTAGCGGACTTCACCGCCGCCTTGCCGCCGCAGCCCGGACCGTGGCTCGCGCTGTCGAGCGGCGGCGCCGACGGCGCATTCGGCGCCGGATTGCTCAACGGCTTGAGCGAGTCCGGCAAACGGCCGGGTTACGCGGTGGTCACCGGGGTGAGCACCGGCGCGTTGATGGCGCCGTTCGTCTTTGCCGGGCCGCGCTATGACGACGCACTGCGCGCCGCCTATACCAAGATCACGGCGGCCGACGTGTTCGAGGTCGGCGGTACCGGCGAGAGTTTTGTCGATTCCTGGCCGCTCAAGGATCTGATCGCCAAACAAATCACGCCGGCGCTCCTCGCCGATATCGCCGCCGCCCACAACAGCGGCCGGCGCCTGTTCGTCGTCACCACCGATCTCGACGCCCAGCGCTCCGTGGTGTGGAACATGGGCGCCATCGCCGCCCATGCTGCCGACAAGAGTGGCGGCGACGCCGCGCTCAATCTGTTCCGCAGCGTATTGCTGGCGTCGAGCGCCATTCCGGGCGGCTTTCCGCCGGTGCTGATCGACGTCGAAGCCAACGGCAAGCCGTTCCAGGAAATGCACGTCGACGGCGGCGTCGGCGGCCAGTTTTTCGTCGCGCCGGCCGCCGTGATGGCGGCGACCTCCGATTATCGCCTGCCGGCGACGGCGCTCTATGTCGTGATCAATACCGGGCTGCAGCCGGACTTGCAGATCGTCCCGCGCTCGACGCCGTCGATCCTCACCGGCACGGTCGGCGCCGCGGTGAAGGTCGATACACGGCTGATGATCGATCGCGCTTATCTTGCGGCAAAGCGCAGCGGCGTCGATTTCAACATCGCCAGCATTCCGGCGAGTTTTAACGCGCCGAGCCGCGGCCCGTTCGATCCCGATTACATGAGCGCGCTGTTCCAGCTCGGCGAGAATTTGGGCAAGAGCGCGACGCCTTTTGCCAATGAACCGCCGGCCTATCCAGGCCGACCTACAGTACCACCGACCGACGCTGCGAAAACTGGAGCGAACTGATGACCAAGGCTGGGGGCTTTTTCACCGCGATGGCGGCTGCGGCCGTGCTTGTTGCAGCCATCCCGTTCGCCGCGCGAGCGGCCAATAGCAACGACGGCAACTGGAGTGTGACGATCATCACCCAGGCTGGCAATTGCCCGAGCTCGCTGCGCTACGGCGTGCGCGTGGCGGGTGGCCGCGTGTTTGCCGATGGCCAAAGCTATCAGGTCAACGGGACCGTGGCGCCGAACGGTGCAACCCGCGTGACGGTCTCCGAACAAGGCCAATCCGCCAGCGGCACCGGTCGATTGGCCGGCAACACGGGGGCGGGACGCTGGCGCACCAGCACCGGCCAATGCTCCGGCCAGTGGACGGCGGAGCGCCGCAACTACTAATTCTGACGCCGCATCCCTATCGGTTGTGAGGCGCGGCTTTCCGCGCATGGCGAGCTGCGGCCTCGGCTTGCTAGGATGCCGGCAAGCCGCGCCGGTGCGCGGCTGCCGGCAATCGATATCGGGGCGGTGACGTCATGGCGTGGGCGACAACATGATTTGGGCGAATAGAATTTCGGCAACGGCGATTACCGCCGCGACAGTGGTGATCCTGGTCGCGGCCGCGATGACGGCCCCGCGTGCCGATGAAACCACCGTCCGTCTCGGCGTCGTGCGCTCGATCACCTCGGGCGTGACCGCTTGGGCCAGCGCGCGCGGTTACTTCAAAGACGTCGGCATCAAGCTCGACTCATCCGATCTCGACACGTCGGCAAACTCGATCGCGCTGTTGTCGCAAAACCAGCTCGACGTCATCGAGGGCGGTATTGCTGCGGGCTATTTCAACGGCCTGGAGAAAGAGCTGCCGATCACCATGGTGATGGACCGCGTCTCCACGCCCATCGGCCACAATCTGATGCTGCGGCCCGATCTGAAGGGACAGATCACCGATCCGAAACAGCTCAAGGGCAAAGTGATCGCGACCAACGGCACCGGCTCGGTGTCGACCTACGAGATCGGCAAGTTGTTGGCGCTCGGCGGGCTCACCATCAACGACGTCGATCTGAAAGTGCTGCCGTTCACCCAATACGCGCTCGCCTTCGCCAACAAGGCGATCGACGCCGCCGAAGTGATCCCGCCGTGGTCGTCGCAGTTCGTGCGTGACACCATCGCCGTGCCGTTCCTCGACGTCGACGCGCTGGTGAAACCGACGCCGATGACCATCGCCGTGGTCATGATCAATACCGACTGGGCGAAGAAGAACCCCGACCTGGTACGCAACTATTTCGTCGCCTATCTGCGCGGGGTGCGCGACTATTGCCAAGCCTATCACAGCGGCTCGATCCGCGCCGACTTCATCGATCTCGTCGCCAAGTCCGGCATCGAGCGCCGCCCCGAAATCCTCAACGATCAGAAAGCCTGGCCGGCGCGCAGTCCCGACGGCAAGATCAACACTGCCAGCATGATGGACATGCAGGCCTGGTACACCGCGAACAAAATGTCGACCGCGAATTTCCCGGCCGACCGGGTGGTCGATTCATCCTATGCAGATTATGCGGTGAAGAAACTCGGGCCGTTCGAGCTGGAGAACAAGGCGAGCACCCTGCCCGGGTGTAGATAGCATGTCGGCGAATTTAGCTCGACAGAGCGAAGTAATTTTTGATTTGTCATGCTCCGCGAAGGCGGAGCATCCAGTAAACGCCGTCATGCGGTGACTACTGGATCATCCGCCTGCGCGGATGATGACAGGGAATGAGTTAGCGCTTCAACCAGTCTTCCGCGCCGCCACGTTGGCGTTCCACCACGGACAGACGTCGGCCGCGCGCAAATAATTGCCGTCCATCACATTGACCGGCTCGCGGCCGCCGGCTTCGGCAACGCTGACGCGCAAATCGCGTGCCTGTTCGCGGCCTTCCGGCGGCAGCCACATGCGGTCGTGGCCCCACAAGCTCGGGCCTTCGGTGCGCTCGTGCGGCGTCCAATTGCCGGTGTCGATGGTGCGGCCGCCCCAGCCGTATTCGACCAGGAATTTCGACGGCGACCACGAATAGAACGAGGTGACGTGGTCGTTGACGTGACGGCCGAGCGTGGTGCCGATCAATTCCGGCTTGCGCAGCAACAGATCGTAGGCCTGGCCGACGTCGTCGAGATAGCAGACTTCGAACATCAGATGATGGATGCCGTTCTTGCCGGTGTCGATGAAGGCAAGGCTGTGGTGGCGCGGATTGATGTGGAAGAAGTACGCCTTGAACGGCTTCAAAATGTAGTCGGTCGGCTTGAAGTTGAGGATCTCGGTATAGAACGGCAACACCTCGTCGAGCCGTTCCGCGGTGAGCACGGCGTGGCCCATGCCGAGCGGGCCGGTGCGGTAGCCGGAGATCGAGCGGCCGGGCTTGAACGGATCGGTCGCGGTCTCGGCGCCGTGGAATGCTTCGAGCCGGTTGCCGATCGGATCGGAAAATACGATCAGATCCCTGACCCTGCGCTCGTCGGCCAGCGCCCGCGAACCGCGCGCGATTTTCACGCCGTTGTTTTCCAGATGCGCCGCGAGCGCGTCGAGCGCGCCCGCGTCGGCAACCTCCCAGCCGTAGAACGATGGGCCTTCGCCTTCGTCGGTATGGATGATGACGCGCTGCTTGCGGTCGTCCATGCGCAGCGCCAGCGTGCCGCGGCTCTTGTCGACCAGCTGCATGCCGAGAAGGTTGGTGCCGTAAGCCGCCCAATCCTCGAGGTTCTTGGTGCGGATACCGACATAACCCAGGGCGTTGAGATGCATCGCGCCGTCTCCTGACCAGAAGGCTAAAAGCCTATCACATTGGAGCTAATGGGTAAATTGATGGGATCAAGGCGTCTGCCCTTTTCCCGTGGGGAACGGACAGATCGCACGCGCCAATTGAGCGGGCTTCGTATAATCTTTGCAGCCAAAATCGCGAGGGAGGGGAAACATGACCGCACGCATGGTTTTGGCCTATGTGGCGATGGCCGCTTTAGCCCTGATGCTATCGGGCGTTTCGGCTGCGCGCGCGGCCACACAATTTTGCGATATTTACCCGGAGCGCTGCCAATATAGCGGCAATGGCGTGTACTATTACTACCCTCAAGGCTACCGCGTCGGGTCAGCCGGGGCGCCCGCCGGAACGTGGGGCTGTGCTGCGACCGACGGAAAAATGACGGCGCGAACATGGGGCTATCCGAGCCGCGCTGCCGCTGCGGACGGCGTTCTTACAGGATGCAGAGAGCGCAATAGCGCCGGGACCTGCCGCGTCATCAGTTGCAGCGCCTCCGTCAGGACACGCGACGAAGCGCACGCTCTCTTGTCTGACCACGCCCATCGATAACGGACGCGACGGCAAACGCACTACGGGCACGCTTTCCCTCGCCCCTTGCGGGAGCGGACAGATCGCGCGCAGCGCGATCAGGTGAGGGTTCGCGGCTTGCTCCGGCGGACAGGCCCTCACCCGCGCGCTTGCAGCGCGCGTACGCCTCTCCCGGAACGGGAGAGGCGAAGGGTCACTCATGGCTTGAACACCATGAAATAGAGATTGCAGAGCGGAATGATGGTGGCGATGGCGCCCCAGATCGCCCAGCGCCGGCCGAGCCGCCAATAGGTGTCCGGTATAGGGCCGCCCGCCGCAAACGCCCGCGCCTGGCGCGCCTGCGCGATCTGCGTCGGAATGAGCACGGCGACCCAGATCAAGCCGGACAGCACGAACAGCGACTGCCCCCACGCCAGCCAGGTCTGGCGCAGATCGAGACCGCCGACGCCGGCCATGCCGTAGCCGCCGATGACGATCAGCGCGGCGCCACCGGCGGTGAAAATCCAATCGGTGAGCGTGACCAGTCGCTGCGCATAAGCGACGACCGCCGGCTCGCGCGTGCGATCGGCCAGCATCTTCCATAGCGCCGTGACGACGATGTTGCCGAGAAACAGGACGACGCTGAAGAGGTGGATGACTTTGAAGGTGTTGTAGGACATGAGTTCAGCCTCATACGTAGGGCCGAGTTTTTGCTTTCAGCTAAGACAGCCGGCGATCTCTTCGCGCGTTGGGAAGCGACCGGTCGCCTTCTTTGAGAACGCGAGGCGGCCGTCGACGCGAATTTCGAAGACGCCGCCGCTCGACCGCCGCAGGCTCAATTGCGCCGTGGGTTGCAGCTTGATGATGAGTTCCCCCGCCTCACGGGCGCGCGGTTCATAGCCTCACTGACCGCAATATTCGATCTCGATCTTCACGAATTTGTCCTTACGACTTGAACCGATCCGGGCGCGCGATTTATTCGATACCAAGCATCCGGGACTGACAAGACGCAATCGCGTGACTCGTCCGGATGTTGGATTAAATGTTGCGCGCGCAGGGCTTTTCAATCGTCATTGCCGGACTTGATCCGGCAGGCCTCATACGCGGGATGTCACCATGGACCACCGGGTCAAGCCCGGTGGTGACGAGGTGGGTTGTCTTTGGTCCATACTGCTCGTTGAATATCGAGGCGGATCAGCGAGGCATAATCCGACGCTCGGCATTGCTACGAGATCATTGTTTCGGATCAATCACCCCGCAGCACCAGGCCTAACCGCGCGTTTCAGCGCGTCGAGGGAGCCAATGCGTTTGGCCAGCCGCGCTTTTGTGCCGAGGTGTGTGGTGGAATGCGGCAGCTCGGATTCGCCCAAAAGCGGCTGGCCCAGCAGCAGGCCCCGATACGTCGCAGGATGATGCTGGAACAGCGCCTCGTCGTACCAATCCCACTCGGGGACGACGAGAAAAACGCCGTTCAAGTATTGCGTGCCCGCGGGCTGCACGTAGGTCATGTTGTAGTAAAGCAGCCAGAACTCCATCCCGGTAATGCCCGCCCAGACGATATCCGGTGTGTCGAGCCCGTACTGCGAATAGATGAACCCGATATCGAGGAGATTCTGCAGCGCCTTCGGGATGATGTCGAGCGTGTTGTGGAATCCCAGCGCCGCTGTGAACGTCGTGCTGTAGTACGTCGCGAAGTCCTGGTTGCCTGCCGTCGGCCCCGCGAACGTGATCGGCTGGATGGTGCCCGTGTAGGAGCTTGGCCGTATCGACTGGATCCACGGCGCCACCACGGTGGCGAGACATCCGCCGAGACTGTGCCCGGTCACCACCGTCTTGATGTTCGAATTGCCCGCGCCGGCGAGGAACTTCGTCAGGAAATCCCCGAGGCTCACCCCTTGGGGGTCGTTCCGCGTTTTGTAGATCAGCCCCATGATGACGTCCAGTCCCTCCATCGTGCCCTGGGCGATGCGTACCGGACTGCTCGGCGGCAGCCAGGGCAAAGGCACCTGAGTCGTGCCATCGATGTCCTGCCAGATCTGCTGGAGAATGCCCCAGATGTCTTCTCCCAAGTAGATATCGGTGCCGCGGATCGTGACGCAGATCGTCTCCACGCCACCGGCCTGGTTCAGGGAGCCCGCCACGAAGGCGAGGTTGGATTGGTCGTCGCTCTGCACCGGTCCCCACAGGCGCATCCAACTCCCCTTATTGATGATTGGGGGCATCGCCGCGATCAACGCCGGAATCGTCGTGATGTCTCTCGCGTACGAAATGCTGCACAGATGGAGCGTCGCCATCGTCAGCGGATCGGGTGTCGGCAGCGGTGCAGCTTGATCGGCCATGGGTTCGCCTCCGGGGTGTTCGGCCATTGTGGTCCGCCGATGGTAGCGCGGGGCGTTACAAGTTAAAATTGTTTTCTTTTTGCAAAACTGTCTCAGCGGGTATTCACCTCTCCCCGCCCCGCGGGGAGAGGTCGAGGAGCGTAGCGACGAGGGTGAGGGGGCTTCTCCGCGATTCTGAGCTTACCCGGGGTTTCGCAACGGCTCAGCGACTGACTGAAACGCTCAGGCAGCGGCGAGGCCCCCCTCACCCCGCCCTCTCCCCGCACGCGGGGAGAGGGAGGAGCGAGCGGCTCACTCGAAACCAAAAAACTTGCAGAACTCCGCAAGCTCGGCCCGCGGCGAGCGAAAACTGTTCGCCGCATGGGCGTGATCGCCGTAGCCGATGGCTACGGCGCAGAACAGCATTTGCTCCGGCGGCATTTTGACGAATTCGCCGACGATACGGTGCATACGGGCCCAGGATTCCTGCGGGCAGGTATCGAGGCCGTAGCCGCGGGCGAGGACCGCCAAAGCGTGGATATAGCCGCCGAGATCGGCCCACTGGCCGGGGCCGAGCTTGCGGTCGATGGCGATGAACAGCGCGATCGGCGCGTTGAAGAATTCAAAGTTGCGCTTGTATTGCTGGAGCCGCCCCTCGGCATCGTCGCGCGCGACGCCGAGCGCACCGTACAGCTGCACGCCATGCTCCTCGCGGCGCGACTTGTAAGGCTCCCACATGGTCTTCGGGTAGATCGGATATTCGGCATCGTCGTGGCGCGGATCGCGGCCGGCGATATGGGCGGCGACCTTGCGCTTGAGCGCGGCAAGCGGCGCGCCGGCGAGCGCATAGACCTGCCACGACTGCAGATTGCCGCCGGACGCCGCGCGGGCGGCCCGCGTGATGAGATCGCGGACGATGTTGGCATCGACCGGCGTGTCGAGAAACCAGCGGCAGGCAATGCGCGAGTCGACGGCTTCGAAAACGTCCATGGGAATGACCATCCAGCGGGCAAATTGCTGCGCAGGTCATATACCATCGGCCCGAAAAGGCGAATGCCGCGCTCGACGACGATGCGACATAAGTCGCATTCGCCAGGCGTCCGCATCGCCTTGACCGTACACAGGGTGGGGTAGAAGATGTTGGCAAGCCTGGGCGCAAAAGACCCGGCACAAAAACAAACAACGTGACCAGGAGGATGGGGAATGTCGCAACTCGATACGTCGGTACTCGGCACGGCGATACGCCGTCGCACGCTGCTCAAGGCCGGCATCGCGCTCGGCGCCAGCCAAGTCATCGCCGCGCCGTTCATCATCGCCGCGCGCGGCGAGGAGCCGGTGAAGATCGGCATGGTCAATCCGCTGACCGGCGTGTTGTCGGCCCTGGCGCAGAGCGAGGTCGACGGCGCCAGATATGCCGAGGCCGAGATCAACAAGAAGGGCGGCATTTTGGGCCGCCAGGTCCAGCTCCTGGTCGAGGATTCGGCCAACGACGTCGGCACCGGCGTGCAGAAGACGCGCAAACTGATCGACCGCGATCAGGTCGACGTCATCCTCGGCGACGTCAATTCCGGCATCGCCTACGCCATGTCGCAGGTGACGTCCGAGAAGAAAGTGTTCCACATCGTGCCCGGCGGCCACACCGATCCGATCACCGGCACCAATTGCAAATGGAACGTGTTCCGGGTCTGCAACACCACCTCGATGGACGCCAACGCGGTGACGCCCGAATTGGTGAAACGGTTCGGCAAGAAATGGTTCTTCATCACGCCGGACTATGCCTACGGCCACACCTTGCAGGACGGCTTCATCAAGGCGCTGACCAAGCTCGGCGGCACCTTTGACGGCGACTACCTGCCGATCAACAACACCGATTTCTCCGCCACCTTGATCAAGGCCAAGGCCTACAAGCCGAACGTACTGCTCAACAATATGGGCGGGCTCACGCAGATCAACTGCATGAAGCAATTCACCCAGTTCGGCATGCAGAAGGAAATGGCGCTCGGCGGCGCGCTGTTCGAATTGGAAACCGTCAAGGCGGTGTCGCCGGAGGCGCAAACCGGCTGGTGGGACATGGAGTGGTATTGGAATCAGCCGAACGTGCCCGAGGTGGTGAAGTTCGTCGCCGATTACCGCGCCGCCACCAAAAAGACGCCGTCGGCGCGCGACTGGTTCGGTTATGTGTCGATGCATTCGGTGCGGCTCGCCGCCGAAAAGGCGAAGTCGCTCGAGGGCCCGAAACTCGCCAAGGCGCTGGAGGATTACGAGCTGCCGCCCGACGTGGCGCTGCAGCCCGGCAAGGTGCGCTATCGCGCCGGCGATCACGAATTGATGCCGAACATCTTCGTCGGCGAAATGCATCCGCCGAAGTCGGACCCCGCCGACATCTTCACCGTCGCGGCACTGGTGCCCGGCGAAGAAGCCGCCGGCTCGGTGGCCGATACCGGATGCAAGATGGAGCAGCCGGCCTGATCTGAAGCTCGTTGCGGCGAGACACCGAACGCAGAGCGGCAGATGTGGCAGGTCGTCCTGTTCAACGTCACCAACGGGCTGATCATCGGCGCGTTCTACGTGCTGATGGCGCTCGGGCTGTCGCTGATCCTCAATCTGTCGAACGTCATCAACTTCGCCCACGGCAATTTCCTGGCGCTCGGCGGCTATCTCGCCTACACGCTGTCGCCGACGCTGGGTTATTGGGGCGCGTTGCTGGTTTCGCCGTTGCTCACCGCGCTACTCGGCGTTTTGGTCGAGCGGCTGATGATCCGCCGCATCTATAACCGCGATCCGGTCTATAGCCTGTTGCTGACCTTCGGGCTGGCGTTCGTGATCCAGGATGCCTCGCGCTATATCTGGGGCACGAACGGCCTGCCCATGGGCCTGCCCGACATGCTGGCGCAGCCGATCACGCCGACGCTGTTCTTCATCACCTGGTACCGCGTCTTCATGGTGACTATCGTCATCGTCACCGTGGTCGGGCTGTTCGCCTTCCTGCGCTACACCCGCATCGGCTTGCGCATCCGCGCCGGCACCTTCGATCTCGAAACCGTGGCGACGCTCGGTGTCAATGTGCGCAATCTGCGCACCTTCAATTTTGCCGTCGGCTGCCTGCTGGCGGGCTTGAGCGGCGTGCTTGCCGCCGGCCAGATCGGGCTCAACCCGAACATGGGCGACGATCTGTTGATGCCGAGTTTTATCGCCATCATCGTCGGCGGCGTCGGCAGCCTGATCGGCACTTTATGCGGCGGCTTGTTGATCGGCATGGCGGCGGCGCTGACCACCGTGTTCTTTCCGGCCGCCAGCGAAGCGGTGATCTACGCCATCCTGATGGCGGTGTTGCTCATCCGGCCGCGCGGGCTGTTGGGTGAAGAAGGCATGTTCTCATGAGCGCCTTCTTTGCTGCCGCCAGGGAGCGCTTGCCCAAGGGCCAAGACTTGATCGTGCTCATCGCCATTTGGACAGTGCTGATCACCGTGCCGTTCTGGCTGCCGTCGCTTGGCGGCTATACGGCGCTCGCCAGCAAGGTGTTGGTGTTCGGCCTGGCCGCCATGGGGCTCAACATCTTGCTCGGCTTCACCGGCGTATTGAGTTTTGGGCATGCGGCCTATTTCGGGCTTGGCGCCTACGGCGCGGGGCTCACGCTGCGCTACCTCGTGCACTCGACGCCGCTTGCCATGCTGGCCGGCACGCTGTTCGGCGGTCTCGCCGGCACGCTGTTCGGCATGCTGATCGTACGGCGCCGCGGCGTCTATTTCGCCATGTGCACGATCGCCTTCGGCCAGCTCTGGTATTACCTCGCCTATAGCTGGAACGACTTCACCGGCGGCTTCGACGGCCTGCGCGATTTTCATCGCGAGCCGATCGGCTTCGGCCGCTTCACGTTCGACATCACCCAGGGCGAAACCAGGTTCTATTTCTTTTTGCTGGCGATCTTCGCCGCCGCCGTGGGCCTGATGGGCTTGCTGCTGCGCTCGCCGTTCGGCCGCACCTTGGTTGCGATCCGCGAGAACGAGCGCCGCGCCCGCTTCCTCGGCATTCCGGTGGAGCGGCACGTCTGGATGTCGTTCTCGATCTCCTGCTTCATCGCGGCGCTGGCCGGCACGCTCTATGCGCTGCTCAACAATTTCGCCGATCCGTTGACCTTGCACTATACGCTGTCGGGCTATTTCGTGGTCATGACCGTGATCGGCGGCATGCGCACGTTCTGGGGACCGCTGGTCGGCGCCGCCTTGTTCGTGATGCTGCAGGACTATATCTCGTCGATGACGGTGAATTGGATGTCGTTCATCGGCGTGATCTTCATTTTGGTGGTGCTGTTTTTCCCGCGCGGGCTGCTCGGCATGCGGCGGCGAACGCAACCGGCCGGCAAGGCTTGATTAACAACGATCGCCGAATCAACGTCCCGCTTCCGCGTACAGGGCACGCCGACACGATTTTTTCACCGCGCTTGCTGACCCTCACGCCCGCGGCTTGCAGTGTTGGCTGCGACCAGAGGCCAGCGCATGAAAC
>JBAUYI010000026.1:0-9199 GCA_049584715.1 Xanthobacteraceae bacterium
GGCGGCCGGAGCGTAGCGCCACGGTGCCGGCGGCGCCGGACTTGCCGCCGGCGCGGCCGCGCGCCGGGTTTTTCACCCGTTCGAAGTTGCAAAGCAGCGCCACCGGATTGGCGCCGGCCCCGCCGATCTCGATCACTTGGCCGAGCCCGCCGCGGCGCGTGCCGGCGCCGCCTGAGCTTTCGCGGAATTCGCGGCGATAGAACACCACCGGCGCCACGCTTTCGGTGGCTTCAACGGGAATGGTGCGCACGCCCGACGGAAACGCCGTTGCGCTCAGGCCGTCCTTTTCGGGCCGGGCGCCGGCGCCGCCGCAGTGGAAGATCACGGTGGAGAATTCCGGCAGCGTACCGGCATCAGTGCCGTCTTCGACTTCGTCGACCAGCGAGCCGCCGCCAAAGATTTGCGGATTCCACAAGGCCGACGCACCTTCGGCCGGCACGCCGCCGGGGATGACGTTTTGCAAACAACCGAACACCACGTCGGGCAGCATCTGGCCGACGGTATGGCGCGCCGCCACCGGCCACGGCCGCTTGACGTTGAGCAAACAACCTTCCGGCGCGCTGACGGTGATCGGCTCGAGCGAGCCGGCATTGTTCGGCACTTCGGCCGCCACCAGGCATTTGACGCCGAACGCGGTGTAGGCGAGGCAATAATTGTAGACGACGTTGATGCCGTAGGCCGACGCCGAAGAGGTGCCGCCGAAATCGACATGGATGCCGTCGTCGCCGACCGTCAACGCCGCGTTCAACAGCAGCGGCTTCTCGTAGCCGTCGATGGTCATGCTGTTGCGATAAGTCCCCTTCGGCAGGTCGCGGATGCGCGCCAGGGTCGCGTCGCGCGAGGCTTCAAGAATGGTGTCGCCGAGCCGGTCGAGATTGGCGATGCCGAACTCCTGCATCATCTCAAGGAGGCGCCGGCTGCCTTCGTCGTTGCACGCCGCGCAGGCATAGATGTCGCCCTCGACTTGCAGCGGCTCGCGCACATTGGCGCGCACCAGGCGCAACAAATCCTCGTTCATGCGGCCCTCGCGGGCGAGCTTCATGATCGGAATGGCGACGCCCTCTTCGAACACCTGCCGGCCGTCCGGCCCCATCCCGAGGCCGCCGATATCGACGACATGGATGGTGTTGGCGAACAGCCCGACCGCCTCGCCGCGATAAAAACTCGGCGTCACCACGGTGATGTCGTGCAGATGGCCTGCCGTCAGCCACGGATCGTTGGTGATGTAGTGATCACCCGGCTTCATGCTCGCGATCGGATAGACGTCGAGAAAATGCTTCACGCCATTGGCCATGGAATTGACATGGCCCGGCGTGCCGGTGACGGCTTGCGCCAGCATCCGCCCTTGGCGGTCGAACACACCGGCCGAAAGATCGCCGGCCTCGCGCACCGAAGTCGAGAACGCGGTGCGGATCATGGTCTGCGCCTGCTCTTCCACAACCGCGATCAAGCGATTCCACATGATCTGGGTATGGATTTGCGCCAGCGCGGCGTTGGGGCGTGCAATCATGATTCAAGTCTCGCGACGAATGAGCTCAATATAGCCGAAGCGGTCGATGCGTGCGTCGAACGATGGGCTCACCACCGTGGAGGTGTCGTCCTCGGCGATCACCGCCGGCCCGCTGATGCGCGCACCCGGCGCAAGGTCCGGCCGCCAATAGATTGGCACATCCAAATATTCGCCGCTCGCGGGATCGAACACCGGCCGCCGCGTGAGCGGCTTTGGCTCCGTCGATGTCGTTTCCACCGCGACCGCAAGCTCGCCTTCGGCAGGCGCGCCGACCGCGACCACCCAGCTCAAAATCTCGATCTCGACGCCGGGGATATGGCGGCTATAGAGCCGGCTGTAGGCTTCCTCGAACAGCTTTCGCATCGCCGCGCGATCCGCGGCGGTGAAGTCTCGCACCGGAAGGCCGACGGCGATTTCGTGGCCCTGGCCGCGATAGCGCATCAGCGCCGAGCGCCGCTCGGAGAGTGCAGCATCTGGCGCGCCGCGGCGCACGATCGCTTCGGCTTCCGTGCGCATTTCCGCGAGCAAGCGATTGGCCGCCGCCGCGTCGAAGGTTTCCAGCCGCATCAGCCGGCCGCGCACGACCTCGTAGGCCACCGGCGCGCGCAGCAAGCCGACCGCCGAGCCGACGCCGGCATTCGCAGGGATCAGCACGCGGCCGATGCCGAGCTTTTCCGCGATGCGCGCGGCATGCAGCGGCGCGGCGCCGCCGAACGCGATCAAGGTGCGCGGCCGCAAATCCTTGCCGCTCTCGATGCCGTGCACGCGGGCCGCATTCGCCATGTTCTCATCGACCACCTCGCTGATGCCGAGCGCCGCGTGCTCCACCACGAGATCGAGTTTTTTGCCGATCTGCGCCGCGATGGCGTCCTTGGCACCGGCGGCATCGAGCGCCATCTTGCCGCCGGAAAACGTTTGCGGATCGATGCGGCCGAGCGCCACGTCGGCGTCGGTCACGGTCGGCTCGCCGCCGCCGCAGCCGTAGCACACCGGTCCCGGCTCGGAGCCGGCGCTCGCCGGGCCGACGACGATGCGGTTAAGCCCGTCCACGCTGGCGATCGAGCCGCCGCCGGCGCCGATCTCGACCATCTCGATGACCGGAATGCGCAGCGGCAGGCCTGAGCCTTTGGCGAAGCGGTAGATGCGCGCCACTTCGAACAGGCGCGCAGTCTGCGGCTGCGCCTTGTCGATGAAGCAGATCTTTGCCGTGGTGCCGCCCATGTCGAACGACACGACCTGATCGAGGCCGTGCTGGCGCGCAATGCAGGCGGCGAAAATCGCGCCGCCGGCCGGCCCGGATTCGACGAGCCGCACCGGAAAGCGGATCGCGGTTTCGGCGGTGGTGATGCCGCCGCCCGAGGTCATCAGCAGCATCGGGCAGCGAAAGCCGGCGCGCGCCAGTTCGCGCTCGAGCTTGCCGATATAGCTCCCCATGAGCGGCTGCAGATAGGCGTTGGCGCAGGCCGTGGAGAAGCGCTCGTATTCGCGCATTTCCGGCGAGACGTCGGAGGAAAGCGTCACGGCGATATTCGGCAACCAACGCGCGACCGCGTCGCCGACCCGGCGCTCGTGCTCGGGATTGGTGAAGCTGTGCAGGAGACCGACCGCGACGGCTTCGACCTGTTGGCCGGCGAGCGTATCGACCGCGCGCGCAATGCTGTCGTCGTCAAGCGGCACCAGCACGGCACCTTGCGCATCGATGCGCTCGCGGATCGGCAGGCGCAGCCGGCGCGGCACCAGCGGCGGCGGCAGATCGATATTGAGGTCGTACTGCTCGAAACGGTTTTCGTGGCGGATCTCGACCACGTCGCGAAAACCTTCGGTGGTGAGCAGCGCGGTCTTGGCGCCCTTCCGCTCGATCAGCGCATTGGTGGCGAGCGTGGTGCCGTGGATGATCAGGCGGACGTCACCGGGCGCGATACCGGCCTCGGCGATGACGGAACGCAAAATCGCAAGTACGCCGTCTTCCGGCGCCCGCGGCGTGGTCAAACCCTTCGCGGTGTAGCGCTTGCCGCCGACTTCGAGCGCCACATCGGTGAAGGTGCCGCCGATATCGACACCGAGCCTGATGTCTTGCACGTCACGCCGCGAGATTGCCGAAGCGGGCGAGGTTTTGTTTCTGCTTGTCATTGCGCGGCGGCAGCTTGAACAGCCGCGCCGCGGTGCCGCCGAGGATATTGTGCTTGGCTTTCTCCGACACGAACGGCAGGTCCCACACCGTCGACGGCAGGTCGAAATCCCAGTGCGGATAATCGGAGGCGTACATCAGCTGCGTCTCGGCATTGATCATGCGGAAGGTGCATTCCAGCGCCTGCATGTCGACGCGTTCCATCGGCTGCGAGGCGTAATACATGTCACGCATGTAGTCCGACGGCTTCTTCTTCAACAGCGGAAATTCCGAAGCGCGCAGCAGGAATTCGTGGTCGAGCCGCTGCATCAGGAACGGCACCCAGGCGAGCCCGCCTTCGATCCAGATCACCGGCAGCTTGGGAAAGCGCTCGCCAAGCCCGTTGGTGATCCAATTGGTCATATGCAAAATGTTGAAGAACGGGAAGCCGAGCGCGTGCACGGCGGCGAAACGATTGAGACCTTTGAACACCGGCTCGCCGATATTGATGGCCGAGTGGAAGGCGAGCGCGAGCCCGCGCTCCTCGATGGCGCGGAATACCTTCATGTTGGAATTGTGATGGATCGGCAAAGTGCGCGCCGAGGTCACCATGAATCCGGTAATGTGCTTGCAGCCACCGAATTTTTCGATCTGACGCAGCGCCTCGTCGGGCTCGGAGATCGGCAGCGATAGCATCGAGTGAAGCCGCCCCTCGCCTTCCGGCAGCACGTGCTCGGTGAGCCAGCGATTGTACGAGAAGCACAGCTCGATTTCCATTTCGGTCGACGGATGCAGGCCGACCGAGAGCAGCAAGGTCGGGAACAGGCAGGAATAGTCGACGCTCATGGCGTCCATCCAGCGCTGGCCCAATTCGACGTCGCGCAGCTTGTCGGTTGCGGTCTTTTCCGAGGAGCGCAGCGGGTAGCGGGTGATACGGCCGCCCATGTCCTGGAAACTGACCTGGCTCGGCGTGAGCGCCTGCCGCCCCTTGGCGCGGCCGGCCAGCACGAGGTGGCGCAGCACGTCGTTCTCGATGAAGGGTAGAAACTCGTCGAAGCACTCGTTCTCGTAATGGTGGGAATCGACGTCGGCGACCAGAATGTCGTCGAGATTGCGCTCATGCGCCTGCTTGCGGGCGTGCGCCAGAAGCCGGCTGGTATTAAGCTCCTCGATCGGCACGCGGCGGCCGCGATCGGCAAGAAGATCCATCATTGACCTCCGACGGGAATAAGCTTTGGCAAAAAACCAAGCGCCGCACCGACTGTGGTCGGCGCGGCGCCAGATTGACGCGTTTTGCCCGAAAAAGCCACAGCGTGGCTCAGTCGAATTCGGCTATGACCTCCGCGTCACGAGCGCGGCATCAATAGCCGCAATGCATGTGGCCGTAGCGCCCAACCCAGCAATGACGATGCCGGTAGTACACTTGGGTAAGACCACCTGAGTCCTTGGTCACGCCGGACGGCAGGGGAGCAATCGGCGCAGCTTGTGAAGTCCCGGAAACGGCCGCGAAGAGTAAACCCGCAACCGCCATCGCAAACATAGTCCGTAACATTGTGTGTTCTCCTTGGACGCGAATCGTGTTCGCCAAGCACATAACACCCGAGCATGATGGCGGTTCCAGGACGTTGGAATGAACGAACTGACAGGATTTGCGAATCAACAAAACTCAATCAATGCCGAAGCGTTGGCGCGGCCGATCTCGACGCCAGCTGTCGCGTAACAGTCACGAACCTTGTTCTATCTCAGCGGGCTTTTTCAAGATTGACAGACTAAGATTGCGGGTGACTATTGCGAAACGAACATCCGTTCCAAGCCGCGCCTTCTCCGTGGCGCGGCGCGATTGCAAATCCGTCGAGCGATCAGGATGTATGGCGGGAGCTTTCTCGTCGAATGCATTTTCTAGAGTCAACAGGAGCATGATCATGAGACGCTTCGAGCGAGGGCTACACGCTACGCCGGATATCGCTGCATCGACGTCCGGCGCACCCGCGGCGATTCCGACATCGAAATCGGCGATCTTTATGCCCGCCGACCAATACCTGCACCGTGGCGCGCCGACCGAATGGTGGTGGCACGTCGGCACCCTGAAATCCGGCGATCGGATCTTCGGATTCGAGATCAATGCGGCCGCGTTTTCCGATCGGGGATATGCGTTCTCGCAGGTCATGCTCACGGACGTCGCCAACGCCAAGCACTATCAAAGAGCGACGCTCTACACGCCGCCTGTCGGCGTCGACTTCAACAATTGGGCGCAGCACGACGTGACCAAGGATTGGCATGTCGGGCTGGGCAGCGCTTGCAACTGCTTATCGGCAATCCAGGTCACCAACCCGGGCAAAGGCTATAATTCGGCCCCGACGATCGAAATTACCGGCGGCGGCGGTTCGCAGGCCATCGCCTACGCCACGCCGGTCTCGGGCGAGATTTCCACCGTGCAGCTGACAAATCCCGGCCGCGGTTATACCTCCGCGCCGAGCATATCGATCTCGGGCGGCGGCGGCACGGGCGCCACCGCACGCGCAGTTCATTCCTACGTGACGATGGACGCGCCCTGGGGCGATCCGACCAGGGGCATGGCGGTCGTGGCGCTTCTGGCGGACGAGGCGAGCAACACTGAAATTTATTTCGACTTGATGCTGTCGCAGCAGGGACCGCCGTTTATAGTCTGGGGAACTGGTGTCGGCGCGATCCTGCCGCCATCGAGCGGCACGCACCTGCAGACCAGCAACTACTACTACTCGCTGACCAGGCTTGCCGCCTCGGGCTCGATCACGATCGGCGGCGAGAAATTCACCGTCAGCGGCCGCACATGGATGGACCACGAATACGGCTACTTCGGCACGTCCGCCAAGCCCGTCAAATGGGTTTTACAGGACGCCCAATTGGACAATGACTGGACGCTGTCAAACTTCGCCACGCTGGGCGACGGCCCGCCGAAACTCAATCAGCCGACCCCGAGCTTGGTGACGCTGCAGGACCCCGCGGGCGCGATGTATTTTCAGATCGCCATCTTGACCCCTGTCGGGCGGACCTGGACAAGCCCGGCATCCGGCATAACCTACTTCATGCAGTTCAAGCTCGATATTCCGGCATTTGCCGCCTCCTTGAACATCTCCAGTCTGGTCGATGCCCAGGAATTTCCGTCGGGCAAAGGCGCCGGGGTCTATGAAGGGGTTGCCGCTGCGACGGGAACTTTTGCCGGCAAGCCGGTATCGGGCACGGCCTGGAACGAGCAAGCGCTTTGAACTCAGCCGAGCCCGAACAACGCCACGGCGTTGCTGCGGCCAATCTTGATCCGATCGGCCTCGGCGATCTCGGCGGCGTCGAACCACGCGCAGCCTTGCACGTGATCCTCGAACGGATAGTCGACCGCAAACAGCACGCGGTCGGCACCGATGGTCAGCATCGCCGCAAGGAGCGACGGCGTGCAGAAGTGGCCGCTGGTGGTGATGTGAAAATTGTTGCGGAAATAGTCGCCCATGGTGCGTTTGGCCGGACGGTTCGGCACTTTGCTCAAGCGGTGATCGAGCCGCCACAGATCGTAAGGAATGCGCTCGCCGAGATGGCCGAGTACGATTTGGAGTTTGGGAAAGTCGTCGAACAGTCCGCAGCCCATCAGGCGCAGCGCATGGATCGCCGTCTCGTCGGCAAAGCCCCAGGGCGAGCCGACCAGCCACGGATGGCCTTCGTAAGCCTGGCGCCGGCTCGGCAATTGATCGCGCGGATGCAGGTAGAACGGCACGCCGAGCCGCTCCACCTCGGCCCAGAACGGCCTGTATTGCGGCAGATCGTAATAGACCGCGGTGTCGGCCGAGCCGGCTTGCGAAAAGCCATTCACCAGCGCGCCCTTGAATTTCAGCTCGCGCACGCAGCGGGCAAGCTCGGCGGCCGCGGCTTGCGGATCCTGCATCGGTAACGCGCCTAAAGCGGCAAAACGATCCGGGCACTTGGCGACCGCTTCCGCCAAGGCGTCGTTCGCCTTGCGCGCAATCTCGACAGCCTTGGCGAGATCGGGAATGCCCTGGACGGCATTGGAATTGAGCGAGATGACCTCGATTTCGATGCCGGTCTTGTCCATCTCGGCAAGCCGCGTGTCATGGATATCGAGGAGCTTTGCCGAGAGCCCCGCCCAGTAAGCGCCCGGGTAGCGCCCTTCGCTTCCGGTCGTCTCGGCGATGCGGAAATGCTCCTCGACTGCGATCTTGCCTTGCATGGATTCCCCGTTCGATCGATCTCGCAACGACGCGCCAGCCTGCGATAAGATGACGGCAAAGTCACCCGGGGATCATTCGCGCATGGTCACGACGCAGACGATCGCGCTCGCACACGACGGCAGCCGCACATTCGACGCCTATCTGGCACGGCCGGAACAAGGCACCGCGCCGAGCATCGTGATCTTCACGGAGATGTTCGGCATCGGACAGCACAATCGCGACATGGCGGAAGATTATGCGCGGCGCGGTTTTAATGCGCTGATACCGAATTTGTTCTGGCGCTCCGCCTATCCGGGCGAGCTTGCCTTCGAAGGGCCGGACCGCGACGCCGCCTGGGCGCGGCTTGCCGCCCTCGACGTCGATGCCGCCGGCGGCGATATCGGCACCGCGGTGCGGTGGCTGCGGGAACAGCCGTTTTCGAACGGCAAGGTTTTTGCGCTGGGCTTCTGCGCCGGTGGCCGCATGGCTTTCGTCGCGGCGGCGCGGGCCGGGGTCGAAGCCGCGGTGTCGTTCTACGGCATGGGCATCGCCAAACATGACGGCGAATTCGCCCGGGTGAACTGTCCGGTGCAATTGCACTACGGCCTGAAGGACCCGCACATTCCGCGGCCGGAAATCGACGCGGTGACGCGCGCGGCGGCGCAGCGGCCCAATATCGAAATCTTCCTGTACGCCGAAGCCGGCCACTCCTTCTTCAATCCGATCAGGCCCGGTTATCACGCCGCGTCCGCCAAACTTGCGGGCGAGCGGCTCGACGCTCTCATCGAACGCACCCTCGCAGCGGCGCCGGCCTAAGCCTGCTCAGAACAGATCGCCCTGCCCCGGACCACCGCCGCGCTTTGCCCGCGGCTTGGCACCTGACGTATCCGCCGACGGCTCGCCATCGGCGCGGGCGCCAACGCGGCCGTCGGAGAACTCAATCTCAATCGGCATGCCTGCGGTTATAGCCGTAGCGCCATGCAACGGCTGGCCGGCGGCGTCGCGGATGAGCGCAAAGCCGCGCGCAAGCACGCCGCGATAGGAGAACGCCGCGAGCAATTGTGCATCGCGCTCGCAGCGGGCGAGTCGCGTGGCGATGAACGTGCGGACGGCGCGCTCGGCGCGTTGCGCAAATACGCCGACACGCTCGCGCTGGCGCGCGATCCGCGTGCGATAGGTCTCGATATTCGCGGCAACGCTCGCCCGCAGCCGGTGCGCGATGCCGGTATAGCGCTCGCGCCGGCGCTCGACATTGGTCCGCAACAATTGCGGGCTCAAACGGCCGCCGATCCGCGAAAAACCTAAGCGGTGGATTTGCGCATTGGCGCGCAACGCGCGCGCGAGCGCCGCGGCGGCATGATCGAGCCGCTGCCGCGGCAGCGCCAAGAC
>JBAUYI010000027.1:0-10576 GCA_049584715.1 Xanthobacteraceae bacterium
CAACAGAACTGCTTCAGTTCTTGGAAAATCGACCAACAGACGATGGTCCGATGGGCGAAATCGTTCAAGCGATGATCGTCGAAGCGAGATCGTTCGTCGGAGGTGGTAACCTACCTCAAGGAGACGGCCTCGCACTTCCGCATCCGGTCGATGCCGAATGGCGGTTCACGGAAGAGACGGCTAGGTCTTTAATCGAAACCGCAGTTGCGACGACTGGGGCGGGCGAGTCCATTCTATTAATGGGTGTTCCGTCTGTCGCTTTGGCGGCAGCGCGATCCTCACATGATCGCCTGTTTTGGGTACGGGGAGAACCTAACATCATCACAGAAGGACTTAAGTGTCTTACCGCCGCCGACGCTAGGTTTCGCCACGATATCTCCGACTTGGTGCAAGCGGGGGCGACCATTCTTGATCCCCCCTGGTATGTGACACAGTTTCGCGCGATGTTGAGCCAAGCGAGCCACCACTGCCGAACTGGCGCTCATCTATTTGTTAGCGCACCTCCCGAAGGAGTTCGTCCCGGCATCGCTTATGATCTCCGTGAGCTTTCTGAAGTGGCGACTCAATCTGGTCTGGAACTGGCAAGCCAGGATGCGGGGGCGCTGGTCTATCGAACTCCATTCTTCGAAGTGAACGCCTTGCGCGCGGCCGGCATCGGAGCCTGGCTGCCAGATTGGAGGCGAGGAAATCTTGCAATATACAGAAAGCGTGACCTCGGTAGGTCGTATCCGATTGCGACCACCTTACCAGCTTTCGAATTGACCCTTGCCGGCGTTCGGCTCCGACTTCTGACTTCGGGAGCAACACAGGAAGCTGGGCTTATACCCCTGTATCGAGACGAAGTGTTTCCCAGCGTAAGCATGCGGGCCCCGAGAAGGTCTGAAGCCGCACTTTGGACCAGCGGAAACCGTGCCTTCGCAATTGAGCGGCGGTCCGCATTGACTGCCCTGGTGGCGATGGCCCGCGACCGAAACCTGTTGCCAAAAGGACTCAGTTCGGAACTTTTCCCCCTGGGGAACTCCCAAGCCATTGACGTAGTTGAGCCCTTGATTCAGAAGCTGAATGAACTTGTCGATCGCGAATTCGCGGAAGCAGCTTCCGCGGTGGGACCTGCAGCTTGGGACACATCGGCGAACGACGCGAGATTCTTGAGCGCTTATTGAATAGCGTTCCCATTAGTTCGGAGTGGCACCAGCGGTTACTGCAGCAAATTCAAGCCGAAGAAATCACCGTTGGCGTTCATTTGGCTATATTTGTCGAGCCTTACCTAACGGCCGTTCTTCAGGGAAAGAAGACAATCGAATCGCGATTTGCGGTCACCCGTCGTCCCCCTTACCTCTGTATTGAGTCGCGGGATTACATCCTACTCAAGAAATCCGGCGGCCCGATACTCGGATTAGCGCTCGCAAAATCAATAAGCTTCTATCGACTTTCGCCTAGTGTTTTGAAGGACCTGCGCAACAGGTTCGCCGACAAGCTCTTCGCCCAGGACGACGATTTTTGGATCGAACGCGCCGAAAAGCAGTATGCGACCTTAATCGAGCTCGAAGATCCCATTGCGATCAATCCCCTAAACGTTGCAAAGCGTGACCGCCAGGGCTGGGTGACGTATGATCGACTTTTGAGGCGCTCCGCGCAGCTTCACGTTTGAGATGATCATAGCGATTGCTGGACAAATCGGGAGTGGCAAGAGCACGCTTGCCCGAGCACTCGCCAGTCGCCTGAACGCCAAACTGTTGGCATTCGGCGACTACGTTCGCGCGCGGGCTCGGCGCCAGGGTTTGGACGCCAACAGTCGAAGTGTCCTTCAGGACCTTGGCCAGCGACTTGCGAACGACCCGGCAACCTTTGTGAAAGATGCCCTAAGCTGGATCGAGTACAGTAGGGGTGATCACTGCATCATCGACGGGGTTCGCCACAAGGCTATATGGGAAGAGATCACCAACATCAGCCATCGAACGAATGAGGACGCAACTCTCGTCTTTCTCAGCGTCACCGGGCCAGAACGAGAGCGCAGGTTGCGAGCACGCGGCCTAGAGATCGACGCTATCGCGACCTTCGACAATCACCCGAGTGAGCGGGATGTAAGCCAATATTTCTACGAGGCCGCCGACCTGCGCCTCGATGGCCAACAGACACCCGCAGAATTAGTTGAGATAATAGTTCGAAGTCTTGGGGTATAACCCTTCGAAATGAATTCGGCGGTCGAACTGTGAGGTCCGAACATGGCGATCCGCGGAACTGTAATCGCGCTTAGCGGCGCGAAAGGTGTGTATACGGGTGCTTTAGGTATTGTAGTAGCCGAAATACTTGGATGGAAACGAGTCAGGTTTTCCGATTTCATCCGCGAGCGGGCCGTCTCAAACGGCGAGAATGCTGATGATACAGGAGTATTGCAGCGCATAGGCCAACAATTAGTTCAAGAACAGCCGGAAAGCTTCGTCCGTTCCGTTCTTAAAATGGTGGGCTGGACACCGGCAGAAAATCTGATTTTAGACGGACTGCGGCACGCTGAGGTATTCCGGGAATTACATAGACAAATTGGACCCAGTGCGGACCTGCGGGTAGTTCACATCAACATAGGGGATCGGGCCCGCCGAGCCGACCGTGCCAAGCGCGCAGAAGGCCTAACCAACGACCAGTTTGATCTGTACGACAAGGATGCCACCGAGGTTGAAGTCGAGCAGACACCGGCTTACGCGAACCTGACTTTGGATGGTACGGAGCCGAGAGGTGAACTGGCGAAAGCAATTATAAGTCGCTTCGTTCCAGCCTTTTCTGCTCAAGCCCCCGCCGACGACCGCGAATCCCCCTCAAAAATGGAACCGCTTATAGTCGCAACTAGCATGTCCGCGTTAGTACGCGATCTCATGCTGGAAGCGAACGCGTTCGCGAAAGAAGTGCCGCCCGGCCTGGTGCAACCACTGGCCGAGTTGGTCCGGGCAATGAATTGTTATTACAGCAATCGCATTGAAGGTCACAATGCACCGCTAGTAGACATAGAGCTAGCGCTCAATGGCGACTACCAGCAAGATCCAAACAAACGCTATCTTCAGGCCGAGGCGCGAGCTCATATCTCCGTTCAGCGCAAAATCGACGGCGGCGGCTTGTCTGATCAACCAGCAACATCGGCACAATCGCTGATGAAGATTCACGACTGGTTTTTTTCTGAGTTTCCGGAAGCACAGTTGGTCGAAGATGCGGCGTTAAAACGGAAGGCATACGTCATTCCCGGGCACTATCGCGGCCACTTTACCAAGGTGGGGTTGCACGAACCGCCCAGTCCGGGCTCAATTCCTCGTTTCATGGCGCGATTCGAGAGTGCCTACAACAGTATCAGCTCGCCCGAGGAGGCTGTTCTTGCCGTGGCAGCGGCCCACCATCGGCTGCTTTGGATCCACCCGTTTGGCGACGGAAATGGACGGGTCGCTCGGCTGATGAGCGACGCCATGCTGAGCAAGATTTTGGATACGCATAGCATCTGGTCGGTTTCGCGCGGTCTCGCGCTTTCCGACGTGCGGTACAAGCAGCTTCTCGCGGCCTGCGACTTGGGCCGTCGGAACGATCTCGATGGCAGAGGAAACCTGAGCGAGGAAACACTCGCCGAGTTCACTTCGTTTTTTCTGAATACCTGTCTCGAACAGGTCAGGTTCATGCGCCAGCGCATGAGGCTTGAGGATCTGGGGACGCACATTGACAGGTGGGTCGAGACTTCCGCTGCGTATGACGAGCGCGGAGCCACTGAAGGAAAGCACCACCCGCGGATACATCCGACCGCCGGGCAAATTCTTAAGGCGGTTCTTGACGAAGGCGGCCTTGGCGTGTCCGAAGCCCGCCAAGTATTGGGAACGGATGTCGACGCGGACGCTGTTCTCCGGCAACTGATCGAGGCGGGTGTGCTCAGGCAAAGAGGCCAAGGCCTGACATTTTCTCTTCCCGCACATCTTGCAGAACGGTTTCTTCCAGGGTTGTTTCCATAGCTACCGTAGCCAATTGTGGCGGCGCACTGCGGCAGCCGCCGTCACCCGCCGCCGAGCAGCTTCTTCACAATCGCGCTGGCCTTCGCAGTATCCATCCGCCCGGCGAATCGCTCCTTCAGCGCCGTCATGGTGCGGCCCATGTCCTTGAGGGTGGCGGCTTCGAGCTCCTTGATCAGCGATGAAATCGCCGAGGCGGCCTCGATGTCCGACATGCGCTTGGGCAGATAGGCGGAGATGATGCCGATCTCCTCGCGCTCCTGGGCGGCGAGCTCGGCGCGGCCGGCTTTCTCGTAGATGTCGAGCGATTCCTGGCGCTGCTTGATCATCTTGCCCATGACGTCGAGGATTTCGGGGTCGCTGAGCTTGAGCCGCTCGGCGCCGGAGGTCTCGCGCGCAAGAATCGCGGCATTGACCATGCGGAGCGTCGAGACGCGCCGCGCCTGGCCGGCTTTCATCGCCTCTTTTATCGCGTTGTTGATATCGTCGCGCAACACGGCTATGGCCTCTCGCAAATGCGCACCACCTGGGGCAGGCGGCTGCGCGGAACATTTAGGCCCTTGCCGATGCCGACACAACCGCAGACTGGCGCGCCAGAGACTGGCCAGGCAAAGACTGGTCAGGAATGGGACGAGCCTGCGCCGACCGCATTGCTCGTGCTGGCCGACGGCACTGTGCTCGAAGGCATTGGCTTCGGCGCCACCGGGCAGGCGGCCGGCGAGGTCTGTTTCAACACCGCGATGACCGGCTACGAGGAAATCCTCACCGATCCGTCCTATGCGGGCCAGATCATCACCTTCACCTTCCCCCATATCGGCAATGTCGGCACCAACGACGAGGACATCGAGACCGTCAACCTCGCGGCGACGCCGGGCGCGCGCGGGGTGGTGCTGCATTCCGCCATCACGCAACCGTCGAACTATCGCGCCACAAAACATCTCGACGCCTGGCTCA
This sequence comes from Xanthobacteraceae bacterium, assembly GCA_049584715.1. Classification (GTDB taxonomy): domain Bacteria; phylum Pseudomonadota; class Alphaproteobacteria; order Rhizobiales; family Xanthobacteraceae; genus BOG-931. The sequence continues at coordinate 4,932 of JBAUYI010000027.1, forward strand.
AGAACCGCGGCGTCATCGGGCTCGCCGGCATCGACACCCGCGCGCTCACAGCCCTCATTCGCGAAAAGGGCATGCCGAACGCGGTTATTGTGCACGAGCCGTCCGGCCGCTTCGATATGGAAGCGCTCAAGCGCGAGGCCAAAGCCTGGCCCGGCCTTCTCGGCATGGATCTGGTGCCGATGGTGACCACCGGCCAGCGCTTCACCTGGAACGAGACGCCGTGGGTTTGGGGCGAAGGTTACGGCCAAGGCGACGGCGCGAAATACCACGTCGTCGCCATCGACTACGGCATCAAGCGCAACATTTTGCGCCAGCTCGCCGGCCATGCCTGCAATGTCACCGTGGTGCCGGCGACAACCTCGGCTGACGATATTTTGGCGCTCAAGCCCGACGGCATTTTTCTCTCCAATGGCCCGGGCGACCCGGCCGCGACCGGCGCATATGCCGTGCCGGTGATCCGCGCGCTGATCGAGAAGAAACCGGTGTTCGGCATCTGCCTCGGGCACCAGATGCTCGGCCTCGCCGTCGGCGCCAAAACGATGAAGATGCATCAGGGCCATCACGGCGCCAACCATCCGGTCAAGGACCTCTTCACCGGCAAGGTCGAGATCACCTCGATGAACCACGGTTTTGCCGTCGACCGCGCAACCTTGCCGGCCAATGCGGTGGAAACCCACGTGTCTTTATTCGATGGCTCAAATTGCGGGATGGCCCTTAAGGATCGGCCGGTGTTCTCGGTGCAATACCATCCCGAGGCGTCGCCGGGGCCGCGCGACAGTCATTATCTGTTCGGCCAATTCGTCGAGTTGATGCGGGATTTCAAGCGGGGCTGACCAGGAACCCGGTGCCCAAGCCCGGTGTTAGACAATCTCAACGGAATATCCGGTAGAACGGTCCGGCCGCCCGGCGGCGGGATCGAAACCATGCTGACCAAGCGCATCACCCCGATCACTCACCTGTTTGCCGACGACGGCCGGATTCCCAACAATCCGAAGCTGCCGCTCATTCTCTATCGCGGCGGCATCGAGCTCGCAGGCTCGCCCGACCCGGAACTGCTGATCGAGAAGACCTTTGCCGGCAACGGCTGGGGCGATATGTGGCGCAACGGCATTTACCCTTACGCGCACTATCATTCGATGATCCACGAGGCGATGGGCATTGCCCGCGGCCGCGCCAAGGTGCGCTTCGGCGGCGAGAACGGCGAAGAGATCGAGATCGGGCCGGGCGACGTCGTCATTCTGCCGGCCGGCACCGGGCATCAATGCCTCAAGCACAGCCGCGATCTCGTCGTCATCGGCGCCTATCCGCCGAGCGGCAAATACAACCTCTGTCGTACCAAGGCCGAGCACGCCAAGGCAGTCGCCGCCATCCGCAAGGTGCCGCTGCCGGCTACCGATCCGGCGTTCGGGCCGAAAGGACCGCTGCTGGCGCTGTGGCGGGCATGAGCTCCGGCTGGCTCACGTTCTGGGACAGCGCGCATTCGATCTACGTCAATGCGCGCCACCGCGATGTTCATTACAATTTAATCGCGCAACAGATCGCGGCGGTGGTTCCCTCGCCGCAGGCGCGCGTGCTCGATTACGGTTGCGGCGAAGCTCTGCACGCCGATCGCGTCGCGGCGGCCGCGGGCGAATTGTTGCTATGCGAAGGCGCGCCGCGGGTCCGTGCCGGCATCGCAGCGCGCTTTGCCGGCAATGCGAAAATCCGCGCCGTCGCGCCGGGCGAGGTCGAACGCCTGCCGGACCATTCGCTCGATCTCATCGTGCTGCATTCGGTCGCGCAATATCTTGCGCCCGAAGAGTTGGTGAAACTCTTCGCGCTGTTTCATCGGCTGCTCAATGCCGACGGCATGCTTGTGGTGAGCGACATCATCCCGCCCGACGTCGCGGCCTCGACCGACGCGTTGGCCTTGCTGCGGTTCGGCGCCGCCAACGGATTTTTCACCGGCGCCGTCATCGGCCTCGTGCGCACGGTGCTGTCCGATTATTGGCGCCTGCGCACGCGCTACGGACTGGCCCGTTACGGCGAAGCGGCGATGACGGAAAAACTCGCGGCTTCGGGTTTTGCCACACAACGCGCGGCGCAAAACATCGGCCACAATCAGGCGCGCATGGCGTTCATGGCGCGGCCGCGATAGTCTGAGGCCTTATCGACAACGGCTCAGTGAGCCGCCGCCCGCGCAACGAAGTTTCCCACCATGCCGGTTCTCAATGCCATGTCGGCGGCGCTTGCCTGGCTCGGCCGCCAAGGCTCGCGCGCGATTGCCGCGGTGGTGTTCATCGCCATCGCGGTGCCGCCGCTCGACGCGCTGTTCAAGCCGTTCGTCACCGAGGCGATCTTTGCCTTGCTGGTCCTGGCGTTCCTGCGCGTCGACATCGCGGCGCTGCGCGGCCATATCCGCAGGCCCGGCCTGGTGCTGGCGGCGACGGCGTGGACGTCCTTGGTGGTGCCGGCTTTGATCGGCACGGCTTGCCTGTTGACGCATCTCGACACGCGTTCGCCGGCGCTGTTTCTGGCGCTGATGCTGCAAGCCGTGGCCTCGCCGATGATGGCGGCGCCGGCCTTCGCCGCCGTCATGGGACTCGACGCCACCCTGGTCCTGACCACGCTCGTCACCGCGACGGCGCTGACGCCGGTATCGGCGCCGCTGTTCGCTTACGCCTTCATCGGCCCGGCATTGACGCTCTCCCCGCTCGCGCTCGGGCTGAAACTGTTCGCGATCCTCGCGGGCTCGCTGGTCGTCGCCGTGATCATCCGCCGCTTCGCCGGCCTCGCCGCGATCAAGCGCAGCAACGACCAGATCGACGGCATGAACATTCTCCTGGTTTTCTTTTTCGTCGCCGCGGTGATGGAAAATGTCGCCGGCCGTTTCTGGGCCGATCCGCTGGCAATGATCGAACTGACCGCGCTGGCATTTGCCGTGACCTTTGCCGTGCTGGCGCTGACCGCGCTGATATTTGCCGCGACCGGCCGCGAGCGCGCCTTCGTGCTCGGCCTGATGGCCTCGCAGCGCAATATGGGATTGATGCTGGCGGCGACCGGCGGCGCGCTGCCCGACTTCACCTGGCTCTACTTCGCGCTCGCACAATTTCCGGTCTATCTTTCGCCGCTCCTGTTCACGCCGCTGGCGCGGCGGCTGAAGGCCGGCGCCGGAAAACCCGAGATCTAGGCGCGTACTCTTGCCCCGATAACGACCAAAAACCAGTGATCCATCCTATGGCCGGATCGAGCTCTCCACCTCCGGGAGCAACGCCGTCGCCAGCATGCGATATCCCTCAGCCGTCAAATGCTGCCCATCCGCCTGATGGGGTAAGTCGCGGTTCAGGCTGTTGGCGGCCATGATGACCTTGATGCCGCGCGCGGCAAGACGACTATTGATGGCAGCGAGGTTGCCTTCCGCCTGTTCACCAACGCCCTTGCGCCTGTCGTTGTTACCCGGCTGGAGAATGACGACGCGGGTTCCCGGCGCCACCGCTTTATCAAGCCGGCTCAACATGCCGCCGGTCGTGTCGCCGTTGACGCCGGCATTGATGACTCGAACGTCGAGGCCCTTGGCCCTCAGCATCGCTTCGAGCTGCGCCGGATAGGACTGGCTGCGCGCAACGCCCTTGCCGTAAGTGTTGCTGGCGCCAAGGGCGACAATCGTGATGGCGCGCGCCGATACCGACCCAGACGCCAGCACGGTCATCAACGCCGCAAACAACGTCGAAAGCAAAGCCTTCGCCAAACTTGCGCGTATCGTCATGGGCCGCTGCTTGGGCCGCTGCTTGGGCCGCTGCTTGGGCCGCTGCTCAGTCGGCTGACGGTGTCTCATCTCCTGCAGTTCGACGCCTTGCAGCTGGCCAAGTTTCTCGCCATGCGGCCACCGAGAACGTTGCATGTGCCGAAGGTGCAGTAGCCTCCCCTTATGGCCCTGACGTCCGCTCCGCCGCGTCCGCTCGATTGAGCGTTTGCGGCCTCCGCGAGCGGAATCAGGTAGCCAAAAACCACGATTAAAAGTGAGAGTGCGCAGCGCCTCATTGGTGTGACCTCTCCGCCGCTCCGCGTCGGAACGCGCTTTCGATTTCACGCACCGATGACACAGTCGCAGTCAATGCAGCGTCATCGCGGCGTCAAAGGGAATCTTGTTTTTGGTCAGGCACTTCCGCCCAAGAACCCCATGGTAGGTTGCTGCGGTCGTTGGCGACGCGCCGCGAGCGGCCACGTCGCCGCCGCGACCGGCGGCGCGCTGCCCGGCTTCACCTGGCTCTACGTCGCGCTGGCGCGGTTTCCGGTCTCCCTGTCGCCGCTCCCGTTCACGCCGCTGGCGCGGCGACTGAAAGCGGGCGCCGGAAAACCCGAGATCCAGGGTGTGCATTCATAAATCGAGGTTCGTTGGCGGTTGACCATTCATTGCGTGGTCCGGCAAGAAGTTGTGGACAATGGGTTGTAATCTTCTTGACACACCCTCTAGTAGAATAGCCCCTGAAATTTGCGGGGCGCCGCCATGAAATTGGAACTGGTGAAACACATCAGATACGGGGAAGCATCATGTCCGTCGGCCGCGCATTCGGAGATCCCGATCTAACTCCCGATAATTTCAGCAATTTCAGCAAGCAGGAAATTTCCGCCGACGCGGCGGCCAAAGGGCTTGAGCAACTCGAACCCGTCCCGCCTCCCAGGAGCACCACCCCGATGGAGTTATCATCGGTGATCGGTGACGACGTTGTGCAAAAAATCCAGCAGGCCGGCAAGATCACCTTTCATGTCGTAGGTGACACCGGCGGAATTCATACTCCGCAATTCCAGTTTGCCGTGGCTGACGCCATGGCCGACGACCAAGGCAAAAGCGGCGCCGTCTTCTGGTATCATCTGGGCGACGTGGTTTATTATTTCGGCCAGGAGCAATATTACTTCGAGCAGTTCTACGATCCGTACCGCGATTACAACGCGCCCATTTTCGCCATTGCGGGCAATCACGACGGCGCCGTCTACACCGGCGAGACCGCCAAGTCCCTGGACGCCTTTATCGCCAACTTCTGCACCAGCCAACCCACGCGAACCCTGGACAGCCAGGGCGCGGTGCGAACCACCATGGATCAACCGGGTGTGTATTTCACGCTGGACGCTCCATTCGTCAAATTCATCGGTCTCTACTCCAATACAAGTGAAGGCGGCACGGAGGGAGTGATCGCGAATTCCAAGATCGGCGACGCGCAGTTGAACTTCCTGAAGCAGCAGCTGGCTGCGGCGAAAGCCGAACGCGACAAGGGACAAGGGCGCGCGCTGGTCATCGCGACCCATCACCCGCCATTTACAGGCAGCCCGTCGCATGTGCCGAGTCCTTCCATGCTCAAGCAGATCGACCAGGCCTGCGACGCAGCCGGTATTCAGCCGGACTTGCATCTCTCCGGCCACGCCCATCTGTACGAGCGATACACGCGAACGGTTGGCGGAAAGCAGATTCCCTATCTCGTCGCCGGAATGGGTGGCTACTATAACCTGCCGGGTTTGAAGCCTGGGAATCTTCGCCCGCCTGCACAGACTCCGGGCTCCGGTACCGACGCGAGTGGAAATCCTCTCAGGCTGGACGTGTACAACGATAACACCTTCGGATTTTTGCGAATGACGATTTCTCCCGCTTCGATTGTGGGTGAGTTTGTGAC
>JBAUYI010000028.1:0-3904 GCA_049584715.1 Xanthobacteraceae bacterium
GCTCAGGGTCTGACCGAAGAGCTCAGCGAGCAGATCGAGATCGTGGCATCGCTGATGGATGTCTCCAGCGACGAGGCCCGCGGCGCCGTGCTGCGCATGGGCCAGCGCAAGGACGTCAACCGTTTCACCATTGTCGGACGGGCCGGCTCGCCGCGCGCCGTCGTGGTCGAGCGCCGCATCACGCGGCGCCCGCTGCGCACCGGAACGATCGGGCGCTAAAAAGCGCCCGCTATTTGCCGGGATCTGAGATCACGCCCTTGGCCACCAGGCGGTGCCAGATGAAAAGCACGACGATGGCGCCGATCACCGACGTGATGAGTCCGGCGCCCTGGTCCGGACCGTAGTGTCCGATCGCCTGACCGATCCAGGTCGCCAGGAACGCGCCGGCGATCCCCAAGATCGTGGTCAGAATGAAGCCCGACGGATTGTTCGGCCCCGGCGACAGGAAGCGCGCGATAAGACCGGCGACGAAGCCGATGATGACGATCCAAAGGATACCCATGGCGACCCTCGTAATGATGAAGGCGTGATAGTCGCACGGAAGCGGTAGGGAACGCTACCGCGTCGGACCCGGTCGGAGCAACGCCGTGGCGCGCTGGGATGGGACGGCGGAATGAATTATGCTGGCGCAGTTAGTCGTCGGCAAATCTGCTGAGGCATGATTGTTGAGGGCCTGCAATGGCCAAAACCCTCGAGAAACCGCGCACCAAGGTGCGGCCGAAAACCCAGCGGCCGCCGCTCTACAAAGTCATTTTGCTCAACGACGACTACACGCCGCGCGAATTCGTCGTGCAGGTGCTCAAAGCGGTGTTCCGCATGAACGCCGATCAGGCCTATCGCGTGATGATGACGGCGCATCGCCGCGGCGCCTGCGTCATCGCGGTCTATACCCGCGACGTCGCCGAGACCAAGGCCAAGGAAGCCACCGAGCTCGGCAAGAGCAAAGGCTATCCGCTGTTTTTTACCACGGAGCCGGAGGAGTAGGGAACGCGCTCACTCGGTCTTGATATGCGCCTCGTCGATGATGCGCGCGTAATCGTCGCCGAGCTTTTTCATATAGGCGCCGAATTCGGCACCGCAGGTGCCGACCGGAAATAATCCCTCCTTGGCGAGCTTTGGCTTCATCACCGGCGCTTTCAGCGCGTTAGCGAACGTCTTTGACAGTTGCGCCAACGTGGCGTCGGGCGTTTTTGCCGGCGCGACGAGCCCATAGAAAATATCCGCCTCGTAATTGCTCACCCCGGTCTCGGCGAAGGTCGGCACGTCGGGCAGCGTTTCGACGCGGCTGTGCGAGGTGGTGACGAGGCCGCGCAAGGTGCCGGCCTGAAGCTGCGCTACCACGGTCGGATAATCCGCCCAGACCGCGGCGACATGGCCGCCGAGCAGCGTCGCGACCGCCGGCGCCGTGCCGCCGAACGGCACGTAGTTGATGTCGATATTGGTGGCGCGGCGCAGCACTTCGATGGCGATATGCAGCGACGAGCCCGGGCCGCCGGAGGCGAACGCCAGCTCGCCCGGATGCGCGCGCGCCGCCGCGATCAGATCCGCCAGCGTCTTGTAGGGCGAGGCGCCCTGCACCACGAGCACCATCGGCGTCGAGGCGAGATAGCATATTGGCGCGAAATCCTTGGCCGGATCGTAATTGCCGCGATGCAGGCCCGGATTGATGACGAAGGAGCTCGCCACCAGGAGCACCGTGCCGCCGTCAGGCTCGGCACGCTGCACCACTTCGGTGCCGACCACGGTGCCGGCACCGGGCCGGTTTTCCACCACCACGGTCGGGCCCTGCTCGTTGCCGATCTCCTCGGACAACAGGCGCGAGAGAATGTCGGGGCCGCTGCCGGGCGTATACGGCACGATGATCCTGATCGTCTTGTTCTGCGCGCCGGCCTCCCCGGCGGCCGCAATCAACAGGCAAGCGAGCCCGGCAAGCCCCAGCATGGTGCGCCAACCCATCGGACGTCTCCCCAAATGGTGTCCCGAGCGTCCGCCGTTTCGCGCGGCGGTGCAAGGTGCCCGCTATTTCTTCTCGATCGACAGGCCGTTCGGGCCGAGATCGATGCGCATGCCCTCGGGTTGCTTGCGGTCCTGATAAAGCTGATAGCTGAGCACGGCGGTGATGATCACCAGCGCGCCGATGGCCAGGTAAAGAATATTGTCGCGGGTCACGTTCGCCCCCGAATGTTCGGTCGTCATGTTCTGTTGCCGGCAGGCTATCACTCCGCGACGTGAGTCGGGGCGTTTGATTTTTCCGATCAATCCGGCAGTGGCGGCTTATTCCACGCGCGTATTCAGAATTTTGTGATGTGCGCAAAGCCGTTCGGCACGTTACATCGTGAGGGCGGGGCGGCGATGAGGTTTATTCGCCATGGATCAAGCCACCGCCAAAGTTCCATTTCCCTCCGCCGTCCAATCGTCCGCCGGCTTGGCCAGGATGCTAGCTTCGTTTGAACCCTACGTGCTGAGCATCCTGCGCATCATGGTGGGCCTGTTGTTCCTCGAGCACGGCCTATCGCGGCTGTTCGGCTTCCCATCGCCGCTGCCGACGCCGCCCATGCTGACGCTGTATTGGTTTGCCGGATGCGTCGAGTTCATCGGCGGCATCCTGGTCACGCTCGGGCTGTTGACGCGGCCGGCGGCCTTCATCATGTCGGGCGAGATGGCGATTGCCTATTTTCACAGCCACGCGCCGCGCGGCTTTTTTCCAATTCTCAATAACGGCGACGGCGCGATCCTCTATTGTTTCATCTTTTTCTATCTTGCGTTTGCCGGCGCAGGTCCGCTGAGCCTTGACGCGCTATGGCGGCGCAAGCGCGGCTGAGCGGGCACGTCCCGGATTGCGCCCGCCGTCAGAGCCGGTAGGCTTGGCGCAAGTTCTCGCGTGGGGGGCCGGAATGAAGCGGCGAACCAAGACATCGAACGTGCAGGAGGGGGAACATGCTGCCGAAATCATTTCTGCCGAAAGTATTTGCCGTCGCCTTGGCGCTGATCTTGATCGCGCTGATCGGGCAGACCGCGCGCGCCGTCGGTATCGGCGGGACCTGCGCCGGGAGGGCCGGTCTCGGCTGCGATGAGGGCCTGTGGTGCGACGTCGAACCGGGCACCTGCAAGCGCGCCGACGCCGAGGGCCGCTGCGTGCACGCGCCGCAAGTCTGCAATCTTGCCTATAGTCCGGTTTGCGCCTGCGGCGGGCGAACCTATGGCAACGATTGCGAGCGCCAGCGCGCCAAAGTGCAGAAGTCCCATGACGGGCGGTGCCGGTGACGCCGCCGCCTATTGCTGCGTCGTTGCGGGCGCGCCGTTCGCAACGGACGCCATTGGCTCATTTGACGCGGTTTGCACGGCCTTGTGCGGTTCGGCCAGGAGGCCGCCGATAACGATGCCGCTGAAAAACATTGCGAGAATTGCCGCAATCACCACGCCGTCGCGGCGCGGCGAGACATGGAGGTTGCGCAATTGTTTGCCTAAAAGTTCCCGGTCTTGCGGGTTCATCTGAAATCTCTTCGCCGTTGCAATGCCGATATAAAACGCACGGGCCGGCAATGCGTTCCCGGTTCTCTTGTCGACGAGAGGCGGCGAAGGCGTGGTCAGTGCGCGTTAAGCGCGCCGTCGCGCCGGGACCCGATAGGCCATGCGGGCATGGCCGGCGCAGTAGGAGAAGCCCGTGACCGCCGCATTGCCGCAAAACGCAAAATCCGCGGCATGCGGATCGCCGATCGGCCAGTGGCACTTGTCTTGCGCGATCTCGAGCAGCGAGCAGCGCTGCGCGCTGTCGATCGGCACCGGTTCGGCGGCTGCGTCATCGGCGATGCCGGGCGCCTGCGCGCCGATCAAGCGCAACAGGTGGCTGCGCGGCGAACCCCGCGGGTGCCGGGCGCGCGGAGGGCAGGAGCGCGCCGAGGCA
>JBAUYI010000029.1:0-13597 GCA_049584715.1 Xanthobacteraceae bacterium
CCCTCACCCCAACCCTCTCCCCGCAAGCGGGGAGAGGGAGGAGACTGGTTTAACGCTCAGCGACACCATAAAATCAAGCGACCTCGGGAGGTAATGCAATATGAATACGATGACCGCAGAAAAAATCGACACCATCAATGCCTGCTTCGGGACCTATCCGCAGACCCAGGCGCTGAAATCCGGCCAGATCAAATCCGACCGCGTCAAGCTGAATCTCACCGAGGTCAATCCGGTCTACAAGGCGTTCGGCATGATGGTGCGCGAACAGAAGTTCGACATCTGCGAGATGGCGATCGTCAGCTATCTGCAAGGCAAGGCCTACGGCAAGCCGCTCACGCTGTTGCCCGCCACCATGGTGGGCCGCTTTCAGCACGGCACCATGCTGTACAATTCCGAGCGCGGCACCGTGACGCCGGACACGCTCGAGGGCCGCCGCATCGGCGTGCGCTCGTTTGCCCAGACCACCGGCTGCTGGCTGCGCGGCATTTTGTGGAAGGACTACGGCCTCGACAACAGCAAGGTGAAGTGGGTGACGTTCGAGGATGCCCACATTCCCGAATTCAAGGATCCGCCCGGCGTCGAGCGCGCCGCCGACGGCAAGGACATGGCCAAAATGGTGCTCGACGGAGAGCTCGACGCCGCGATCTTCGGCACCGTGCTGCCGTCCGATCCGCGGTTCAAAAGCGTCATTGCCAATCCCGACGACGCCGCCAAGGAATGGTACAAGAAATACAACACCGTGCCGATCAACCATATGGTGGTGGTGAAGAACGACGTGCTGAAATCCGATCCCGGCGCGGTGCGCGAAGTGTTCCGCATGTTGCACGACAGCAAGAAAGCCGCCGGCCTGCCCAAGCCGGGCGCCGTCGACACGTTGCCGTTCGGCTTCGCTGCGGTGAAGCCCGCGCTCGAGCTGATGTCGAGCTATGCGCTGGAGATGAAGATCATTCCGCGGCGCTATTCGGTCGAGGAGTTGTTCGACGACACCACGCGGGCGCTTTAGCTTCATCCGCCCCCGCTATCGCGGGGGCGGAAAGTTAAGCGTAAACCATTACGGCAAACGCCCCAACAATACCTCAGATTCCGACACAATCGGTCACGATCCCGCCGCCACAGCCGGCTGTGATGGTGTTTGGCTCGCGGGATTGCGGGGTGTGGCAATGGACGGCCGGGGATCAGCCGCCATTCTTTCGGTAGTTCTGTCGATATGTCTTCTGATCGCGGCGTGCGCCAACGCAGCCGCGGCGGGGGCGAAGGATTCCGCGATCACGGTGACCGGCAACCGGCATGTCGGTGCCGATATCATCCGCGCGTATTTTCGTCCCGCGACGGACGGCAAGCTTGATGCTGCCGCACTCGATGCGGTCCTGAAACGGCTTTACGCCACCGGGCTGTTCCAGAACGTGAAAATCTCGCACGACAGCGACGCCGTGTTCGTATCGGTCGTCGAGAACCCGACCCTCGTCCGTATCGCCTTCGAGGGCAACCACAAGCTCAAGGACGCCGATCTCAAGAAGGATTTGCAGTCAAAGGAAAGCGGTCCGCTGTGGCGCGCCTTCGTGCAGGGCGACGTCGAGCGCATCGCCGCGCTTTATCGCCTGCGCGGCTATTTCGAGACGCGGGTCGTGCCGAAGACGATCAAGGTGAAGGACGACAGGGTCAATCTCGTCTTCGAGATCAAGGAAAACGGGAAGCTCGGGGTCCGCCAGATCGTGTTCGCCGGCAACTCAGCTTTTCCGCGCAACAAGCTCACCGGCGTGGTCAAGACCGGCGTCACCAATCCGTTGAGCTTCGCGCTCGACAACGACACTTATGATCCCGACAAGGTCGAGAACGACGGCGATCTCTTGCGCAAATTCTATCGCGCCCACGGCTACGACGACGTGCACGTCGTTGCCTCATCGAGCTACGACGTCGACAAGGCCGGCGTCGTCGTTGTCTTCAAGATCGACGAAGGTCCGCAATACCGCTTCGGCAAGGTCGATATCGACGCGCGCTTGAAAACCGTGTCCGCGCCGGAGCTGATGCAGTATCTACGCACGCAATCCGGCGAAGTTTATGACGCCGACGCGGTGGACAAGACCGTCGGCGATCTGGCGATGCAACTCGCCAAAAGCGGCGAGCCGTTCGCCGATGTGTCGGTGCATACTCAGCGCTTGGCGGGTGGCCACCTGATAAACGTGGTGTACACCATCGACCAGGGCAAACGGCTCTATGTCGAGCGCATCGAAATCCACGGCAATACCAAGACCCGCGACGAGGTGATCCGCCGCGAATTCGATTTCGGCGAGGGCGACGCCTATAACCGCGCGCTGGTCGATCGCGGCGAGCGCCACCTCAAGGCGCTCGGCTATTTCAAATCGGTGAAGATCGGCAGCAGGCCGGGCTCTGCGGCCGATCGTGTCGTCCTCGACGTCGCGGTCGAGGAGCAGCAGACCGGCGATTTCTCCATCGCCGGTGGCTATTCCACGACTGACGGTTGGCTGGCGCAGGTCAGCGTCAGCGATAAGAATTTCCTTGGCACCGGCGATATCGCCAAGGCCACGGCGAAGTACGGCCAATATGCCCGCGGTTTCGATCTCGCCTTCACCGATCCTTACGCGCTCGGCCCGCGGGTCTCGCTCGGTGGCGAGCTGTTCGGCAAGCAGACCTTCGACAACAGCAACCAGTCCTATGACACTTCGCTCTACGGCGCCAAGATTTTGCTCGGCACGCCGTTCAGTGATCAGCTCGGCATGACGTGGAATTACTCGATCTATAATCAGAGCGTATCGCTTCCCGCGGGCAACACCGCTTCGCTGCCGATCCAAGAGGCGGCAGCGGCCGGGCCGTCGTGGGTGTCCTCCGTCGGCAACAGCATCGTCTATTCGACGCTCGACGATGCCCGGCACCCGACCAATGGCGTCCGCGTCCAGACCAATAACGATTTCGCCGGGCTCGGCGGCGCCACCAAATTCGCGCGCACCACCGAGGACATTCGCTACTACCATCCGATCGCCGGCGACGTGGTCGGCATGGTGCGGACGCAGGGCGGCTACATCACGCCGTGGGGCGGCCAGCCCTTGCCGCTGATCAACGGCTTCTTCGGCGGGCCGCAGCTGGTGCGCGGCTTCGCGCCTAACGGTTTTGGCCCGCGCGACATCACGCCCGGCACGACGATGGATAATGTCGGCGGCAACGTCTATTGGACCTCGTCGGCCGAATTGCAGGCGCCGGTGCCACTGGTTCCGGCGGACGCGCAACTGAAGATGGCGCTGTTCTCCGACGTCGGCAGCCTGTGGGCCAACGGCGCTTCGAGCGTGTCGAACCTGAACGCGCTGTCGCCGTCGCAGCAGATCGCCAACTCGCATGCGCTGCGCGCCTCAGCCGGCGGCAGCCTGATCTGGGATTCGATGTTCGGGCCGCTGCGGGTCGACTACGCCTATCCGTTCGCCAAGCAGCCTTACGACGTGACGCAGCGCCTGCAATTTACCGCCGGCGCGTGGTGAGTGCGCGACTCAGACGTATTTGAGCGTGATGCCGCCATCGACCACGAGCTCAAGGCCGGTGACGTAGCGGCTCTCGTCGCTGGCCAGATAGACCGCCGCCCAGGCGACGTCCCAGGCATCGCCGCCAAATCCCATCGGCACCTGGCGGTCGCGGGCGCGCCACATCTCCTCGACGTCGCCGCCGGCGTAGCTCTTGGCGAGGCCGGCGCTGTGCTCGACCATCGGCGTTTTCATCAAGCCGGGCAGGATGGCGTTCACCCTGATGCGCTTCGCCGCATATTCGACCGCGGTGGTTTTGGTGAGCTGGTTGATCGCGGCCTTGGTGGCGTAATAGGTGGCGTAGGGCACGCCGGTGTAGCGGATCGACGCGATCGAAGAGATGTTGATGATCGAGCCGCCACCCTGCCGCTCCATGACCGGGATCACGTGCTTCATGGTCAGATAGGCGCTCTTGAGATTGACGGCGAAGACGCGGTCCCAGTCGGCTTCCGCAAGCTCGACGACGCCGCCGACCACGGCAATGCCGACATTGTTGTCAAGGACGTCGATACGGCCGAAAGCCGAGACGCAGGTTTCGACCATCGCGCCGACATCGGCGGCTTTGCTGACGTCGGCGCGATGCGCCGCGGCTTGGCCGCCTTCGTCCTTGATGATCCGTGCGGTCTCCTCGGCGGCGGCCGGATTGATGTCGGCGCAGAACACGCGTGCGCCCTCCCGCGCAAACGCCACCGCCGTGGCCTTGCCGTTGCCCCATCCCGGCCCGATCGAGCCGGCGCCGACGACGAGCGCCACCTTGCCTTTGAGCCGATCGGCCATGGCCGTTCTCCCGTTTCAGTTCTTTATTGTCTTGGCGTCGAGCTCGCGCAGCTCGGTCTTGAGAATTTTGCCGTAATTGTTCTTCGGCAACGCGCCCACGAACACGTAATCCTTCGGCCGTTTGAACCGGGCGATGCCGTTGAGGCACAGAGCATCGAGCTCGTCGCGATCGGCGTCGCCGACGACATAAGCGACGACGACCTCGCCCCATTCCGGATCGGGCCGGCCGATCACCGATACTTCGCGGACGCTTGCGTGCTCGAGTAGTATCTCCTCGACCTCACGCGGATAGATATTGGAGCCGCCGGAAATGATGACGTCCTTGGAGCGGTCCTTCAGCGTCAGATAGCCTTCGGCATCGAACGCGCCGACGTCGCCGGTATGCAGCCAGCCGCCGCGCAGCGTCGCGGCCGACGCTTCGGGATTGGCCCAATAGCCCGGCATCACCACGTCGCCGCGGCACAAAATTTCGCCGGTCGCGCCGGTCGGCAACGCGCGATCGTCGCCGTCGGCGATTATCACTTCGAGGCAGCCGAAGGGCCGGCCGGCGGAGCCCAGCCGTTCGGCCCAGCGCGGATGATCGCGGTCGGCAATCTCTTGCTTCGACAAAGTAGTGATGGTCATGGGGCTTTCGCCTTGGCCGTAGATTTGCGCGAAGCGCGGACCGAAGCGATCGATGGCGGCGCGCGCATCGGCGACGTACATGGGCGCGCCGCCCCAGACGATGGTTTTGATGTGATCGGGATCGCATTCCGCGTCGCATTCAACGAGCCGCTTGACCATGGTGGGTGCGGCGAACATCGAGCTGCTCGGCCACGCGTCGATCAGGCTCATCACTTCGTCGGCCTCGAAGCCGCTCGATTCCGGCATCACGTTGACGCCGAGCCGTGCCACATGCGCCATCATATAAAGGCCGGAGCCGTGGCTCATCGGCGCGGCATGCAGGAGCGGACTGCCGGGTGCGATGGGATTGACCTCGCTCGCATAGGCAAAGCTCGCCGCCGCGAGCACGCGATGGGTTAGCATGGCGCCCTTCGGCCGGCCCGTGGTGCCGGAGGTGTAGAACAGCCAGGCGAGGTCGTCGCCGCGGCACGGCCACGGCGCGATCGGATCGGCGGCGAACAGTGCTTCGTAGTCGCGGCTGCCCAGCACGATCAAACGTTCGAGCGTCGGCGGCGCATGCGGCGCGATCTCGGCATCGAGCCCGTCTGAAGCGAAGCAAACGCGGGCGCCGGAATGCTGCAAGATGTAGCCGAGCTCGCGGCCGTGCAGTTTGGCGTTGGCCGGCACCGCGGCCAGCCCCGCATGCCAGATGCCGAACATCAGCTCGACATAGTCGGGGCAATTCTTGGCCGCGATGGCGACACGCTCACCGGGTTGCAGGCTGAAGCGCTCGCGCAGTGACGCCGCCAACTTGGCCGCGCGTCCGGCGACTTCGCCATAGCGCCTGATCACGCACGCGCCCAATCCCAGCGCCGGCCGATCGCCGTGGCTCAATCCTGCGCGATGGAGCCAAAGCGCCAGGTTCACGATTTTATCCTTTCCACAACGGCGCGAACTGTGTGGCGACGATCTGCTCGTACGGCACATCGCCGTCGAGCACGCCCTGGCTGCGCAAAAACGCCGTCATGCCGGCAATGAATTCGCGTGACAACGTCGCGTCGTAATAGGGCAGGTCGCGGCGGATCAGCCCGGTGATCAGGCCGGCCTCGGCCGGCGGAAACAGCTTTCGTCCGACTTCGCCGGCGCGCGACACATCGGCTTTCAACGCGGCCTGCGTCTTGACGATGGCGCGCACCGCCGCGGCAACTGTGTCGGGCGAACGTGCGATCAGCTCGTCCGACGCCGTGATGGCCGGCGCCGTGAAATTGAAGCACTGCTTCGGTCCGTCGCCGCGGCGGGCGTCGATGACGATTGTGCCGTAGCCGCCGCGTACCGCGACCTCCGCGCCCATGCCGTTGGCCCAAAAGCCGTCGAGCTTGCGGTCTTCGAGCGCCTTGGACGCCATGACGCCGAAATTCGGCACGTCGCCAATGAGGCCCGGCACGGGTGCGATATTGACCTTGTCGCGTTCGAGATCGATGCCGGCCGCTATCAATAGTCCGCGCAGGCCGGTATTGACCCATGGCGCGGCGCCGATGGTGCGGCCCTTGACGACGCTGAGATCGCCGCGCTTGGCGTTAAGATCGGAGCGCATCACCAGAAACCAGTACATGCCCTGGGCCTGCGCCGCGATCAGCTTGGCACCCTTATAGCCGGGAAACGCCGCCGGCACCGCGTGCGCCGCGCCGCCGACGAAATCGATCTTGCCGTCGCGCAGCGCTTCGTAGGCCTTGTCGACCGGGTAAACCAGCTCGAGCGAGACATCGAGCCCTTCGGCCTTGAAGAAACCGAGCTCGACAGCGGCCTCGGCAACGAAATAGGACGGCGAAATTTTATCCGGGACTGCAAGCTTCATGACGGTTTCTTTCCATCGAGCAACCAACCAAACTTTTCCCGCGCCTTCTTGGCGACTTCCGGGCTCGGCGTGTTGCTCGGCGGAAATTTTTCGCGCCAGTGCCACGGCTTGCAGGCATTGATCAGGGCGACAGAGTGCGTGAAGTCGCCGGCGGCGCGGCGCTCCGGCGGGATTGCCGGATCGGCGCTGGAATCCCACGAGCCGGTGATGAACTGGATCGACTCTTTCGGATCGGTGCGCGTCAGCATCGCCCACAGCATCTGGTCGAGATTGGTGACGTCGACGTCGTCGTCGCACACCACGATATATTTCGAGGCATAGGCCGAGGCGCCGCATTGCGCCGCGACGTGCGCCGCCTGCACGGCGTGGCCGGGATAGCGTTGCGTGATCGAGACGGCGTGGAGCATGCGCGCGCCGCCGACTTCGTGGCACCACACCTGCTGCACGCCGGGCACGCCGGCATTGGTCATGTTTTGCCGGATCATCGCCGAGCGCATCACGGCGCGATAGCGCGCCATCTCGTCCGGTCCGCCGCCCATCGGCGGCACGCCGACCAGGATCGGATCGTTGCGGTGATAGATGGCGGCGATATCGAGCACCGGGATCGGCCGCTTGCCGCCGGCGTAATGCCCGGTCCATTCGCCGAACGGCCCTTCGTCCTTGCGTTTGTCCGGGGTGACGTAACCTTCGAGCACGATCTCGGCATTGGCGGGGAAGGGCAGGCCGGTGACCTGGCCGCGCACCATCTTGGTCGGCCGGCCGCGCATGCCGCCGACGATGTCGAGCTCGAACGTGCCGTAGGGCGCCTCGACGCCGCCGTAGAAAAACGCCAGCGGATCGCCGCCGAGCACCATCACCACCGGCATCGCTTCGCCACGCGCCCAATATTTCTCGCGATGGATATAGCCGTGATGGCCGCGCGCGGTGACGAAGCCGACCGATGTCTTGTCATGCACCATGGCGCGATAGGCGCCGGCATTGAGCCAGTTCTCTTCCGGATCGCGGGTAATGCTGTAGGTGCCGGTGCCGATGTAACGGCCGCCGTCCTTCTCGTGCCAGATCGGCGACGGGAACTTGGTGACGTCGATGGCGTCGCCGGTGAGCACGTTCTCCAGCACCGGGCCGTCGTCGACGATCTCGTGCGGGAGCAATTTCGGGTCCACCAAATACGCTTCGCGATACGCGTCGCTCAATTCCCATTTGTTGAGGTGATCGGGAAAGCCCAGCGTCATGTTGCGCCGGGTGCCGGCGAACATGTTGAGCAGCACGCGAAAGCCTTTCGGGCAGCCGGGGACGTCGTCGAACACCACGCACGGCCCGTCCTCGGCGCGCAGGATGGCTTCGGCGGCAAGCCCGATATCCTCCTGCCAGCTGGCGCCCTTGACGTTACGGACCTCGCCGAGCGCTTCGGCGGCCGAAAGCCATTCGCGTAAGTCGTCGTAACCGATCGCGGCCTTGATATTACTGTGCTGGTTCATGGGGTACTCCAGGGAGGCGTCAGGATGGCCGCCGCGCCGGGCTTGTCAATGCTTGGCGGCCTGGACGCGGCCGCGGCAGCCATGCTGGGATGCAATGGACGCGGTGAGGGCGATCCCATGACCGGACGTTTCGCGATGATTACGGTCGAAAAAATCGGTGCTGTCGCGCGCCTCACTCTGGCACGGCCCGAGCGCGCCAACGCGCTCAATGCGGCCATGCTTGGCGAGATCGGCATCGCGCTGGACGAGATCGAGCGCGATGCCGGCTTGCGCGCGCTGATCGTCACCGGTGCCGGCGCGGCCTTCTCATCGGGTTTCGATCTCAAGGAGCAGATGGAACGCCGCCCTACCGGCGTCGAGTCCTGGCGCGCGATCCTGCGCAAGGATTTCGACACCATCATGCGCTTTTGGCATTTCCCGCTGCCGACCATCGCGACGGTGCGCGGACCATGCCTTGCCGGCGCCTGCGAGCTGGCGCTGGCTTGCGACATCACCATTGCCGCAGACGATGCGTTCTTCGGCGAACCGGAGCTTAAATTCGGCGCCGGCATTGTCGCCCTGATATTGCCGTGGGTGGTCGGCCCCAAGATTGCCAAGGAGATCATCCTGTTGGGCGAGGACCGAATTCCGGCCGCCCGCGCGCAGGCGATCGGCATGGTCAATCGCATCGTGGCACCGGCCGAACTCGATCGCGTCGGGCTCGCCATGGCCAACCACATCGCGGCGATCGATCCCGATCTCGTCAAACAAACCAAGCGCGCCATCAATCGATCCTTCGAAGCGCGCAATATGCTGGACGCTCTCGAAGAGGGGCTGGCCATCGACTTGGCGATCGAGGGCGCCGGCTCGCCCGACAAGATCCAGTTCATGGAGATAGCGCGGCGCGACGGTCTCAAAGCCGCGCTGGCCTGGCGCGATGCCCGGTTCCCGGGCCGCACCGTATGAGCGGTGTCCTCGCCGAAATTCTCCTCGATGCCCTGAAACCGGCCAGTCATGTCGTTGCGAGCACGAGCGGCGAGTCGCAGCAAGGCGACAACCTTTTGGCGCTTGCCGAACGTGTGCGCCACGCACTCACCGCGCGGCACGTCGTGCCGCATGAACCCGTCCATGTCGGCATCGGCAACAGACCCTCCGATCTCGGCGCCTTGCTCGGTGTCTGGCAAGCGGGGGCGGTCGCGGTGCCGATCCATGTTTCCGCAGCGGTCTCGACCATTGCACGGGTGCAGCGCATATCCCGCGCGCGATTTTTGATCGACGGTGACCGGCTCGAAACGATCGGCGAGGCGCCGCCGCCCGAGCGCGCCTTACTGCGCGACGCCGCGTTGGTGATCTTCACCTCGGGCAGCACTGGAGAGCCCAAGGGCGTCGTCATCGGACATCGGCGCCTCGCGGAAAAACTCGCCGTTCTCGATCGCCTGTTGAACATCGGGCCGGGTGACGTTGTGCTGTCGCCGCTGCAGCTCGTTTTCATCTTCGGTCTTTGGGTGAGCCTGTTGACGCTCTTGAAAGGTGCGCGGCTCATTCTGTTGCCGAAATTCACCGCCGACGCGATGGCGCGTGGCCTTGCCGAAGCAACCGTCCTGGCCGGTGTCCCTTCGATGTTTCGGACGTTGTTGACCTATCCCGAGGTCGCGGCGCCAAAACTGCGGGCGATGCTCACTGGCGGCGAGGTGGTGGCACCGGCCCTGGCGCACGCCATGGCGCGGCTTGCGCCCGCGGCGATCCATGATCTTTATGGCCTGACAGAGACCGGCTCGTGCGATTTTCATCTTGGTCCCGCCGGTCAGCCGCAGGGTTTCGGCACGATCGGGTATCCGACCGAGCACGTCACGTTTCGGATCGCGCGGGACGGCGCCGCCGTCGCGGCCGGCGAAACCGGCGAACTGCAAATCCGCACGCCGTACGGCATGCTCGGTTATCTGGACGGCACCGCAATGACGGAAGCTTCGTTCGACGGCGGCTATTTCAAGACCGGCGACTTGGCGCGGATGACGGCGGACGGTGCGGTCGCGCTGATCGGGCGTGCCAAAGATATTATCTCGCGCGGCGGCAACAAGATTGCGCCGCTCGAGATCGACAACCTGCTGGCCGAGCATCCGGACATTGCCGCGGCGCTCTGCGCTGGCGTCGCCGATGAGCGCCTCGGCGAAGTCATTCACGCCGTCATTGTCACGCGTGCCGGCGCCCACTTGGATACCTCCGCCTTACGCGATTGGTTGCTGGCGCGCACCGAACGCTTCAAGGTGCCGGACGTTTTCCACTTCCGCGACGCGCTGCCCTCTGGGTCGAGCGGCAAGGCGGACCGCAGGGCCGTGGCGCAGCTTGCCACGCCAATGAGCAATCGGCGTTGACAACCCGGCACCCGCAGCGCCGATAATGGCGGGATTGCCAGGCGCGCGAGAATTCGCCGCCCGCGAATGGAGGGAGCAATGAATCGCCCGGCCCAAGGATTCCCGGCCATCCTCGACAAGCGCGGCGCGCCGCATGTGCGCCGCTTCGATGAACAGCGCTGGCTGATCGACAACATCATCCGCGCCAACGGCATCGATTGGGACCAGCCGCGCTCGCTCTATATCCACCTGCCGTGCGGCATCGAGGCCAACGCCGACTTTGCCACGATCCGCGAGCGGGTGAAGAAGATGGCCGATATCGGGCCGGCCTTTGCCGCCGTGGCCAAGCGCCGCGAGGCCAAGGCCAATGCCGCGGCGCTTGCCGACCGCAAGGTCACCGCGCGCGACAATTTCTTCATGGCCGCGGTGCATTGGGGCGCGGCGCAATGGCCCTATGACGAGAACGACGAGACCAACATCGCCTACAACAACAAGAAGCGCGAGTGCTACGCCAAATACGCGGCGCTCGCCGATCATCACGTCGAGGCGGTGTGGGTGCCGTTCAAGGACAAGGCGATTCCGGCCTGGCTGCATCTGCCGCCCGGCCACACCGGCGGCAAGCTGCCGGTGGTGATCTCGATCCCCGGCATGGACAGCTACAAGGAGATCCAGGTCGCGCTCTACGGCGACAAATATCTCAACCGCGGCATGGCGGTGCTGGCGATCGACGGGCCGGGGCAATACGAGGCGCCGATGATCGGCCTGAACTTCACCATGGAGAACTGGATGGCGACCGGGCCGGCGCTGGTCGATTGGATCGCGGCGCGGCCCGAGCTCGACGTGACGAAGATCGGCGTCGCCGGCACCAGTTTCGGCTCGCTGTTCGGCACGGTGCTGACGGCGCATGAGTCGCGCATAAAGGCCTGCGCGGTGATGTCGGTGTGCCATGAGCCGGGCTGTCACACGATTTTTCAGGAAGC
The DNA here is from genome assembly GCA_049584715.1 of Xanthobacteraceae bacterium. Classification (GTDB taxonomy): domain Bacteria; phylum Pseudomonadota; class Alphaproteobacteria; order Rhizobiales; family Xanthobacteraceae; genus BOG-931. Next base: position 11,551 of record JBAUYI010000029.1, read on the forward strand.
CTCGCCGACCTTCAAGAAGCGCTTCATGTATATGTCCGGCATCACCGACGAAGACGCGTTCGACGAATTCCGTAAAAAAATCACCTGGGAAGGCCACGCCAACAGGATCAAGGTGCCGTATCTGTGCGTCGCCGGCGAAGCCGAGGAGCTGAGCCCGCTGGAACATTCCGAGCGGCTGATGGCGGCGCTGCAGGGGCCGAAGCAGATGGTGGTGTATCAGGAATCGCGCCACTCGGTCGGCAACGTTCCGGCCGCCAATCTCGGCCCGTTCCCGCCGATCCTGCTCGCCGACTGGCTCGCCGACCGCCTCGCCGGCAAGGCTTTTGTCAGCGAGCGCTGGTACGTCACCGGCTCGGGCGAGATCAACAAGACGGCGTATTGAGGTGCCGTCATTCCGGGGCGCGCGTAGCGCGAACCCGGAATCCATAATCATAGTCAGAGCCGGTTCTGCACGGACGGTGGTTATGGATTCCGGATAACCGCTTCGCGGTTTCCGGAATGACAAGGAAACGCATCCCCGGATTGCGCCTCGCTTAGGTCCATCATGAAACGTCGAGACTTTCTGCATTTGGCAGCGGGCACCGCTACATTGGCGCTGCCGCGCATCGCGCGGGCGGACACTTATCCGTCGCGGCCGGTGCGCGTCATCGTCGGGCTGCCGCCGGCCAATTCGCCTGACATCATTGCGCGGCTGATCAGCGGATGGCTGTCGGAGGGGCTCGGCCAACCGTTCGTCGTCGAGAACCGGCCCGGCGCCGCCACCAATATCGCCACCGAGCTCGTCGTGCGCGCAGCGCCGGACGGCTATACGCTGCTGCTCGTCGTCGCCGGCAACACTGTCAACGGCTCGGTGTTCAAAAATCTCAACTACGATTTCAGCCGCGACATTGCTCCGGTCGCCAGCATCGGCGGCATCCCGCTGGCCATGGCGGTCAAGCCGTCGTTCCCGGCCAACACGGTTGCCGAGTTCATCGCCTACGCCAAAGCCAATCCGGGCAAGGTCAATATGGCCTCGTCGGGCAACGGCAGCGTGTTGCACGTCGCCGGCGCGTTGTTTGCGATGATGGCCGGCGTCGATCTCACGCATGTCCCGTATCGCAACAGCTTGTTTCCCGATCTGCTCAGCGGACAGGTGCAAGTCACGTTCAGCCCAGTCCCGGCCATGATCGGCTACGTTCAAGCGGGCAAGCTGAGGGCGCTGGCGGTGACGACGGCGCAGCGCCTCGATGTCTTGCCCGACGTACCCACGGTGGCCGAATTCGTCCCCGGCTATGAGGCGACCGGCTGGCTCGGTCTCGGCGCGCCGAAAGGCACATCCGCCGGTGTGATCGATACGCTCAACACCGCGGTTGCAGATGGGCTTGCTGACCAAAAATTCAAGGCGCGGTTGAGCGAATTAGGCGTCGTTGTCAATCCGATGACGCCTGCCGAATTCGCAAGCTACATCGCCGCCGAAACGGTGAAATGGGCGAAGGTGGTGAAGTTCGCCGACATCAAGCCGGAATGATCGGGCTACGCCGCGCGCTTGAGGCGCGCCAGGCGGCGCCGGATGCAGCCGCGGGTCAGCAAGAGCCAGCGGAAGACCCGTGCGAGCCAACCGGGCGCGCCCATGTAACGCAGGATCTCGACGCCACCTTCGATGTAACGCTCGCGGAATGCGGCGCCGGTCCAATACTCGCCGGTGGCGCAGAACGCGAGCGTTTGCTCCGCCTGGTCGCGCACGGTCTCCCCATTCGGCAATTTCGCCGCAAAGGCAATTTCGCGGCGTATACAGATTTTCTCGATGCGCGGCCGCTGCGCTTCCTCGTAGCGGCTCCCGCAGCGCCAGAGCCGCGCGTGGGTGGCTTCGTGGACGATGGTGGCGGCGAGCAGTTCCGGTGTCGTCGTCTCGGCAAGGCAATACCGGGTGTCGATCTCGCACGTGTAAATTCTGTATTCGAAACTTGCGGCGCTCGAGGGCAGCAAAAGAACCCAAACGCGTTGCAGATCGCGGAGCAATCGGTCGTAACGAATGCGGTCGTGGCGCTTGATAAGCAGGAGCGCCTCC
>JBAUYI010000030.1:0-20332 GCA_049584715.1 Xanthobacteraceae bacterium
CCGTTGCCGCCGAGCCGGTTGGCGCCGTGCATGCCGCTGGCATCCTCGCCGGCGACGAACAGGCCGAAGCGCTCCGTCGCGGTATCGACCGCGCAGACGACGCCGCCCATGAAATAATGCGCCGTCGGCACCACTTCGACGAGGCCGCCGGCGAGATCAAAGCCGCAATCGCGGCAGCGATCCACCATGCCCTTGAACTCTTTCGCCACCTTAGCCGGGCCGAGATGGCCCATCTTGATATAGACGCCGCCATTCGGCGTGGTGCGCCCGGCACGCATCTCGGCATAGATGGCGCGGCTGACGACGTCGCGGGTGGCGCGCTCGAGTTTTGGGTCGTAGTCGCCCATGAAGCGGTGCATGGCGCCGTTGAGGAGATGTCCGCCGGACCCGCGTAACCCTTCCTCCAGCACCGTGCCGGTCATGCGCGTATCTGGGCCGGCGAGCAGGCCGGTCGGATGGAATTGCACCATCTCCATGTCGCGCAAGGGGAGGCCGCGGCGCAGCGCCATGGCGAGGCCGTCCATGCTCTTGTCGCCGGACGGCGTGTGATAGCGATACATGGTCGGCCCGCCGCCGGTCGCCAGCAGCACGGCTTGCGCGGCGACGAAACGGAATGCGCCGCTGCGGACATCGATCAGCAGGACGCCGGAAAGCGCACCGTCCTTCGCCGGGATCAGCGCCACGGCGCGATGTTCTTCCAGCCGGCGTATCGGCCGTGCCCAAACCTGTTCCATCAGCCGGTTGATGATCTCGATGCCGGTGAGGTCGCCCTTGTGCACGGTGCGGTCGAAAGTCTGGCCGGCGAAGGCCTTGCCGTGGAGCGTTCCGTCTCGATTACGATCGAAAAAGCAGCCGATCTCGTTTTCCAGTTCCTGCACCCGTTCGATCGCCTTGGTGACCAGCGTCCAGGCCAGTTCCTGATGCGGCAGCCATTTGCCGCCTTCGATCGTGTCCATGAAGTGGCGCTCGATGGAGTCGCCGGGATTGAGCGCGACGTTGTAGCCGCCCTGCACCATGCGGGTGCAGCCGCATTTGCCGAGCAAACCCTTGCTGACGATGGTGATGTCGAGATCGGGATTAGCCTTCAAGGCATGCAGCGCGGCAAACAGCCCGGCGCCGCCGGCGCCCAAGATCAGAATGTCGGTCTTGAGGTGCTCGACGTTCATTCTCAAAACACCCGCGCCAAGAAAATGAACGCGACGATTGCCGATATCGCCGCCGCGAGCGTCGCCAACTGCTTTTGGCCGTCCCGCCAATCGAGATTCTCGATCACCAAAACGCGCAGGCCGCCGAGCAGATGAACCGTGAGCAGGAAAACCAGCCCGCTTTCGGCAAATTTCACCAGCGGCTGATCGGTCCAGCGCAGGAAGTTTTCCAGTTTCGCTTCGCCGTCGATAGCCAGCCCCAGCGCCAGAAAATGCAACGGCAGGAAAATTGCCAAGGCGAGGCCCGACAGCCGATGCACCAAGGCAGCGATCCACAGCGCGCTGCCGCGATGCATGGCGCCGCGCGCGATCACGACAGCACCACGGCAAACACGGCGCGCGCACCGAGGGCCGCCAAGAGCAAACCGAATACGATGGAAAATAGTCCGGCGCGGGGATCGGTGAGTGGCGACCATTCAGTCAAAACGTTGCGCACCCCGATCGACGCATGAATGGAAGCGGCGGCGACGAAAAGTCCGTAGTACGACGCCCACACGATACTGCCGTGGGTACGCGACAGAATATCCGCCGCCGTCATGCCCTTTCGCGAGGCATAGAAGATGACGGCGATATGGATGAAAACGAGCGGCACCATCAGCGCCGCCGTCGCCCGCTGCCACAGATAGAGCCGTACATTCATGCCTTGATCTCGCCCTTGAGATACGCCGCCGTGGTGCGCCGCTTCAGTCCGGCGATGGCAGCGGTCGGATTGAGTGCCTGCGGGCAAAGCTCCTGGCAGGATTGGTGCGAGTGGCAGGAATGGCAACCACCGGCCCCGGCGATCGCTTGCAGGCGCGCGGTGCCGCCGCCATCGCGTTCGTCGTTGAGGAGCGTCCAGGCCCGCGTCAGCGCCGCCGGGCCGAAATAATCCTGGTTCCAGCGCACCGTATCGCAGGCAGCGTAACAGACGCCGCAATTGATGCATTCGATCGCCGCGTCGGCTAAGCGCCGCGCCGGGCTGTCGGGGCGGATTGGCTCGATTTCATCGTGCCTTGTCTTGGTCGGCGCAAAAACGCCTTGAGCCTTTTGCCACTTCTCGAAGAACGGTTCCATGTCGGTCGCCAAATCCTTGATGACCGGCAGGTTTTCCAACGGGCCGATCTCGAGGTGGCCGCTGCCCGCGACCTTCGACACATGCGTCCGGCAGGTCCAACGCGGCTTGCCATTGACTGTCATGGCGCAAGAGCCACAGACGCCGACCCGGCAGGCGAAGCGATACGACAAGGTCGGATCGATATGGCGCTGCACGAAAGTCACGACGTCGAGCACGGTCTGGCTCGCGCGCTGCGGCACGCTGTAGGTCTCGTAGCGGCCGTCCTTGGCGCCGCGCCAGAGCGATACCGACAGGTCTCCAAGCATCTCTTCAAAAGCTCCTCGGCCGGGCCTTGTTACGCTCGCGCGGCCGGACAGTCTAGCAAGCCGGCGGGGCGCGAATAATGTGCCAAGACATCTGCGTTCGCCGCAGTTCCGGTGCAGCGACACATGCGCAGTTCGCAGCTTGCTTGACCCACGCAAAAGGCACAGTCTGAATGCTGGAGGCTGCGCATCTCGACAGAACGCGCCCCATCGCCGATCCGGAAGCGTTCGCTGCACGCAATGCAGCAGATGAACCGGACCGGAGCACAAGGGAGGATCACTCATGTCAAAGCATGATGAAGGCCGTCGTGCGTTCCTGGTCGCGCTGGGCGCCGGCGCCGCCGCGACCACGGCGTTGGTTCCGGACGCGCTCGCCAAAAGCAATCACCAGCACCACGTCGCAATGGATGCGCCGGCAAAGGACCATGCCGAGCATGTCATGCACGACATGAGCGGCGGCCACGGCGCGTTCTTCAACGACGACGATTCGCGCACCATCACCGCGTTCACCGAGCGGCTGATGCCCGGTGCGCCGGGCTTGCCGGGAGCGACCGATGCCGGTGTCTTGAACTACATCGATCTTGCGCTTTCTGGCGCCTATTCCGACCAACAGGATTTCTACCGGACCGGCCTCATCCAGCTCGACGCCCATTGCACGCAAACTTACGGCAAGCCGTTCCGCAGGCTCACGGCGGAACAGCAGGACGAAACCATCGCCGCGCTGGAGCAGGGCAAGGCGCCGGCCTTCGCGTGGCCGACCGCGCAAGCGTTCTTCAACACGCTGCGCACCCACACCATGGAAGGCATGTTCGCCGACCCGATCTACGGCGGCAACAAGGACTTTGCCGGCTGGCGTCTGGTTGGGTTTCCCGGCGCGCAGCCGATCTTCACCGAGGAGGACATGCAAAGCACCAAAGCGTTCACCCGCGAGCCCATCATCGGCTTGCAGGCGCGGGCCAAGAGCAGGGAGGGTTGAGCCATGGCTACCGATAAAATGGCTACCGAAAAAACCGATGTCGTGATCGTCGGTGTCGGCGCGGCCGGTGGCATCATCGCGGCCGAGCTCGCCAAGGCCGGCATGAAAGTGATCGGGCTCGAGCGCGGTCCGCGGCTCAAGACGGCGGACTTCGAGCCCCATGACGAACTGCGCTATTTCGAGCGCCAGGATCTGCGTCCCAACATCAAGACCGATCCGGTCACCTGGCGGCCCAACGCCAACGCGCGTGCCAATCCGATGCCGAGCCTCAACAACGGCAACCAGGCCGGCGGCGGCACGGTGCATTACGGCACGCTGTCATGGCGCATGCACGAGGACGATTTCCGTGTGCGCACCAAGACCGTCGAGCGCTATGGCGCCTCGGCGATCCCGCAAGACTCCTCGCTGGTCGACTGGCCGCTGAGCTACGCCGAGCTGGAGCCGTTCTACGATCAGGCCGAATACGAGCTCGGCGTGTCGGGCAAAGCCGGCAACCTGCAAGGCAAGACGATCGCCGGCGGCAACGTCTTCGAGGCGCCGCGCAGCCGTGAATACCCGCTGCCGCCGCTCTTGGTCGATCAGTCGGCGATCTTGTTCGAGGCCGGCGCCAAGAAGCTCGGCTTGCATCCGTTCTCGTCGCCGCGCGCGATCGCTTCGGTGCCCTACAACAACCGGCCGGGCTGCACCTATTGCGGCTTCTGCCAGGCGTTCGGCTGCCACGTCGGCGCCAAATCGTCGATCCTGGTCACCAAATTGCCCGAGGCCGACGCCACCGGCAATTTCAAGCTCCTCACCGGCGCGATGTGCTATCGCGTCAACAGCGACAACACCGGCAAGGTGACGGGCGTGTCGTATTACGGCCCCGGCCGCACCGACAACACGATCGAAGCCGACATCGTCATCGTCGCGCCGTTCATCTACGACAATACGCGGCTGATGCTGTTGTCGAAGACCGACAAATTCCCGAACGGGCTGGCCAATTCCAGCGGGCATCTCGGCAAGCACATCATGGCGCACATGATGGCGAACGTGTTCGTCACCTTCGACGACCGTTACATCAACAATTTCATGGGCCCGAGCGCCCAGAAGCATACCATCGACGACTTCAATGCCGACAATTTCGACCACGCGGGCTTAGGCTTCATCCGCGGCGCGCAACTGTCGATCGGCACGCCGAACCTGCAAGGCGGTCCGATCGCCGCTTCGACCATCGCCACGCCGCCCGGCATACCGAAATGGGGCGCAAAATATCGCGACTTCTTCGCCAAGGCCTATGCGCGCCATGGCGCCATGGTGGCGCAGACCGAGAATCTGCCCTATCCGGACCAGACTATCGATCTCGATCCGAACGTGCGCGACGCTTGGGGCATGCCGGCGCCGCGCGTCACCTACGACTGGCGGCGGCCGAACGAGAAGGCGAGAGTCGCGTTCGTCCAGAACAAACTGGTCGAGATCGGCCGCGCCATGGGCGGCCCACAAGTCTGGCCGGCCCCGGTCAGCCCGGCCGGTGCACCGGGCGCGCACCACGAGGGCGGCACCCGCATGGGCAGCGATCCGAAGGACTCCGTCGTCAACAAATACAGCCAGACCTGGGATCACCCCAATCTGTTCCTGGTCGGCAGTTCGACCTTCCCGACCATGGGCGCGGGCTTCAATCCGACGCTGACGATCCAGGCGCTGGCCTATATGACGGCCGACGCCATCGTGAAAAAATACCGGAATAATCCGGGGCCGTTGATCTGACGGTCACGCCGCGGGCCGATGATCTTCGGCCCGCGCTTCATCTAAAAATCCGGCTTAATCAAGTAAAGGAATAGCCGCTGCGTCCCTTCTCCCCCATTAGCGCGTTTACGCGCGTCTTCGACGCGCTATGGGGGAGAAGGACAGGATGAGGGGGTTCGGAAGATGGAGTCATGTTCTGAACCTTCCGAACCCCCTCACCCCGCCCTCTCCCCTACGGGGAGAGGGAGTCGATGTTGGAACGCCGCGTCTGTTTTGCGATCGACGGCGCAAGGCGAAAAGTAATTTCGTTTATGAGCAAAGATGCAGATACGATAATGGAGGGGGACGATGAAACGCAGCACTGACAGAATTCTCACGACCCACGCCGGCAGCCTGTCGCGGCCGGCGAACCTCATCGCCATGAGCAAGGCAATTGCCGTCGGCGAAAGCAAAGGCGACGCCGCCTATGCGCAATGCCTCACCGCATCGGTTGCGGATGTGGTCAAGAAGCAGCGCGAGCTCGGCGTCGACATTCCCGACGACGGCGAGTTCGGCAAGCCGGTGGGCGGCTCCTACGATTACGGGGCATGGTGGAATTACGCCTTCGCCCGGATGTCGGGATTTTCGCCGGCGGGCAGCCCTGCCGCTGCCGCGCACGAAACCCAGCACAAGAAATCAACCGTCGCCGATGTGGCGCTGACCTCGTTCGCCAATCGCCGCGACTGGCAGAAATTCGGCGAGTTTTATCTCGATCCGGAATCGAGCGGCAGCCTGATGGGGAGCGCGGCGCGCCGGCCGGTGGGTCGGCCGGCCTGCACCGGACCGATCAAATATACCGGCCATGCGGCACTCCAGGCCGATATCGACAACCTGAAAAAGGCGCTGGCGGCGACCGGCGCGGAAGAAGGCTTCATGTGCTCGATCGGCCCGGGCAGTTTTGCCCGGGGCGTCGACCTCTATTACACGACCGAAGAGGAGTTTTTGTTCGCCTCGGCCGACGCCATGCGCGACGAATACAAAGCCATCGTCGATGCCGGCATCGTGCTGCAGATCGACGATCCGAGCCTGCCGGACAATTGGGACATGATCAATCCCGAGCCGCCGCTCAAGGAATTCAAGAAATTCGAGCAAGTGCGCATGGAAGCGCTCAATCACGCACTCCGCGGATTGCCGGCCGATCGCATCCGCTTCCACATTTGTTGGGGTAGTTGGCACGGCCCGCATACCACCGATATTCCGCTGCGCGACATCGTCGACCTGGTGCTCAGCGTCAACGCCGGCGCCTATTCGGTGGAGGCCGGCAATGTCCGCCACGAGCACGAATGGCGGGTTTGGCAGGATGCAAAACTGCCCGACGGCAAGCTGCTCATTCCCGGCGTGGTCAGCCACGCCACCAACATTGTCGAGCATCCCCAAGTCGTGGCCGACCGCATCGTGCGCTATGCCAAGGTGGTTGGCCGCGAGAATGTCATCGCCGGCACCGATTGCGGGCTCGGCGGCCGCATTCATCCACAAATCGCCTGGGCCAAATTGCAGGCGCTGGCCGAAGGTGCCAAGCTCGCGACCAGAGAGCTTTGGGGATAGTCGGCAACGTGACCGGTCGTCTGGCGGGAAAAGTAGCGCTGATCAGCGGCGCCGGCTGTATCGGCCCGGGCTGGGGCAACGGCCGCGCCGCGGCGGTGCTGTTTGCGCGCGAGGGCGCCAGGGTTTTTGCCGTCGACAAGGATGCCGATTCGATGACCGAGACGGTCGCGCGCGTCGGCAACGACGGCGAGATCGCGACCCATGTCTGCGACGTGCTCGACGACGCGCAGGTGCGCACTATGACAGAAGCATGTCGCAAGGTTTTCGGCCGCATCGACATTCTCGTCAACAATGTCGGCGGCTCGGCCGCGGGCGGCGTCGCGGAAATGTCGGAAGAAACGTTCGACCGTCAGATCGACTACAATCTCAAGAGCGTTTTTCTCGCCTGCCGGCACGTCATCCCGGTCATGATCGCGCAAGGCGGCGGCACCATCGTCAACACGGCGTCGGCTTCGGGCACGCGCTATACCGGCGCGCCGCAGATCGGCTACGCTTCGGCCAAGGCCGCGGTGATCCAGTTCTCGCGGGTGACGGCGGTGCAATATGCCGCTAACGGTATCCGCGTGAACACGGTGATTCCGGGCCAGATGCACACCCCCATGGTGGAAGCGCGTCTGGCCAAACAGCGCACTGGCGGCGACGTCGAGGCGTTGCTCAAATCCCGCGTCGCCCGCATCCCGCTCGGGTTTATGGGGGACGGGCGCGATACGGCGGCCGCCGTATTATTTTTGGCTTCCGATGAGGCTCGCTTCATCACCGGCACCGAAATTGTGGTAGATGGCGGCATGACCGCGCGTTGTGATTGAATTCTTGAAAGAGCACCAATGGCCATCCGCCCCGACGACCTGACCCCGACCATCCCGCCGCACGACCCGAATCCGAAAAAGCCGAGCATCACGCTGCCGCCGCTGTCGTGCGATTCGCATTTCCACGTGTTCGGACCGCACAGCAAATTTCCCTATGCGCCGGACCGGGCTTTCACGCCGACCGATGCCTCCAAGGAGGATCTGTTCCGGCTGCACGAATTCCTGGGCTTCCAGCGCGGCGTATTCGTGCAGTCGACGGCGCACCGCAGCGACAATCGGGTGCTGGTCGATCTGCTCGAAGCCGGCAAGGATCGCTATCGCGGCGTCGCGCTGCTCGAGCCGACGACGCCGGACGACGAAGTGGAGCGGCTCGACGACGCCGGCGTGCGCGGCGTGCGGCTGCATTGGTATTTTCCCCACGGCGGCGCGCCGCGGCCGCGCGACGAGATGCGGGCGATCATCGAGAAGGTCTCGCCCTACGGCTGGCATGTCGCCAATCATGTCGGCGGCTCTGGCCTCGTCGATTACTACGATTTCATCGCCGCGATCGAGGCGCCGGTGGTGATCGACCATATGGGGCGCATCGATATCGCCGAAGGCTTGAACGGCGGGGCGTTCCGGAGGCTGTTACGTTTGCTCGACCGCGGCAATGTCTGGGTCAAATTGTCCGGCAGCGACCGCATCACCAAGCACCCGCATTCTTACGAGGAAACCCTGCCGTTCTCGCGCGCGCTCGCCACCCACGCGCCCGAGCGCATCGTCTGGGGCACCGACTGGCCGCACCCGAACCACAAGCCGGGCGAGGTGCCCAACGACGGCCAGCTCACCGATCTCATCGCCGAGATCGCGCCCGACGCGCGCACCCGCAAGCTCATGCTGGTCGATAATCCCACCAAGCTGTTTGGATTTTAAATTTTTTGCCATGGCGAAAGAGACGCTCGGCAAGCTTCCGGCGGACGCCTTCGGCATGCTGGAACTGCCGGTGCTGCCGGCGGATATTCTCGACGGTTTTCGCGCGCTGCCCGATCTCACCGGCATCGCGTCCGACGCTATGGACGAGCTCGGCATCGTCGGCGCCGTGCCGGCCGCGGTGCTCCGCCCGACCGATCCGAAGGCGCGCATCGTCGGCCGGGCGCTGACGGTGCGCAACGTGCCGGCGGATGTGCCGGCTGCCGAAAAAATCAAAGCCGGCGTGTCGGGCCTGGGCGAGATCGAGGCGCATAATCTTGCGGAAAGAGGCGACGTCATCGTGCTGCAAGGCGTCGACCAGGTATCCAATCTCGGCGGCATTTCCGCCACTATCGGGCATCGGCAAGGCGAGATCGGCGCCATCGTCGACGGCGGCGCGCGCGACGTCGATCATTCCCGCGGCATCGGCTATCCGATCTGGTCGCGCAGCGTCAGCCCGATCACCGGCAAATGGCGCGTGCAAACAACGGCCATCAACAAGCCGGTCGCGATCTGCGGCATCACCGTCAATCCGGGCGATCTGGTGCTGGCCGACGAAACCGGCGTCTGCTTCATTCCGCGCGATCGCGCGGGCGAGGTGCTGCAACGGGCGCAGCGCAACGTCGTGGCCGAAGAGGCGCGGGAGGCCAAGATCGCCTCAGGCGCGCCGGTGCCGGAGCTGTTCGGTAAGGCGCGCTAGAAGCTGCGCTACTCGCCGGTGATGCCGAGCGTTTTGATCTTGTCCGGCCAGGCTGCGAATTGCTGCGCCAGCGACGCCACAAAGGCATCATGGCCAAGCATGCCGTGCATGCCGTTTTCGGCGAGCCGTTCCTTGATTGCCGGGATGGCGACGACGGCGAACAACGCCCGTTCGAGCGTGTCGCGTATTTGCGGCGGCGTGCCGGCGGGCAGGAAGACGCCGTACCAGTTTTCCATGATGACGTCCGGCATGCCGAGTTCCTTGGTTGTCGGCAAGTCCGGCAACAGCGGCGAGCGCTCGGGGGAAAACAGCGCCAGCGCCTTGACCGTTCCGGCTTTCACCAGCGGCAGCAGCACCGGCAAGTCGGCATTGAGCATATCGACGTGGCCGCCGAGGAGATCGGTGATCGCCGGAGCCGCGCCGCGATAGGGTACATGCGTGATCTTCACGCCCGCCGCGGTATCGAGCATTTCGATCGCGATATTCATGGTCGTGCCGGGCCCGGCCGAGCCGTAGCTGAGCTTTTGCTGCTTCGCCTTGGCGATCAGCTCCGCCATGGTCGAAACGCCGAGCTCCTTGTTGACGACGATGAGGGAAGGCACCGAACCGACCAGCATCACTGGCTCGAACGATTTGACCGGGTCGTAATTTGCCGGCGGTTTGAGAATCGGGCCGATGACGAACGCGCCCAGGCTGCCGAGCAGGATCGTCTTGCCGTCGGGGTTGGCGCGCGCCACGAATTCGGCGGCGATCGCGCCGCCGGCGCCGCCGCGGTCATCGACGATCACGTCTTCGCCGAGTTTCGGCCCCAACTCGCTCGCCAGGATGCGCGCCAGTTGATCGACCGGGCCGCCGGCGGCAAAGGGAACGACGATCTTGACGGGTTCGGCGAGTGCCGATGCTGCGACCATCAATGACGCGGCACAGGACAGGCCGGCCAGAAAACTGCGAACGCGTTTCATCCCAAAAACTCCAGTGGCGCGCTGGCGCGCGCTCTATTGCGGCGTGACCCCGCTTGCCTCCATCGTAGCACGCCATTTCGCGATTTCGCTGGCGAGAAACGCTTTCAGATAGGCGGGGGTTCGCCGCTCGCTCGCAACAACCGTCGTGGCAACGACCCGCAAGCGATCTTGGACCGCCGGCGTGTCCAATGCGGCGACGATGGCGGCATTGAGCTTGGTAACGATCGGCTCCGGCGTGCCCTTCGGCACGAAGAATCCCATCCAATAGTAGCCGTCGACGACATCAAAGCCCTGTTCCTTGGCCGTCGGCAAATCCGGCAGTAGCGAGGAACGTTGCGCGGTCAGGATCGCGAGCGCGTTGACCTGCTTGTTGTCGATGAACGGAATGGCGCCGACCGCAAGCGGACAGTAATAATCGAGAGTTCCCGCCATCATGTCGGTGAATGCCGGCGCCGAGCTGCGGTAAGGTACCGACGTGACTTTGACTCCGATGGCGGAATTGAGAAGAAAGCAGGCGAGATACGGCCCGGAGCCGACGCCGGTCGAGCCGAACTGCATTTTCTCCTGGTTTGTTTTCAGGTAGGCCGCGAATTCCTGCAGATTTCTTGCCGGGATTCCCGTTCGCGTGATCAGGATAAGCGGCTGTTCGACGGCGAGTGCCACGGGCATAAAGTCGGCGGCGGCGTCGTATGGGGGGACTTTGAACAGCGACTGGCTTTGCGCGAATGTATCTACGGCGCCGAGCACCACCAGATAGCCGTCGGGCGCGGCTTTGGCCGCGCGACTGACGGCAATGGTGCCGCCGGCGCCGCCCAGGTTCTCCACGATCACCGGCTGGCGCAAGATTTCGGCGACGCGGCCGGCGATGATGCGCGCGACGGTGTCGGATCCGCTGCCCGGACCGAACGGAACGGTCAGCGTGATGGCATGGGACGGCCAGCTCTGCGCTGCAGCGCTGGTGATGCTGCCGAGAAGGGCGCAGGCAAAGCCCAGGTTGCGGACGGCCGCGCGCATTTGCTCCCGTAGCTTATTGCCTCAGCACACAACCTTGCCGCAGGCGTCCGACGCATCGACGATCGCCTGCAGCCGGTAGCGGCCGGGATAGCCGAGGATGGCGACGCCGTCGATGATGAACGCGGGCGTCGCGGCGAGGCCTAGCGAATTGCCGAGCCGCACGTGGGCTATCATCGTTTCGGTGATTCCGTCGCTGTCGGCGAGCTTGGTCAGCGCTTTGGCGTCGAGGCCGAGTCCGTGCGCGATTTGCAACGCACGTGCGCCGTCGGTGACGCCGCGCTGGGCGTAAACTTTGCGGTGGAACTCATAGAATTGCTGCGGCGTGCCGAGCTTCGCCACCGCGAGCTCGACCCGGCTCGCCGTGATCGATGGGATGCCGAGCACCGGGAAAGGCACCAGCACGAGCTTGAGCTCTCGATCGAGATCGACCATGTCGGCGATATCGGAAGACGCGATCCGGCAATACGGGCAGTTGAGATCGTAGAATTCGACCAGCGCTGTCTTGCCGTTCGGGTTGCCGACTGTCACCACGCCGGGCAATTTGTCGATCGGCCCCAACAGCTTCACGGCATGATTGGGCACCAGCTGGCCGTCATCGCCGGTGAGCGGGATTTCCGCGACAGTCGCCATCGAGCGATCGCGGTCCTGCGCCACGGCGCGGCCTGCCAGCAAAGCGGCGACGGCAATCCCCGCGGCGAGCACGATCGGGCCGTACTTGCTCATGGCGAACGTATTATTCCGCGACCACGCCCTCGGGCGCGGTCTCGAGATTGAACGCGGCGGCGAACAGTGCGCGCGTATAGTCGCTCTTCGGATTGCGGAACAACTCGGCGGCATCGCCGGCTTCGATCACCTGGCCGTGCCGCATCACGATCAGCCGGCTCGACAGCGCGGCGACGACGCGCAGGTCGTGCGAGATGAACAGATAGGTCAAGTTGCGCCGCTTCTGCAGGTCGCGCAACAGATCGACCATCTGCGCCTGGATCAGCATGTCGAGCGCGCTGGTCGGCTCGTCGAGCACGATGAAGTGCGGTTCCAGCACCACCGCGCGCGCCACAGCGATGCGCTGCCGCTGGCCGCCGGAAAATTCGTGGGGAAAGCGAAAGCGCATTTCCGGATCGAGGCCGACGTCGTTGAGCGCCTGGATGACGCGCTGATCGCGTTCGCGATCGGTCATCTTCGGGTGATGGACTTTCAGCCCTTCCTTGATGATCTCGGCGACCGACATGCGCGGCGACAGCGAACCGTAGGGGTCCTGGAATACGATCTGCATGTCGCGGCGGAACGGCAGCATCTCCTTGAAGCGAAGATTCTGCAGCTCGTTGCCCATGAACACGATCGAGCCTTCCGAGGAGATCAGTCGCAAAATCGCACGCCCCAGCGTCGACTTGCCGGAGCCGGATTCGCCGACGATGCCGAGCGTCTCGCCCTGGTGCAGCGTGATGCTGATGCCGTCGCAGGCCTTGACGTGGCCGACCACCTTGCGCAGCACGCCGCGGGTGAGCGCGAACCAGACTTTGATGTGCTCGGCCTCCAGCACCACGGGCGCGTCGGGTTGCAGCGGCGCCGGATCGGGCTTTGGCTCGGCGGCGAGCAGCGCCTGGGTGTAGGGATGTTCGGGCGCTGCAAACACGCGCGCCACCGTGCCCTCCTCGACGATCTTGCCGTCCTTCATCACGCAGACGCGGTCGGCGAGCTTGCGCACGATGCCGAGATCGTGGGTGATGAACAAAAGCGACATGCCGAGCCGCTTTTGGATGTCCTTCAGCAGTGCGATGATCTGGGCCTGCACCGTGACGTCGAGCGCGGTGGTCGGCTCGTCGGCGATCAAGAGATCGGGCTCGTTGGCAAGCGCCATGGCGATCATGACGCGCTGGCGCTGGCCGCCGGAGAGCTGATGCGGATAGCTGTCGAGCCGCGACTGCGGATCGGGAATGCCGACCTGGGTCAAGACTTCGAGGGTGCGGGCGCGCGCCGCGGCACCGGTCAGCCCGCGGTGCAGCAGCAAGATCTCCCCGATCTGCTTCTCGATGGTGTGCAGCGGATTGAGCGAGGTCATCGGCTCCTGGAACACGATGGTGATGTCGTCGCCGCGCACCTTGCGTATGTCGCGTTCGTTCAACTGCAATAGATCGCGGCCTTTGAACCTGATCTCGCCGGACGGATGCCGCGCCGCGGGATAGGGCAGGAGTTTGAGGATCGACAGCGCCGTGACCGATTTGCCGGAACCGGATTCCCCCACCAGCGCCAGCGTTTCGCCCTTGGCGATATCGAACGAGACATGGTCGACCGCGAGCGTCTCCTGCCTGCCGCTGCGGCGGAAGGCGATGGAGAGATCGCGGACGGAGAGGAGGGGTTCGGCGGTCATGCGTACGTCTTCCGCGGATCGAACGCGTCGCGCACCGCTTCGCCGATGAAGATCAGCAGCGACAGCATCAGCGCCACGGTGAAGAAGCCGGTCAGGCCGAGCCATGGCGCCTGCACATTGGCCTTGCCTTGCGACAGCAATTCGCCGAGCGAGGGCGAGCCGGGCGGCAGGCCGAAGCCGAGGAAGTCGAGCGCAGTCAGCGTCATCACCGACGACGACATGATGAACGGCAAAAACGTCATGGTCGCCACCATGGCGTTCGGCAACAGGTGACGAAACATGATGACTCTGTTGGACACGCCAAGCGCGCGCGCCGCCTGGATATATTCGAAATTGCGCCCGCGCAAAAACTCGGCGCGCACCAGGCCGACCAGGCGCACCCAGGAAAACAATAAGAGGATGCCGAGCAGCACGAAGAAGCCCGGCACCAGCACCGAGGAGATGATCAGGAGCAGATAGAGCTCCGGCACCGACGTCCATATTTCGATGAAGCGCTGGAACAGAAGATCGGTCCAGCCGCCGAAATAGCCCTGCACCGCGCCGGCGGCGACGCCGATCACCGACGACACGATGGTCAGCACCAGGCCGAACAGCACCGAGAGGCGAAAGCCGTAGATCAACCGCGCCAGCACGTCGCGGCCCTGATCGTCGGTGCCGAGCCAGTTGTATTCGAGCTTACCGCAGCGGCCGTAGCCGTTGTTGGCGGCGAAATCGCAATCCTTCTGGTTCAGCATCCAGGTCGGTTTCGACGGAAACGCCGACGGCGGATTGTCGTTGATGGTCTTGTAGGAGAATTTGATCAGCGGCCAGATCTCGATGGCATGGTGCTCATCGAGGAAGGTCTGCAGGTGCGGATCGCGGTAATCGGCCGCGGTGCCGAGATCGTCGCCGAATTCGGTGTCCGGATAGGTGAAGATCACCGGAAAATAATTCTTGCCGTCGTAATGGATGAACAGCGGCTTGTCATTGGCGATGAACTCGGCGAACAGCGTGACGACGAACAGCACGAGGAAGAACCATAACGACCAAAAGCCGCGCCGGTTGGCCTTGAAATTGTACCAGCGCCGGATGTTGATCGGCGACAATTGGAAACGCTCGCGCGGCACGAGGCCGAGCGGACCGGTCGGCTCGCTGTCGGGCGTCAATGGCGGCTTCGGGGCGGCGGGATCGACCGGCCCTTCGATGTCTTCGACCAGGGTGGTCTTTTCGTCCACCTCAGACCTCCCGCGTCTCGAAATCGATGCGCGGATCGATCCAGGTATAGGTCAGGTCGGAAATCAGATTCACGACTAGGCCGACGAGAGCGAAAATGTAGAGGTTGGCGAACACCACCGGATAGTCGCGGTTGAGCACGCTTTCGAAGCTGAGCAGACCCAGCCCGTCGAGCGAGAAGATCGTCTCGATCAGCAGCGAGCCGGCAAAGAATGCGCTGACGAAGGCGGCCGGAAAGCCGGCGATCACCAGCATCATGGCGTTGCGGAAAATGTGGCCGTAGAGCACCTGGGTTTCGGAGCAGCCCTTGGCGCGCGCGGTCAGCACATATTGCTTGCGCAATTCCTCGAGGAACGAGTTCTTGGTCAAGAGCGTCATGGTGGCGAAGGCGGCAAGCCCCATGGAAATGATCGGCAGCGTCAAGTGCCAGAAATAATCGAGGATCTTGTGCCACAGCGGAAATTGCGCCCAGCCGTCGGAGGTCAGTCCGCGCAGCGGGAAAATCTGGAAAAAAGAGCCGCCGGCGAACAGGATGATGAGCAGGATCGCGAACAGGAATCCGGGGATAGCATAGCCGATGATGATGATGCCGGAGGTCCAGGTGTCGAACGGCGAGCCGTCGCGCACCGCCTTGCGGATGCCGAGCGGGATCGAGATCAGGTAACTCAATAGCGTCATCCAGATGCCGAGCGATATCGAGACCGGCAGCTTCTCCTTGATGAGCTGGATCACGGTGACGTCGCGAAAATAGCTCTTGCCGAAGTCGAAGCGCAGATAGTGGCCGAGCATGATGAAAAAGCGCTCATAGGCCGGCTTGTCGAAGCCGAACTGCTTTTCAAGGCTTTTGATGAATTCCGGGTCGAGCCCCTGGGCGCCGCGATATTTCGAATTGATGTCGCCCTGGGCGCCGCCTTGCATGCCGCGCGTGCCGAAGTCGCTGGAGGAGCCGGAAATGCGCGAGGTCGCTCCGGTATCGCTGCCGGAAAGCTGCGCGATGACGCGCTCCACCGGCCCGCCGGGTGCGAATTGCACCACGACGAACGACACCAGCATGATCCCGAAAATCGTGGGGATCATGAACAGAATGCGGCGGATGATGTATGCGGTCATTTTGATCCGTTCGATATTTGTACGGAACTACGCGCTCGCTCGCAAGAAGCGGGGCGGCGTGCGGCACGCTACCCGGGCTTCAGGTTTTTCACCGTCTTACCGGTGTCATACCACCAGGTATCGGGAATGCCGCGGAAGTAGCGCGGCTGCGCCGCGGGGCGGCCGAAAACGTCCCAATAGGCGATCCAATGGGACGCTTTGTACCACTGCGGAATCCAGTAGCGGCCGGCGCGGATGACGCGGTCGAGCGCGCGGCAGGCGGTGGTCAGCTCAGGCCGGGTCTGCGCGGCGATGATGGCGTCGACCAAGGCGTCGACCGCGGGTTCCGCGATGCCGGCGAGGTTGTTGGACCCTTTCAGCGCCGCGGCCTGCGACGAGAAGAATGTGCGCAGCGAATCGCCTGGGGTTGCGGAAAAGCTGAAGCGGTCGACGGCGATGTCGAAGTCGAAGCCGTCGCGGCGGGCGCGGTATTGCACCGGATCGACGAGGCGGATGCTTGAGTCGATGCCGAGTACGGCGAGATTTTTAATGAGCGCCGCGTGGTGCGGCTCGAAGGTCGCCTCGTCGAGCAAGAACTCGATCGTCAGGCGTTCGCCGTTCGGCAGCACGCGCTTGCTGTCGACGATGGCGCAGCCGGCCTCCTTGAGCAGCTGTGCAGCGTGGCGCAGTTGCTCGCGGTTCTGTCCGGTGCCGTCGGACACCGGCGGCAGATAGGGTTCGCCGAACACTTCGGCCGGCAGCGTGCTGCGGAACGGCTCGAGCAGCGCGATTTCCTCGGCGCCCGGCGGGCCTTTGGCCATCATGTCGGAATTCTGAAAGACCGACACCGTGCGCTCGTAGGAACCGTACATGATGGTCTTGTTGGTCCATTCGAAATCGAAGGCGTCGTTGAGTGCCTCGCGCACGCGCCGGTCGGCGAATTTCGGCCGTCGCGTATTGATGAACCAGCCCTGCGCGCCCGACGGCGTGTCGTCGGGCAGCACGTCCTTCTTGACCTTACCGGCCTTGATCGCCGGGAAATCGTAGCGGGTCGCCCAGGTGCGCGAGGTGAATTCCTCGCGGAACAGATAATTCCCGGCGGTAAAGCCTTCGAAGCCGACGTCGCGGTCGCGATAATATTCGAAGCGCACGGTGTCGAAATTGTTCTGGCCGCGGGCTACCGGCAGATCGGTGCCCCACCAGTCCCTGACGCGCTCATATTCGATATTGCGGCCCGGCTCGAAGCGGCCGACCTTGTAGGCGCCGGAGCCGAGCGGCACGTCAAGCGTCGATTGGTCGAACGGTTTTGTGGTGTAGTAGGCGTGCGAAAAAATCGGCAAGCCGGCGACGAACAGCGGCACGTCGCGCGCCCGCTTCGGCGCGAAGCTCACGGTCACGGTGGTATCGTCGTCGGCCTTGGCGCCGGTAAAATCGCGCAGCGACTGGCTGATCAGCGGATGGCCTTTTTCTTTCAAAATATTGAGCGAGAAGGCGACGTCGTTTGCGGTCAGCCGCGAGCCGTCGTGGAATTTCGCCTGCGGGCGGATGAAGAATTGATAGGTGAGGCCGTCGGCGGAGCGCCGTATTTTTTCCGCGGCGAGGCCGTACATGGCGTCCGGCTCGTCGCCGCAGCGCACCATCAGCGTGGCGAAGGTCAGCTCCATGCCCTGCGCCGCGTCGCCCTTGAGGATGTAGCTGTTGAGCGAGTTGAAGGTGAGGAAATTCTGGTTGAACTGCCGGTCCGGCCCGATCTGCGAAAAGCCGCCACCCTTCGGCGCGTTCGGATCGACGTAACGGAAGTGTTGGAAGTCGGCCGGGTAGGCGAGATCGCCGAACGCCGAGAGGCCGTGCGATTCGATGGCGTCGTCAGCTCGCAGCGACCTGCTGCGCAGCGCCGCCAATCCCGCCGTGGCCCCGGCCGCAAGCGCAAGCACGCGCCGGCGCGACGGACCCGTCACGAACGCGATCCCGTCTTGGCCGCTTTGTCGGCGTCCCACCACCACACCGTCGGGAACGCGGATGCCGCGTATTTCGGCAACGGATCGGGATAGCCGAAACGGTCCCAGCGGGCGCTACGCTCGAAGGGGTAAGTCCATTGCGGCACGACGTATTGGTTCCACAGCAGCACGCGGTCGAGCGCATGGGTGGCGGCGACCAGATCATCGCGGCTCTTGGCGAAAATGACCGCATCGATCATGGCGTCGACCGCCGGATTTTTGATGCCGATCCAGTTGAGCGAGCCCGGCTGGTCGGCGGCCTGCGAGCCCCAATAGCCGCGCTGCTCGTTGCCCGGCGACAGCGACTCGCCGCGCGTCATGATGACAATGTCGAAATCCCAGCTGCGCAACCGGTTTTCGTATTGCGTGTCGTCCACCGTGCGCACCGACACGCCGATGCCCAGTCGCTCGAGCGATGGCTTATAGAACAGGAATATGCGCTCCGAGCTCGGCTCCTCGGCAAGCAGCTCCACCCTGAAGGGCTCGCCGGTCTTGCTGTCGACGAGCTGCTGATTGCGGACCTCGTATCCGGCTTCCTTGAGGAGCCGCAGCGCCTCGCGCAGATTGTTGCGCACCGCCTCGGGATTGCCGCCGACCGGGTTGGCATAGGACGTGGTGAACACGTCCGGCGGAATTTTGTCGCGCACGGTGTCGAGGATTTCCAGCTCGCGCCCCTCCGGCAGGCCGGTCGCGGCGAGCTCGGTGCCGTCGAAATAGCTATCGACGCGTTTGTATTGCCCGTAGAAGATTTGCTTGTTCATCTCCTCGAAATCGAACGCGTAATTGAAGGCGCGGCGCAGGCGCGGATCCTGAAACTTGGGGCGGCGAATATTGAAGGCGAAGGCCTGCATCACGCCGCGCGAGTTGACCGGAAATTCCTTGAGCAGCACGCGTTTGTCGGCGACCGCAGGGAAGTCGTAAGCGGTGGCCCAGTTTTTGGCAACGTTCTCGACCCGCCAATCCACCGTATCGGCCTTGAAGGCTTCGAGCGCCACCGTGGTGTCGCGAAAATAGTCGAAGCGCAGTTCGTCGAAATTGTTGACGCCGACGCTGACGGCGAGGTTCTTGCCCCAATAATCGTTGACGCGCTCGTAGACGATGCTACGGCCGGCGGTGAAATCCTTGATGCGATAGGCGCTCGATCCGAGCGGCGGTTCGAGCGTGTTGGTTGCGACGTCGCGTTTCTTGCCGCTCTTGTCGGTGCCCTCCCACCAGTGTTTGGGCAGCACCATGATCTCGCCGACGATCTGCGGCAGTTCGCGGTTGCCGGGGCCGTCGAAGGTGAAGGTAACCTCCCGCTCGCCGGTTTTCTCGACCTTGACCACATGGCGATAATAGGCGGCGAGCTGCGGGCTGTTCTTCTTGAACGCGTCGAACGAGAAAATCACGTCCTCGGGCGTCACCGGCGTGCCGTCATGCCATTTCGCTTCCGCCCGCAGCCGGTACGAGACCGAAGAGAAATCCTCCGGATGGCTGACCGCTTCGGCGAGAAGTCCGTAGGCGCCGGTGACTTCATCGAGCGCGAAGGCCAGGAGGGTGTCGTAGATCAGCCCGACACCGGCGGCGATCGTGCCTTTGATGCCGGCGACGACGACGTTCAGGTTGTCGAACGTACCGATGGCGACCTGCCGTGCCGTGCCGCCTTTCGGCGCGTTGGCGTTGACGTAATCGAATTGCTTAAAACCTTCCGGATATTTCAGGTCGCCGAACAGCGACAGGCCGTGGCGCCATTTTTTGTCTTGATTGCTGTTTTGCGCCTGCGCGGCGGTCAGCCAAAACGGCAGCGGCCAGCCCCGCGCGGCCAGCGCGAGCACGGCGGATTTCAGCAAGGATCGGCGATTCACATTGCGCTTCAATTTGGCGCTCCAATCGATATGGTCCGCAAAGGCGGCAACTAACGCCGGTGAGTATGTGCTTTTGAATTACGGCGCCAGCGTGCCGGGCGCAATCCGCGACGAAATGGCCTTCACATCCGCGTGCGGTGCGCGCCCGAGATGAACTGCCGGCAATGAACCGCCTATTTCGCCGGCGCCGCCGGCGCGGCGTCGGCCGCCTGCGGCAGCGGCAGCGGACTGTCGGAATTGGAATTGAGATAGGCGATGATGTCGGCGCGCTGCTTCTGGCTCGGCACGCCGCCGAACGTCATGAGCGTGCCCGAAACATCCTTGCGCGGGTTGGCCAGCCACGGATCGAGCGCCTCGAACGTCCAGGTGCCGCCCTTGGCCTTCAGCGCCGCCGAATAGTTGAAGCCGGGCACGGAGGCGACAGCACGCCCGACGACACCGAAAAGGTCGGGGCCGACCTTATTGCCCTGGCCCTTGCCCATATTGTGGCAGGTCAGGCAGACCTTTGCGGCCTGCTCGCCCTGCTGCGGCGAGGCGCTGGCGAGGAGC
>JBAUYI010000031.1:0-5252 GCA_049584715.1 Xanthobacteraceae bacterium
ATGATGTTCATACGATGCCGGCCGCCTTATTCGAAGAAACGAAAGAGAGGCAAAAAATATTTACATTGAGCCAGACGGGGTTTTGGTTATTCGTGTTAAAGCTCTCGATTCATTTTTGTAGATTCCACGAGAATATCGTGAGGGCGTAAGGCGAGCCGGAATAGGCTGCTGTTCCTGTGCGACGACGGCCTGGTAAAGCCCAGGCCCGATTTTTGGGACGCGACCAGCGAATTGAGCTGGCCGCGCGTTGCATTAATCAAGAATTTCGCAGCAAAATTAGGAGGCTGAAAAGATTAGGCTTTTTTGCTGCGTAAATTAGCTGCATAATTATCCCCATGAAATACGGGTATGCAAGGGTATCACCGGGCGGCAAGAGCGAGAGCGTTGACGCCCAAACGCGGCAACTGACCAAGGCCGGATGCAGAAAAGTTTTCCGCGACGTGCATGTGAGCGGAGCCAAGACCGACCGCGCGCAACTTCGCCGAGTGATCGAGGCTCTTGAACCGGACGACGTGCTGATGGTGACACGGCTTGACCGGCTGGCGCGATCGACGCGCGACCTGTTGAACACGCTCGCGGCGATCGCCGATCGCAAAGCCGGATTCCGATCGCTAGGCGACGCATGGGCCGACACCACCACATCACACGGGCGGCTCATGCTGACTGTGCTAGGCGGCCTTGCAGAGTTCGAGCGTGACCTAATCCGGGCGCGGACGGGCGAAGGCAGGGAGCGGTCGAAGGCGCGCGGCGTGAAGATGGGCCGCAAGCCGAAGCTCACACCTCACCAGCAGGCCGAGGCGATCAAGCGGCGCGAGGCGGGCGAACCAATCCGGGAGATCGCCCGCACCTACAACGTCCACAACAGCACGATTTCTAGGCTTACGGCATGACCTCAGATCAGCCGCGAAAAATATCCAAATCCCAAGGACAGACTCCAACAGAGGGGTTGTTGTCAGAACTTTGCGACAAAACCTTTTTGAAGCTGTGGAGCTATGCGAACCCCTTCAAATCAGACGGCAAGGAACTATGCGATCTAATCGCTGTCTTCGAAAACCATGTCTTCCTGTTCTTTGATCGAGAAAGCAGAACTTTTGACACATCATCCAAAGATATTAGTATCATATGGGAGCGTTGGAAAAAAACAGCAATCGAGAGGCAAATTAATACAGCAGACGGTGCCTCCCGATACCTTCAACGGTGTCGAGATGATATTTACCTTGACGCCAAATGCACGGTGCGGCTCCCGATCAAACTAGCCGACGACAACCTTGTGATACATAAATTCATTGTTGCACACGGTGCAAAAGACGCATGTCATGACTTCTCACCCGACAACGTGTCTGGCAGTTTGGCAATATCGTACTCTGACGATGATCCTCGCGCGCCCTTCCCGTTTCTTGTCCATTTGCGCCGCGCTGATCCCATTCACATACTGGATAGCCACACCCTCAGCATTATTTTGGCAGAGCTTGACACATTCTATGATTTTGTGACGTACATCGACGCGAAGGAGGCGGCCATCCACCGCTATGATTGTCTGTCATATTGTGGAGAAGAAGACCTGCTTGCACACTATTTTCGGAATTTCGACAGAAGGACAAAGAGCCATTTTATAGGTACGACAAAGAAACGCATAACTGGCATTTTTATCGAAGAGGGCACATGGCTTTCGTTTGTAAATTCAGAGCCGTATAGGCGTAAGAAAGAAGCTGATGTACATTCGTACTTGTGGGACGATCTTCTTCAAAGAACGACGCAAAACGCGCTTGATGGCACGTTGCTGGGTAATTCCGATATTTATAATTCACGAAGCGCGATCTTTGAAATGGCTAAGGAACCGCGCTTTGCAAGAAGGTCAATAGCTGACCGGATAATAAACTCAATTCGCATCTTTCCGTACGACCAAGAGGGCGTCGTTCGCTCAGTGGCGTTTATTCCATCATTTTACCCGGACAAAGCGTATGTCTTTCTGCAACTTCGCTGGCCTAAGAGCACAGCAGGCGATTACGATACGGTATATCGCCCTAGGCGGCAGGCGGCATTGGAAATTGCCTGTGGCGTGGCGAGGAATAAATTTCCACACCTTAAGAAGGTAATCGGCATTGCGATTGATGCGCCTAAGGACGACCCCATAAATTCAGAAGATTTCCTTTTGATGGACGATGAGGAATGGCCGGATGAGCAACGTAAAAAATACGAAGAAGCGAACAAGGAGCTAAAAATCTTTGAGACTGATACGTTGCAGAAGGGTATCATTCATGTGAAAAACTTTCCGGATGCCAATAACTCCGCAACGAGTGTGAAAATTGGACGGAATGCACGATGTCCGTGCGGGTCTGGGAAGAAATTCAAGAAATGTCATGGTAGTATCTTTGCGGGCACAGGGCGCTAGGGTCGCGGCCAAGCAGCGGTTCAACGCCGATTGTGCAGTGATTTTCCATAACCGCCCGTTTCCGCCAAAGACATAGGCCCGGCCCCTATTGACGGCGCGACCATGCCGCGCAATGCCTTAGAGCATGGATCGACGCGTTGCCGAACGGATGATCGCGGCTCTTGAGGCCCGCCTCTCGCTTGCCGAGGAAGAAGCCGAGAGGGTGCGGCGCTCGACGGTCAACGCGCTATGCGCGCTCGCCGGCTTGCCGCCGCGCTACCCGGCGGCGCGGCCGACGCGAGCGGCGGCAATGGAATGCGCGCTTGCCGCCGTTGATCAACTTCCCGGCCAGCCGAGGGATGCCGGATGACTGCGCCGAAACCCCGCCACTCCGCCGCCTGGCAACACGCGCTCGATGCCGCGGGAAAATCCACACGCGGCCTTGTCAGCCACAACGTGCGCATTGGAAACCGGCGCACCAGCTTCCGCCTCGATCCGCCGACATGGGCGGCGCTCCGCGTGATTGCGGCGCGCGAGGCCATGACCCTGCATGAGCTGTGCACCGTCATCGCCG
Source organism: Xanthobacteraceae bacterium (assembly GCA_049584715.1). Taxonomy (GTDB): domain Bacteria; phylum Pseudomonadota; class Alphaproteobacteria; order Rhizobiales; family Xanthobacteraceae; genus BOG-931. The sequence goes on from JBAUYI010000031.1 coordinate 2,946, forward strand.
AAGCCAAGCCGGCCGCCTTGTCGCTCACTGTCTCAGTCCGGTGCTACGCCGTCGGGTATTTCGCCTCGACGGTTGGCGGCCGAGCTGGCCGGGGCACGGTGCATTCATGACCGGCGGCCCCATCCACGTTGCCTATGCCGCCGATGCGAACTACGGCCCTTACGCGGGAATCAGCATTAGCTCGGTGCTGCGCCGATTCCCCCTCGATTGGGGCGACCTTCACTTTCATCTTGTGTCGAACGGAATAGCTGTAAGAGATATCCACCGCATAGACGCCATGGCTAAAGCAAATCTCGCGTCGCTGTCAGTTCATCATTGGCATGGTTTAAACAATCGGGAATTTCCGTGGCGGCATTCTAAATATGTAACGCCGTCCACTTACGCCAAACTACTTCTCGCCCGCATCCTACCGTCAGCGATCGAGCGGGTGATATACCTCGATTGCGATACTATCATCCTCACAGATATTTCCGAATTGTGGCGGCTCACCAAGGAAACGTCCGTGCTCGCCGCCTGCCCGGACAGGCACATCAACAGCACCATGTCTGACCACAAGAGGGAAATTGGGATGCCCCCCAGCGTGCCGTATTTCAACGCCGGGGTTTTAGTCATGAACCTCGCCGCGTGGCGGGAAGGCAAAATTATCACCAACATAAGCGAGGCGGCAAAGCAGATTCCCGAATGCCGATTTTACGATCAAGACCCGCTTAATCGCGCCCTTGCCGATCAGATGACCGAATTACCCGCAAAGTGGAATGTTCAGGTCAACGACGCAGCGATGATTAGCGATGTCGGTATTGTTCATTTCTCGGGGAAACAAAAACCGTGGCAGTTAGGCTATGACGGAGCCGGGGCCGATTTGTTCCGCGCGGCAAAGCGGGCTTCGCCTTGGCGGTACATGCTGCCCGAAACCGGACTGGGCCGCGTTATTCGACGCTTGCAGAAATCCGCATCAAAGAAACTCCGTGTCTAGATGTTGAAACGTCTCGCGCCAAGCATACGCAGACGAATAGCCCGGCTCTTGTGGCCGAACGGTCGGGGCATCGTGCGGCGCGACGGGGTGTTGTACTTCGTGAACCTCCAAAGTCGAAACTGGTACGACAAGCATATCGTCCAATTGGGAGCAGACGAGCCGGAGCAGAGGGCATATTTTCTAGACCAAATCCGCCGCAGGCAGTCGGATACATTTCTCGACATCGGCGCGAATTTCGGCACCTACACCGCCTGCGTTGCGTTGCAGACTAACTGCGGCAGCGTCTTCGCTTACGAACCGGACAAGCGCAGCTATGATTGGCTGCGTACCCATTTGTTCATCAACGGCCTTGCCGACAAGGTGCAGACTAGAATGGTGGCCGTCAGCAACCACAACGGAACCGTGCCGTTCGCGCTCGCGCCAAGTAACAAGGATTACCTGTCAAAAATCGGAGACGACGGCAGCGGCTTTTCCGTCCCTGCCGTGCGCCTCGACGATGAATTTGCACTCGCCGGGCATCGCATCGCCTTCAAGATCGACGTTGAAGGCCACGAACTCGCCGTGTTGGAGGGCATGAAATCGTTGCTACGGGCGAACGACTGCTTTTTACAGGTGGAATGTTGGTCAGGCAACGAATCGGCCTTTATCGCTGCAATGAACACCGAGAGCTATCACCTTCTGCATCGCATCGCTGCGGATCATTATTTCGCTAAGGAGTCTCGGTAGAACACGCCGCCGTGTTTTTCCATGAAATGTAGGAAATTTTCCATAATCACTGTTATCGCCCATTTTGGGCGTGTCCCGGCGGAGCCGGGCGCTAGGCGGAGAGCGCCCCCGAGCCGCAGTCGCGGCCAATATCCGGCGTTTTGACAAATCCGCTCGGACGCGCAAAACCTAATTGATGTTGAAACGGCTTGCCCCGAGCATACGGAAGCACACCGCCCGGCTCTTGTGGCCGACAGGTTGGGGTGTTGTGCGCCGCGAGGGGGTGCTGTACTTGCTCAATCTCGAAAAGGAAAACTGGTACGATAAGGACATATTGCTGTGGGGAGCGGGAGAACCCGAACAGCGGACATTTTTACGCGAAAACATATGCCGTAGGGAATGCGCACTCGCTGCCGTCGATCGGCTTCCGGTGCGAGGTTGATTCGGGCGAAATCGATGCGCGTGAAATACCGGCTGGCGAGCGGCCGGATCGCCTCGGGCAGTTCCCTGTCGAGCAGGTACACGGCCGATTGCAGATTGCTGCCGGGGTAGACCTCCGCGGCCGGGCGTTCGGCGGCCTGCATCGCAAACACCGCCAGCTCCTCCCGCACGTAGTCGCGGCTATGAAC
>JBAUYI010000032.1:0-3639 GCA_049584715.1 Xanthobacteraceae bacterium
GCGCAAGGGCGCGCAGAGCCTCGCGCAAGCCATGCAGCAGCAGCAGGGGCAGGGCCAGGGCCAGACCGGCCGCGTCGGCCGGCTCGGCCAAACGCGCGCCGAGGGCGATACCGATCCGCTCGGTCGGCCGCTGCGCGGCCGCGACTATGGCGACGACACCACCGTGCGGGTGCCGGACGAAATCGACGCCCAGCGCGCCCGCCGCATCATCGAAGAATTGCGCAAGCGCTTCGGCGACATGGGCCGCGCCCAGGAAGAGCTCGATTACATCGAGCGCCTGCTGAAGGATTACTAGCGAGAAGAGAAAGTCGCTCAGAGAAAGCCGTCGATCGCAACGGCCACCGTTTGTTCCGAACCAAACAAGCTGTCAAGGGTGGAACCGCTTCGCGGCGCCCATAGCCCGTCTTCAGACGGGCGTGAACGCCCTTATGGGCGCCCTTGACAGCTTGTTTGGTTCGGAACGTTTTGTGGCCGTTGCGATCGACGGCGCACCGCGATCAAAGTTTCGTCGGCTGCATCTTAAAACTTGAACAACTCGCCGACTTTCTGATTCTCGAGATCATTCAGCCGCGTCAGCAATTCCGTCCGCTGCGCCTCGGGAATAATCCCGCACAGCTTGAGAAATTTCTGCTCGAGCCGCTGGCGCGACAGCGGCGACGTGGTGGTGCCTTCGAAATCGGTTTTCGCCATGCTCAATGTGCGCCCGTCGTGCAGCGCGATGTGCAGCCGGCACGCCATGTCGTTGGTGTTCGGACCGTCCTTGGTGTAGGGCCGAAGCTCGACGCGCTTGGCGAGTTCCAGGATCGCCGGGTTTTGGTTTGGCCCGTCGAGGAACGCCTGCGGATCGCCGGGGTCGCGGAACAACGCCAGCGCGATGGTGAACGGCAGGCTGTACTGCGCCGTGGCGACGTCGCGCGGCGCCGGGTCGGCGTGGTGCGACAGCACCTTGTCGGAGACGTCGATGGTGATTGTGGCGACGTCCGCCGGCGTGAAGCGATGCTGTGCCTTGAGCGCCAGCAAAGCCTGCACCGGCGATTGCGAGGTGACATGGCACGGAAATGTCTTGAACGTGATGGTCAGCGTTTCCCAGTGCTCGCCCAAGCCTGCGGCAATGAGCGAAGCGTCGCCGTCGCGGGCATAGACGTCGAGAACGCCGAACTTGCCTTCGAGGATGACCTCGGGCCCTTCGAAACCGCGCGCGGCGAGGTTCGCCGCCGTCACGCCGCCCTCCGCGGCGCGGCCCATATGAATCCGTTTCACCATGCCGCCCTGGCCGGATTTTACGAACGCCAGGAGGCCTGAGCAAAACGAGCCGCCGATGCCCATCGCCATGGTCGTCTGTTCGGCCGAAAGCTTCATGATCTTGCTGGCCGCGACCGCCGATCCGAACACGCCGGTGATACCCGGCGCATGAAAGCCGAGCTTTTCGCTCGAGCTTTTTGCCGCAAGCGCGAACCGGAACATGCATTCCAGGCCGGCGACGAAGGCGGTGATCAGCTCCTTGCCGGACACCTGCGCTTCTTCCGCCGCGGCGAGTGCGCCGGTCAGCACGGTGGCGCCGGGATGCACGCCGGTCGAGGGCTGGCGCAGATTGTCGAACTCGAAGGCGTGCGCGAAGGCGCCGTTGGCAAAGGCTGCCCCCGGCGCGCTGGTGCGGCGAAAGCCGGAGTCGAGGATGGTCGAGCGGCCGGTGCCGACGTGCTGCACGTAATCGTCGACGATTTTGCTCCACGGCATCGTCGAGCCGAACAGCACGACGCCGACGGTATCGATGATGCAGGCCTTGGCGATGGCGACGGCCGGCGCCGGAATGTCTTCGTAGCGCAGGCCGGCCGAAAACTCCGCCAGCGCTTTGGTTTCACCTGCCATGATGCCTTCGGAGGTTTGGATGATTGTGGGCACCTCCGCATAGTCTGCGCACGTGCCGGTGTAAATATTGAGCGTGCCGCTCGCTGCTCCTTCTCCCCGCGTGCGGGGAGAAGGTCGGGATGAGGGGGCCTCTCCGCTGGGCTGAGCGTATTTCCGCGGAAGCACAGACTAGCGGCACCGCCCCCTCACCCCACCCTCTCCCCGCCCGCGGGGAGAGGGAGATCGCGGCCCTCACTCTCGGCGTGCTACGCACGCCTTTTCCGCTGCGGAAGGCATGTTCCGCACACGCCCCAGCCATCGCGTCACCGCGTTGACACACGGACATAAGCGCCTAAATTAGCGGTGTTCCGAGGGGTGCCCTGTAACGGGCTGAGAAAAACCCTTTGAACCTGATCCGGGTCATGCCGGCGAAGGGACGGAAACTTCTCGCAAATCCCGCCCCGAACACGCGCCGGCGTCCGGATCGCTCGAAAGGAGCGAACCGATGAATAAGCCGCTTTCCGATTCCGATCTCGCCACGCCGAAGGTCACCACCGGCCCGATCGCGGGCTCGCGCAAGATCTTCTCGGTGCCGCAAGCCGCGCCGGATCTGCGCGTGCCGCTGCGCGAGATTCCGCTTTCGGAAGGTTCCGGCGAGGAGCCGGTGCGGGTCTACGATCCGTCCGGGCCCTATACCGACAACGATGTGGCGATCGACGTCGAGACGGGTCTCAAGCGCGCGCGCATCGCGTGGGTGAAAGAGCGCGGAGGCGTCGAGGAATATGACGGCCGGCCGATCAAGCCGGTCGATAACGGCAACGCGTCCGGCAAACATTTGGCGCGCAATTTCCCCAATACGCCGCGCCCGCTGCGCGGGCTCGACGGCCATCCGGTGACGCAGCTCGAATGGGCGCGCAAGGGCATCATCACCAAGGAAATGATCTACGTCGCCGAGCGCGAAAATCTCGGCCGCAAGAAGATGCTCGACGTCGCGCAGGCCGCCCATGACGACGGCGAAAGTTTCGGCGCCGCGGTGCCGCTGTTCGTCACGCCGGAATTCGTGCGCGACGAAGTCGCGCGCGGCCGCGCCATCATTCCGTGCAACATCAATCACGCCGAGCTCGAGCCGATGGCGATCGGGCGAAATTTCCTGACCAAGATCAACGCCAATATCGGCAACTCGGCCGTCACCTCCTCGGTGGAAGAAGAAGTGGAAAAGATGGTGTGGGCGATCCGCTGGGGCGCCGACACGGTGATGGACCTCTCCACCGGCCGCAACATCCACAACACCCGCGAATGGATTCTGCGCAATGCGCCGGTGCCGATCGGCACGGTGCCGATCTATCAGGCCTTGGAGAAGGTGAACGGCGACCCCGTCAAGCTCGATTGGGAATGCTACAAGGACACGCTGATCGAGCAGTGCGAGCAGGGCGTCGATTATTTCACCATCCATGCCGGCGTGCGGCTCGGCTACATTCACCTGACGGCTAACCGCGTGACCGGCATCGTCTCGCGCGGCGGCTCGATCATGGCCAAGTGGTGCCTGGCGCATCACAAGGAGAGTTTTTTGTACGAGCGCTTCGACGAGATCTGCGATCTCATGCGCAAGTACGATGTGTCGTTCTCGCTCGGCGACGGCTTGCGCCCCGGCTCGATCCGCGACGCCAACGACCGCGCGCAATTCGCCGAGCTTGAGACTTTGGGCGAACTCACCAAAGTCGCCTGGGCCAAAGGCTGCCAGGTGATGATCGAAGGCCCCGGCCACGTGCCGCTGCACAAGATCAAGATCAA
>JBAUYI010000033.1:0-32268 GCA_049584715.1 Xanthobacteraceae bacterium
ATCGCGGCGAGCCGGTCGCCGCCGTCGCCGCGGTCGACGACGCCACCGCGAAGGAAGCGCTGCGCCGCATCAAGCTGAAAGTGCACAAGCTTCCGGCCTATCACACGTCGGCCGAAGCGATGGCACCGGAGGCCATGGCCATTCACGACCGCAAGCCGCACAATCTCGAGCGCGACGTGCTGTTCGAGCTCGGCGACGTCGCGGCCGCCTTTGCGTCGGCCGATCTGGTCCGCGAAGGCACCTACAACTGCGCCGAGGTGTGCCAGAACCAGATGGAGATGCACGCCGCGGTCGCCGATTACGACGTCGTGCGCGACCGCATCACCGTGCACGCGTCGACGCAAGTGCCGTACTACGTGCATCTGATGCTGTCGCAAATCCTCGCCATGGACATGTCGCGCATCCGCGTGGTCAAGCCCCATGTCGGCGGCGGGTTTGGCTGCCGCACCGAGACGCTCAATGTCGAGCTGATCGCCGCGTTGCTCGCCCGCAAGGCCGGCGGCTGCGTGCGCATCATGATCAACCGCGAGGAGACCTTTATCACCCATCGCGGCCGGCCGGAGACCGATATCAAGCTCAAGGTCGGCATGCGCAAGGACGGCGTCATCACCGGCGTCGAATGCGAATGCATCCAGCGCGGCGGTGCGCATTCGGGCTACGGCGTGGTGACCATCCTCTATGCCGGCTCGATGCTGTACGCGATTTACGATCTCAACAATGTCAAATATCTCGGCAAGCGCGTGCTGACCAACACGCCGCCGTGCGGCGCGTTCCGCGGCCACGGCACCGTCGATATCCGTTTCGCCTTCGAAAGCCTGCTCGATGACATGGCGCGTGTGCTCGGCCTCGATCCGTTCGCCGTTCGCCGCGCCAATTTGCTCAGCGCGCCGACGGTCACGCAGAACGACCTGATGGTGAACAGCTACGGCCTGCCGGAATGTCTCGACTGGGTCGAGCGCGAAAGCGGCTGGCACGCGCGCAGAGGCAAGCTGCCGAAAGGCAAAGGGATTAGTAAAGGCCTCGGCATGGCCTGCTCGCATTACATCAGCGGCGCTTCGAAACCGGTGAACTGGACCGGCGAGCCGCACGCCACGGTCAAGATCAAGCTCGATTTCGACGGCTCGATCGTCGTGCTGTCCGGCGCCGCCGATATCGGCCAGGGCTCGACCACGATCCTCGCGCAATCGGTCGCCGAAGTGCTCGGGCTCGACCTTGCCCGCGTCCGCGTCGTCACCGGCGACAGCGAAGTGGTACCGAAGGACAACGGCTCCTATTCGTCGCGCGTCACCTTCATGGTCGGCAATGCGGCCATCGACGCCGCGCAAAATCTCAAGGCCGTGTTGATCGCCGCGGCCGCACGAAAACTCGAAGCCAAGCCGGGCGAGATCGAGTGCCTGGGCGAGCTTTACCGCGCCGGCGCCCAGGACAAGGGCCTCACCTTCAACGACGTCGTCACCGAGGCGCTCAAAGACACCGGCACCATCACCGTCACCGGCAATTATTCGACCATTCCGGAATCCCACGGCGGCAATAAATATCGCGGCGCGGCCATCGGCGGCACCATGGGTTACAGCTATTCGGCGCAGGTGGTCGAGGTCAGCGTCGACGAGGAGACCGGCGTCGTCACCGTCGACAAGGTCTGGGTCGCGCACGATTGCGGCAAGGCGCTCAATCGCCTCACGGTCGAGGGCCAGGTGCAGGGCTCGGTGTGGATGGGCATGGGCCAAGCCATGAGCGAAGAGGCGGCCTATCACGATGGCCTGATGCTCACCGCCAACATGCTCGATTACCGCGTGCCGACGATCCAGGATTCGCCGCCGATCGAAGTCGGCATCGTCGAGAGCATCGATCCGCACGGCCCGTTCGGCGCCAAGGAAGCCGGCGAGGGCTCGCTGGCGGCATTCCTGCCGGCGCTCACCAACGCCATCGCCGACGCCGTGGACTTGCGTTTCAACGATCTGCCGGTGACGCCGGATCGCGTATTCGCGGCGCTGGAAAAGCGCGCGCGAACGAAGGGCAACGGCGCAAAGCAGAACGGCGGTGCGTAGTGGACGCGCTGCCGCAATTCGACCTGGTCCGGCCGCGGACGCTTTCTGAGTTGGTCGCGGCGCGTGCCGCCCATGGTGACAGCCGGCTCATTGGCGGCGGCACCGATCTCATGGTCAACATCCGCCGCGGCATCGTCGCCCCGCCGGTATTGATCGACATCAACGGTGTCGCCGAGCTACGCGGCATCAAAGCCGACGCGCATGGGCTCGAGATCGGCGCCGCTGCCACGCTGACCGAAGTTGCCGCGCATCCCGACGTGGCGGAGTATTATCCGGTCGTGGCGCAGGCCGCGGCCCATATCGCCGGCCCGACCCACCGCAATATGGGCACCCTCGGCGGCAATCTCGCCCTCGATACGCGCTGCATTTTCTACAATCAGAGCGAATGGTGGCGCGACGCCAATCATCATTGCCTGAAGACCACGGGCGACATTTGCCACGTCGCGCCGAAAAGCCGCGGCGTCTGCTTCGCCACTTTCAGCGGCGACTTGGCGCCGGCATTGCTGACGCTCGATGCCGAGATCGACATTGCAGGCCCTTTGGCGGGCCCGTCTGGCCGGCGGACGATGCCGCTCGCTGATCTCTATATCGGTTATGCGCGTCAGGACGAGCCGTTCACCGAAACCCGCGGCGACGGAAAATATTTTCTATCGCTGCGCGCGGGCGAATTCATCGCCGCGGTGCGGGCCAAGAACACGGCCGGCTTGCGTTCCGCCTACGACAAGATCCGCATCCGCCGTTCGATCGAATATCCGGTCACCGGCGTCGCTGTGGCGTTGCGGCGCGACGAAGACAAGCTCGCGGATTTGCGCGTCGCCTTTACCGGCACCAATCCGCGGCCGGTGCGGCTTGCCGGTACCGCGGCATTGTGCGGCGGCGCGCTCGACGATGGGGTGCTCGCCGGGCTCGACGCGCTGGTGCGCGACCAGATCATGGCCATGAAAACGACATTCACGCCCGGCCATTACCGCCGCCGCGTCGCCGGCGTGCTGGCGCTCCGGCTGGTGCAACGGCTGTTCGCGGATTGAATTTGACAAAGCAAAAAATCTATTCGCCAAACCAGGTGCTGGCCGCTTCGTTGCTCGGCGGCCCAATGGCGATGGTCTACGCGCTCTGGAAAAATTTCCAGACGCTGGAAAATCCCCACGGCATGCAGCAAATATTGTTCTGGGGCTCGATCTTCATCATCACGCTCATGCTGTTTTCTCCGCTATTGCCGAATACCTGGCCGGATTACGTGCTTCCCTTCGGCTATTCGCTTGCCGGCTGGTCGCTTGCCGGGAGTTTTCAAATGTCGAAGCAGGCCATCGCGGATTCGCAAAGTTACGAATTTCAATCGGTGTGGAACGTCATCGCCGTCAGCATGGTCTTCCTGGCCGCAATGATCATCGTCGCTTTCACCTGGTTCTCTGTATTGGTCGCCGTCGGGCTGATCTGATTTAGACGGCGTTGGTGCGATACCCGTCTAATCCTAGTCGGCCGTTGTCCAGTTCAAAGCTCTTGACTCCTACTCACGGGTGTTCTCTATTTGTTCTCGGAGAACGCCCATTTCTTGGGGGTGCAGATGGTCTTCGCTCTTGATACGTTAGGTTACGCGAAGCATTTCCGTGATCACGGCGTACCGAGTAATCAGGCGGAGGCGTACGCTGAGGCCGCGAGGGATTTCATCATGACCGAGTTGGTCACCAAGTTGGACCTCGAAGCCGCGCTTGATCGGGTCACGTTGCGAATGACGGTGCGTTTCGGCGTCATGCTAGTCGCGGGCCTCGGAACGCTCGCGGCTCTCTTGAAGCTTGCGTAACGGCGCTACGATTCCAATTCCCGCAATTTGAACCGTTGAATCTTCCCCGTCGCGGTGCGCGGCAAGTCGGGGCGCACGTCGATCCAGCGCGGATATTTCCATGGGCCGGCGCATTCCTTGACGTGGACGCGCAGCGTCTCGATCAGGCGCTCGTCGGCGGCATAGCCAGAGCGCAGCACGATGAAGGCCTTCGGCTTGATCAGGCCGTCGGCATCCTCCTTGCCGATGACGGCGGCTTCGAGCACCGCCTCGTGCGACGCCAGCGCCGCCTCGACCTCGAACGGCGACACCCACATGCCGCTCACCTTGAACATGTCGTCGGTGCGGCCGCAGTAATGATAATAGCCACCCGCTTCGCGCACATATTTGTCGCCGGTGAAAGTCCATTCGCCCGCAAAGGTGCGCCGGCTCTTGATGCGCTGGTTCCAGTAGCCTTCGCCCGCGGTCGGTCCGCGCACCACGAGCTCGCCGATCTCGCCGTCGGCAACCTCGCGGCCGTCCTCATCGACGATCTTCAAATCATAGCCGGGCACCGGCTTTCCGGTGGTGCCGTAACGCACGTCGCCCGGCTGGTTCGACAGAAAGGTCTGGAACATCTCGGTCGAGCCGATACCGTCGAGCACGTCGACGCCGGCCGCGGCGCGCCAGCGCTTGCCGAGATGGCCGGGCAATGCTTCGCCGGCGGAAACGCACAGCCGCAAGCGGTCGGAGCCGGCGCCGTGGGTCATGTGACTATGCGCTAAAAGCGAAGCATAAAGAGTAGGGACCCCGAAGAATATCGTCGGCCGATGTCGGCGCATGATGTCGAACACGGCTTCCGGCGTCGGCCGCTGCGGCAGCAGCACGGTGGTGGCGCCGACCGACAGCGGGAACGCCATGGCATTGCCCATGCCGTAGGAGAAAAACAATTTCGCCGCGGAGAACACGACATCGTCTTCGCGAATGCCGATCACGCGCTGTCCCATCAGCTGCGCCGCCGCCATCGGCGTGGTGTGGATGTGCTTGACGCCCTTGGGATCGCCGGTCGAGCCGGATGTGTACATCCAGAACGCGACTTCGTCGGACAACGTCGGCGCCACGAACAGATCGGGCGCGCCGCCCGCCAGGAGGTCGGCGAAATCGTGTACGTCGCGGCCGCGAAACTCAGCCTTGTCGTCGGCACTGGCGCCGACCAGTATGATCGTGCGCAGGCGCGACATCCGATCGAGCGCCGGCAACAGCGTCTTGGCCAACGACGCCGAAGCGACGATCGCCGAAGTGCGGCTATCGCCGAGAATATAGGCGTACTGCTCGGCGTTGAGCAGCGTATTGAGCGGAAGCACGACGATGCCGGCGCGCATGCTGCCCCAGAACGCCACCGGGAAATCGACGGTGTCGTAGAGCAGGAGGCCAAGCCGCTCTTCCGGCCGCAACCCGAGCTTTTGCAGCGCGCTGGCAAAGCGGCAGCTGCGCGCTTGCAGTTCGCCGTAGCTGAGCGAACGATCGGAATCGGTGAATGCGATTTTCTCGCCAAGTCCGCGCGCCACCTGGGCATCGATAAGGTCCGTGACCGCGTTGTACGGCCGGCGCTGTAGAAGATCTTCCAGCATGGAATGGCTTTCCCCCTCGCGCTTGAGTATAGCCTCCGCACGGGTGTGGCGCGTAGCGCGCTTTCGTCCTACTTTGCGGGACTATTCCTGGAGGGGTCGCGTGCAATCGCAAATGCGCCACGGCTTCGTTGCGGAGGCCGCCATCGCATGACGAGCGTCACCTGATGAGCCGCGCCGGAGCGATCGCCCGCGCGCAGGCCTATTTCGACGACGGCGGCTTTGTCGCCGACCTCGGCCGGCGGGTCGCGTTCCCGAGCACCAGCCAGGAGCCCGAGCGCGCCGGCGCGCTGCGCGCCTATCTCAACGACGGGATCGTGCCGGCGCTGACGCGGCTCGGATTCACCTGCCGCATCCTCGACAATCCGCACGGACCGCCGGCGCTGGTCGCCGAGCGCATCGAGAATCCCGCCTTCGTCACCGTGCTGGTCTACGGCCATGGCGACACCATTGCCGGCCAGGACGCGCTGTGGCGGGCAGGGCTCGAGCCTTGGCGGATCGTCGTCGAGGGCGAGCGCATCTATGGCCGCGGCACCGCCGACAACAAAGGCCAGCACAGCGTCAACATTGCCGCCCTTGCGGCCGTGCTCGAAGAGCGCGCCGCGCTCGGCTTCAATTGCAAAGTTCTGATCGAGATGGCGGAGGAAGTCGGCTCGGCGGGCTTGCGCGAATTATGCGCGCAGCATCGCGACGACCTGCTCAAGGCCGATGTGCTGATCGGCTCCGACGGCCCGCGCATCGCGCCGGACGAGCCGACGATTTTCCTCGGCGCGCGCGGCGGCTATCCGATCGATCTCATCGTCGATTTGCGCGAAGGCGCGCATCATTCCGGCAATTGGGGCGGGCTGATCGCCAATGCGGGCATCGTGCTGGCGCAGGCGCTCGCCACCATCACCGACGCGCGCGGCACGATCCTGGTGCCGGAATGGCGGCCGCCGCTGCCGCAAGCGGCGCGGCAGGTGCTGGCCGGCGTCGAAGTCGATGGCGGTGAAGACGGACCGCGCATCGATTGCGATTGGGGCGAGCCGGATTTGTCGCCGGCCGAGCGCGTGTTCGCGTGGAACAGTTTTGAGATTCTGGCCTTCATCACCGGCACGCCGGAGCGCCCGGTCAACGCCATCCCCGGTAGCGCCCGCGCCCACTGTCAGCTTCGTTTTGTCGTCGGCACCGATGTCGATGATGTCATTCCGGCGCTGCGGCGTCATCTCGACAGCCACGGTTTCCATAACGTCGAGGTGCGTGTCGGCCGCGGCAGCTTCTTCAATGCCAGCCGGCTCGATCCCGCCGATCCGTGGGTGACTTTCGCGAAACTGTCGCTGGAGCGCACCGCCGGCAGATTGCCGACCATCCTGCCCAATCTCGGCGGCTCGCTGCCGAACGATATTTTCGTCGATGTGTTGCGGCTGAAAACCATCTGGGTGCCGCACTCTTACGCCGGCTGCTCGCAGCATGCGCCGAACGAGCACCTGCTGGCGCCGATCGCCCGCGAAGGCTTGGGCTTGATGGCCGGATTGTTCTGGGATTTTGGCGATCCGGCTGTGGGACGGCCACCGCATCGCGCTTGAACGTTTACTCCGCCGCCACAGCAGTCTTTGTCTGCCTCGCTTGCGTCTCCATCTCGCGGCGGATGCGGACGGCTTGCGAATTATCGTCAAGCGCGATGTCCGCTGCAGTGACGAATTCACCCGCGGCAACGTTGCGCACAAGCTTGACGTGATGCGCCAGTCCGATCGGCAAGGCGCCGAGTTTCAGGCTGCGCGCCGCCGGAACGAGTTTGGCGTAGACGCAATAGCCGCCTTCGCCGTCGAGCATTTCGCCGGCTGTCAGGTTGCGTTTGGCGACCGTCACCGCATCGCCGCGCCAGCCGCGGCAGCTTCCGGTCGGCTCGCCGCGTAGCGCGACGTTGAGCACCGAGATCGACAGTTCGAGCCCGATCAGATGATAAGGCTTGTACATCGCCGCATAACGGCCGGTGGCATCGGTCGGCAAACCGTATTGCTTGAAGCAGGCCGCGGCGTAGTCGTTTTCCGCCTTGAACACCACATAGACGCCCCAGCGCAGATCACGCTCGACCGGCTCGCCGTTGCGCTTGAGCGACGACACCACTTCGACCATGCCGTCGCCGGCCAACACGCCGCCCAAAGTTTTCGGCCGCAGCACGCCGGCAAGCTCGTCGGCGCCACATGGCGGGAACACCAGACCATCGTGCGGCACATCAAGCTCGCAAGCGTTGGCGACTGCGGCCATTTCGATTGCCGATTTCGTGCCGTCGAGAAACGAATTGAACATCTGCGAGTTCATGCCGGCACGCTTGGCCTCTTCCGCCGTGAGGCCGTAATGCTGCCACACGCCGTCCGGCGTGACGGTGTGATAAGCCGGCAGATATTTGGTGCCCTTGCCCGCGGCGGCGACGGTAAAGCCCGCCGAGCGCGCCCAATCGACCATTTCGGCAATCAGTGCCGGCTGATCGCCATAGGCCATGGAGTAGATCACGCCTGCCGCGCGCGCCTTTCGCGCCAGACACGCGCCGACGAGCGCGTCGGCTTCGACATTGACCATGACGATGTGCTTTTTCGCGTCGATCGCCTCGATCGCATGCGCAATGCCGGCTATCGGATTGCCGGTCGCTTCGATCACCACTTCGACGCGCTCGTCGCCGATGGCGTCGCGGCCGCGCTCGGTGAAGCGCGTGCGCGCAATGCGGGGTTCATCCCAGCCGACGTTGCGGCACGCCGCCTTGGCGCGCTCAGGATCGAGATCGGCGATCACCGCGACTTCGGTGCCGGCGATCGACGGCACTTGCGCCAAAAACATCGAGCCGAATTTTCCGGCGCCGATCAGCCCGACGCGGACCGGCTTGCCGGCCTCGACGCGTGCTGCGAGCATGGCCTGCAGGTTCATGGCTTGAGCTCCGTCGGCTGCTTTGCCGCCGCCAGCGCGCCGGCAAAGGCTGTGAGATTTTTCTGCGTCTCGCGGTCCTTCAACGCCGCAGGCATGTCCGCAAGCATGCTGGCGATTTTGGTCCGATCGTCGGGCATAAGGTACGTCGCCCAAGTGTCTCGCGTGTCCCGCAGTGCGCCGGCAATGAGCCTGGCGTTGGCAGGTTTCATGCCCTGCATCATCGCCGTCATCGCGCCGGTGATGGTTTGCGCCGAGCCGCTGCGGGCCTGTTGCAGTCCGGCGGCGCGCGCCGGCGTGCGCTGCTCCACCGGCAGCTGATCCAGGAATAAAGTCAGCGTCGTCGCCTGGCGCGCCTCGAAGCGGATCAAAAAACCCATCGCCGTGGCGCACTGGTCTTGGTATTCGCTCATATTGCGCCGCATCACCAGCTGATCGACGGGCTGGCTCGGCTGCAGCCCGAACAAGATGATGCGCTTGTAGCTTTGGTCCACGGCCGCGCCCCACTGCAGCAGCCAACGGATGTCGTCGGCTTTGGCGGGCGGCAGCGCATTGAGCGCCGCGACGTCGAAGATATGACGAAACAGGTCGGCGGCGGGCGGCTTGGTAAAGTTTGGTTGGCCGCCCGATTTCAACACGCCGTCGAGATAAATCCCGAACGCCTGGGCGGCGTTCTGCGCGACGGTCGCGTCACTTGGACCGTCCTGACTGAAGGCCGGAGAGACGAAAGCGAGCAGCAGCAGGATTGATCTGAGAAAGGACACGCTTGTTGTTACTCCAACACCGTCGCAAAGCTTGTGCAGCAGGAAATCATTTTGACTAAAATGACAGTCTCCTGTCGACTTCGAGAATACCTTGGATTGATTTCAAGGCCACAACAAATTTATCTACCTCTGCATCAGTGGCCCTGAATCTTATCGTCATTTCGTCTCGCTCCCTCGGTTCAATTTTCGCACCGGGAAGCAGGTGCGTAATGCTTTCGATTATGCTTGAATGATTGTCTTCTTCGGGCGTCACTACAACATCAATAATTCGTGCAATACGCTTCGGGTCTTTTGGATCTCGTAAGGCCGTGGTTGCTTCTGATGAGAGGCCAACGGAACGCCGCCACCAGCTGTTATCAAGCCGATTTCCCGCGAGAGTTCGGGCAAGAGTCACAAATGCGTTTGATAATGTTGAGACTTTTTCATTTACGCCCTGCATTCCACGTACGATAAGCAAAGTCTCTTCAATCAATTGGCGTTCGGTTCGGACCTCGGGTCGGTCGGGCGGGACGTGCAGCTCAAGGATGCCTGTAATTTCACTTTCGAGTTGTGGCCACCAGACCTGAAATGAAGCGTCAAGATCGCTTTCCGTAAGCTTAGCTTCGCCGGCAGATGAGTTGATGTCTGATACCAACTGAGATATTTCCTGCCGGTTGAACTTAGCGGCCTGAAAGCGTGACAGAGGCCCCTGGATGTCCGTAGGCTCTAGGTCAAAACAAATGGCGCAAAGACGTGATTTATCTACTTGTTTGGATAGTGCGCCAGCTTCGAATGATATCCACTGGCTTTTTAGTGCTTCGCGGGTCATCGCGATAATTCCAAACGAGGATTGCTCCAACTCTTTACTGATTTCGTTATCCCATTTGGACCCCTTTTCAACGTCCGACGGACTAAAATACGGTTTGACCGACTGCAACATTCTTGGAAGCCACGTGCGAAATGCGTGAGCAAGCTGCTTGCTGAGTTCGCCCGACCAGCTAATAAAAACCTTCATGATAGTCTCCGGGCAAAAGGATCAAGATAAAATGCAGCCAATTTTAGCCCAGGAAGTCGGTTGGGATGCGTTTTTAACGTCTCTGTCTTTTATTACTCCGCCGCGACCTTGTGCGCGCGCGCATAGGTCAATAGCGCGTCGTCGGCCACCGGCACGATCGGCGCGAAATCGCGGTGTGCGATCCATTCCGGCCGGGTGAATTTGGTGATGTGGTTGGAGCAGGCGCACAGCGTCAGATAGACGATCTTGCGCGGGTATGGCGTGATGTTGGGCGGCGAGGCGTGCACCAGGTTGCCGTGAAACATCAGCACCGAGCCGGGCTTGCCGGTCGGCGCCACGATGCCGCCCTCGGCGGCGAGCCGCGTGACTGTCTCCTTGTCGAGGGTCCACAGCGGATAGGACGTGGTCAGCGTATCGTGGCCGGCACTGAGCACGCCCTGCTTGTGGCTCTTCGGGATCAAGAGCAGCGGCCCGTTGATCGGCATTACCTCGTCGAGGAACACCGCGATGTTCATGGCGCGCGCTTGCGGCATGCCGTCGTCGCGCGCCCAGGTGCCGTAGTCCTGATGCCATTGCCAGACCTCGCCCTCGAAGGCGGCTTTGGCATTGAGCTTGAACTGATGCACATAGACCTCTTCGCCGAACAATTGGCGCAGCGGCTCGACCACCCGCGGATGGCTGGCGAGCAGGCGGAACGTCTCGTTGAAGGTGTGTGCGGCAAAGGCGGTGCGCGGCGCGCCGGTCTTCTCGCGCCACACCTCCTGGCGATCGAGTTTCAGGATTGCCTCGGCGTCGTCGCGCAACAGCGCGATCTCCTCCTCGCTGAAGCAGTTCGGGAAGAACAAGTAGCCCAGCTCGTCGAATTCTTTCAGCTGACCCGGCGATAGCTTCATGGCGTTTCCAGACGTGTTGTTGTCGGCCCGCAGCACGGCGCGGGGAACGGCCTAATTTATCCCATAGAACCCGGACGATCCAGATTTGGCTTTGGGGCTCGCGCGACGCCGGCAGGGGTTTCCGGGGAACTTCGCCGCCCGAATTAGGTTTATACTGCGCCCGGAGCCGCTTGCGCCACATGGTCGCTGCTGGCCGCTTCGGGCTGGAGCCTTCGTTGAGCTTATTCGGTGACGCACAACCGGGCCGGCCACCCAGCGCCAACCGGCTCAAGGCCATCACCATCGTCACGGCGCTTGGCATCGTCTACGGCGATATCGGCACCAGCCCGCTCTACGTTTTTCAAGCCATCGCCAAGACAAACCGCGGCCATTTCGACGAACTCAGCGCGCTCGGCAGTCTTTCGCTGATTTTCTGGACGCTGATCATCGTCGTTTCGCTGAAATATGCGCTCGTGGTCATGCGCGCCGACAATCACGGTGAAGGCGGCATCCTGGCGCTGATGTCGCTGACCCGGGCAAAATGGCGCGGCCGCAACAGTTATCTCATCGCCTTTGGATTGATCGGCGCGGCGCTGCTGTACGGCGACGGCATGATTACGCCGGCAATCTCGGTGTTGAGCGCGGTCGAGGGGCTGAAGCTCGCAAGTCAGGAATTCGCCCGCTACACGATGCCGATTGCCGCCGTCGTTCTGCTGCTACTGTTTCTGGTTCAGCGCTATGGCACTGCCGTCGTCGGCCGGGCATTTGGACCGGTGATGCTGCTTTGGTTTTTGGTCATCGCGGTCCTCGGCGCGATCGGCATCGGCAGGGCGCCGCACGTCATCGTCGCGGTCAATCCGCTCTATGCGGCGGCGTTCCTGATCCATCACGGTGTTGCCAGCCTCGCCGTCCTTGGCGCGGTGTTTCTTTGCGTGACCGGTGCCGAAGCCATGTACGCCGACATGGGGCATCTCGGCCGCGAGCCGATCCGGGTCGCCTGGACGGTGATGGTGTTGCCGGCATTGCTGCTCAACTATGCCGGCCAAACCGCCGTCGTGCTGCAAAACTCTGGCGGCGACGCCAACCCGTTTTTCGTGCTGGTGCCCGATTGGCTGCTCTATCCGATGATCGTTCTGTCCACGCTCGCCACCGTCATCGCCAGCCAAGCCATCATCACCGGGTCGTTTTCGCTCACCCGGCAGGCGATGCAGCTCGGCTGGCTGCCGGGCATGCATATCAATCAGACGTCGTCGGAACAGTATGGCCAGATCTACGTGCCGTTCGTGAACTGGCTGATGATGCTGGGAACGCTGGCGCTGACGGTGATATTCGCGCGGTCGGATCGGCTTGCCGGCGCCTACGGCGCGGCCGTGTCCACCACCATGCTGATGACCACCGCGATCCTGTATCGCATTATGCGCGTGTCTTGGCGGTGGCCGGTGTGGGCTGCGATCGGCGTGTTCTCCCTCTTCATGACCGTCGATATCGCTTTCTTCGCCGCTAATACGCTGAAGATCGCCGAGGGCGGCTGGATACCGCTGGTCGTCGGCGGACTTCTGTTCACCGTCATGA
Source organism: Xanthobacteraceae bacterium (assembly GCA_049584715.1). Taxonomy (GTDB): domain Bacteria; phylum Pseudomonadota; class Alphaproteobacteria; order Rhizobiales; family Xanthobacteraceae; genus BOG-931. Next base: position 12,536 of record JBAUYI010000033.1, read on the forward strand.
CGACCTGGCGCGCCGGCATGGACGCGATGCATCGTACGCACGAGCGCGACACCGTGACCATCGCGCAATTCATCCGGCGCTTGCACGACCACAAGATCGAACGCGTTCCCGGCCGCGCGATCTTCCTGACGCGGCTGCGCGGCTCCATCCCGCCGCTGATCGCCGATCATGTCCGCCAGTTCGGATCGCTGTACGAAGAGGCGATCGCGCTGACGGTGAGTTTTTCGATCCGGCCGCGGGTGCGGCCCAACAACCGGCTTCACGTCGAAAAGCTGGGCGAGGGCTTTTGGCACGTGACGGTTCGCTTCGGCTTTGTCGAAATCCCGAACGTCGCCAAGGCGCTGCATCTGGAAAAATCCAAGTGTCCGATCAATCCGGACGATGCGATTTATTTCAGCGAGCACGACAGCGTGGTGGCGCGCAAGGGCAAGCCGCGGCTGGTCGCCTGGCGGCGGCAGCTGTTTTCGTTCCTGTCCCGCAACTCGGTCGATCCCGCGGACCGTTTCAACATTCCGGCGGAGAATTTTGTACAGATCAACCGGCGGATCGAGGTTTGAGCGGCGGTCATGTGAAAGGCCGCCATCCCGATCGGTGGAAAGTGTGCCGGTTGCCAGCGGATAGGTTTTGGAGGAAAGTCGGGCAAATCAAGAATCCGTGGAGGATGCTCCCGATGGAAATCATCCCGCTGGGTCCAGGCTTTGCCGCCGAGCTGCGCGGCGTGACGCTGGCCGATGTCGCAGCCGACGATGCCGTTTATGCGGCGGTGCGCGCGGCGTTCGAGGACCATTCGGTGCTGCTGTTTCGCGGCCAGGAGGTGAGCGGCGAGGGCCAGCTCGCCTTTTCGCGCCGTTTCGGGCCGCCCGAAGTGACCAAGGTCGGCTCGGTCGGCACCGGCACCAATTTCGTCATCCTCACCACCATCGGCGACGACGGCAAGGTGGTGCCGGAGGATCACCGCTATGCCATGCGCAACAAAGCCAATCAGCTTTGGCATACCGATAGTTCGTTCAAGGCCGTGCCGGCGCTGACCTCGGTGCTGTCGGCGCGCACGATTCCCGATCACGGCGGCGAGACCGAATTCGTCTCGACTCGACTCGCCTTCGAACGGCTCGATCCGGCGCTGCAGAAGAAATTCGAAAATTCCTTCGCCTGGCATCACTACGGCCACTCGCGCGCCAAGGTTGCTGCCGGCCTCGCCACGCCCGAGGAGCTCGATGCGCTGCCGCCGCGGTGCTGGCGCCTGGTGTGGCGCAATCCGGTCAACGGCCGCGGCGCGCTCTACATCGCCTCGCACACTTATGCGATCGAAGGCATGGAGCGGGCGGCGGGCGAACAGTTGATCGCCGGGCTCACCGCCGCGGCGACGGCGCCCGGCACCACCTACGAGCACAAGTGGAAGAGCGGCGACGTCATCATGTGGGACAATCGCGCCACCATGCATCGCGGCCGGCCGTGGCCCGGCAACGAGCCGCGCTACATGGTGCGCACCACGATCTCGGCGACCGCGGCGGACGGCGTCGAGACCATGCGCCCGCCATCGTTGCAGGCGGCGGAATAGCGGCGGCGCACGCAGTGAACGTTCATCTGGTCGGCAGTATCGGCCTCGATACGGTGGATGAGGTTTTCCGCACCGTCGGAGAACTGCTCGGGCCCCATCTGCGCCGCGTTCCCGACGGCGAGGTTGGCGGCCGAAAACTGTGGATCAGCTGGCAATATCCGCTGCTGCGCGCCAGCGTGTTCCTGCGGCCGGATCCGTCGGGCGCCATCCGCCCGACCAATCGCTTCCCGCTGCTGACCCTGGCCGAAGGCGTCGCGCCCGCAGATGTGCGCTTCGGCGAACTCGGCTATGCCCGCGAGGCCCGCGCCTCCTATCTCGATTTTGTCGCGGCGCGCGACAATGGCGCGTTGCCGAAGGGCATTCGCTTTCAGGTCTGCCTGCCGACGCCGTTCGCGGTGGTGAGCTCGGTCGTCGTGCCGGCCGTGCTGCCCACGGTCGAGGCCGCTTATGAGCGCGCCATGATCGCCGAAGTCGCGGCGCTCTGCCGGCACATTCCGCATCGCGATCTCGCCATCCAGTGGGACGTGTGCAACGAGATGGTGGTGTGGGACGGCCAGGCGAGCGATGCCGTTCCGGCGGATGTGCCGCGCGAAACGCTGATCGAGCGCATGCAGCGACTGTGCGCCGCCGTGCCCGACGACGTCGAGCTCGGCCTGCATCTTTGCTACGGCGATTTCGGCGCCAAGCATTTCGTCGAGCCGAAGGACGCGGCGAAGATGGTCGAATTCGCCAATGCGCTGGCGAAATCGATTCCGCACAAGCTCGCCTATATTCACATGCCGGTGCCGATCGAACGCAACGACGATGCGTTCCATGAACCGTTCCGCGATCTCAAGCTCGGCGAAGGCACCGAGCTTTTCCTCGGCCTGGTTCATGCCAAGGACGGCGTCGCAGGCACGCGGGCCCGGCTGGCGGCGGCGCAGCGCTACGCGCCAAAATTCGGCATCGCCACCGAATGCGGCATGGCGCGCGCCCGCTCGGAAGACACGGTGCGCGCGCTCCTGAAAATCCACGCCGACATCTGCGCCGACAGCTAAGGATGCATGCAGTGACGGGCTTTTTCCGCATCGCGCTCTGCTGCGCCATGATCGCACTAAGCGGCGGCGCGCACGCAGAAACTTGGCCGAGCCGCCCGATCAAGCTGATCGTGCCGACCGGGCCCGGCGCCGCCACCGACGTGATGGCGCGGCTTATTGCCGACGGCGTATCGCGCACGCTCGGGCAACCGATGTTCGTCGAGAACCTCCCCGGCGCCTCGGGCATCCTCGCCCACGAGACCGCCGCGCGCGCGGTGCCCGACGGCTATACGCTGTTGTTCACCAATACCTCCGGCATGGCGATCAATCTCATTTCGTTCAAGCAACTGCCCTACGAGCCGACGCGCGATTTCACCGCCGTGGCCGTGGTGTGCAATCTGGCGCCGCAAATGTTGTCGGTGAACGAGGCGCTGCCGGTCACGACGGTTGCCGAGCTGATCGCCTACGCCAAGGCCAATCCGGGCAAGCTCTCTATCGCCTTCGACAACACCGCGGGCGCCGCGGCGTTCGGCGCAAAGCTGTTCAACAAGCGCGCCGGCCTCGAACTGGTCGAAGTGCCGTATCGGTCGGCGGCGCAGCTCGTGCAGGACGTCGCCGGCGGCATCAACCAGGTGATGATGAGTTCGATTGCCGCCGCCAATGCGGTAGTGCAGGCCGGCAAGGTGCGCCGGCTCGCGGTCACCTCGGACATGCGTTTCCCGGGATTGCCGGACCTGCCGACGCTGCGCGAGACGGTGCCCGGCGTGGTGATGAACGGTTTCTTTGCCATCGTGGCGCCGGCGGGCACGCCCGCCGAGATCGTCGCCCGGCTCAATCGCGAGATCGGCCTGTACCTGCAAGGCCCGGAGATCCGCGACCGGCTGCTGGCCTTCGGGCTTGCGACCGGCGGCGGCGGTACGCCCGAGAGCAGCGCCGCAGCCATTCGCAAGGAGCAGGAACAGTGGCGCGCGTTCGGCAAGGAACTCGACGTCGAGCCGCAGTGACGGCGTCGCGCGGGCGTAAGGAGACATCATGGCGCGCAACGTTTATCTGGTCGGCAGCGTGCCGATGGCGAATGCGGCGGAAGTATTCGAGACGGTCGGCGCCGCTCTCGGCACGCGCATCAAGCGGCTGCCCGACGGCGAGACCGGCGTCCGCGGCGACTGGATCACCTGGCTCGAGCCTGTATTTGCGGACAATCCGGCGCTGCAAAAATCCGGCGAGTTCTTCCGCGTGCACTCAAGCGGCACCGGGCGCGAACGCTACTCACTCAGGCCGGGATTTCGCGCCGAGGACGTGTGCTTCGACAATCTGTTTTATGCCGACATCGCCAAAAAATCTTACGCGGATTTCAAGCGGCTGAAAGACGCCGGCAAGATCGCCGCCGGGACGAAATTCCAGCTCGATCTGGTGCCGGCGCATTCGGTCATCTGGTTGTTCCTGGTCGATGCGCTGCATGCGCCGGTCGATCCGCTCTACAACGACGCGGTCAAGCGCGAGATCGACAAGATCGCCACCGCCATCCCGCACGGCGAACTGGCGATCCAGTTCGACGTCGCGTCAGCCGTGTTCGCGCGGCTCGAACGCAACGAGGCGTCGAGCTATGGCCGCAGCAAAGCCGAAATGCAGGACACGTTCAGCGCCATCGTCGCCGATCTCGGCAACAGGGTGCCGGTCGGCGTCGATCTGCTCTATCACCTCTGCTACGGCGATTCGAACCATCGCCACGTGGTCGAGCCGACCGACATGGGCGACATGGTCGAATTCGCCAATCGGCTAGCACGCAATATCAAGCGGCCGATCGATCTCATTCACATGCCAGTGCCGCGCAACCGCGCCGACGACGCTTATTTCGAACCGCTGCAGCGATTGGCACTACAGCCCGAGACTGAACTCTGCCTGGGCCTCGTCCATTACACCGACGGTATCGATGGCACGAAGCAGCGGCTGGCAACCGCGAAGAAATACGCCGGCAATTTTTCCATCGCCACGGAATGCGGTTTTGGCCGGCGCGACCCGCGCACCATTCCGGAACTGCTGCGCATCCACGCCGCTGTCGCGGACCTGGATTGACGCGTTTCCCGGGCGCAGCGCAGCATGAAGCGAAGCGTAATGATGCGCTGCAGACCCGGGATCGTTACGAACTCAGAGTCCAGAGCGATCCCGGATCAGCGGTGCACCGCTTCGCTACGCTGCGCGCTGCACCGCGTCCGGGAAACGTGTGCTTTAAGCGGCCTCCGCAACAAAACGATTCCGCATCTTCCCCAGTCCTTCGATCTCGGTCTCCATCACATCGCCGACGTTGAGGAACGTGTTGGTGCCCTGGCCGACGCCGCCGCAAGTGCCGCAGCTGAAGAAGTCGCCACTTTGCAGGCTCAAAATGTCGGAGGCGTATGCAATCTGCTCCTCGGGGGTGAAGATGAATTGCGAGGTGTTGCCGTTCTGCTTGATCTCGCCGTTCACGGTGAGCCGGATGAACAGGTTCATGTGGTCGCCCACGAAGGCGCGCGGCACCAGGAACGGGCCGGTCGGTGCGAAATTGTCGTGGCTTTTGCCGTTGAGCCAATCCGAGCGCAGGCCCGGACGATCGGTGCGAATCTGCAGATCGCGGGCGGAAACATCGTTGGTCGTCATCCAGCCGGCGACGTGATCGAGCGCGCGCTCCGCTTTGATGTGCTTGCCGGGCTCGCTGATGACGCAAGCGATCTCCGCCTCCCAATCGATCTTTTTCAGTCCGGCCGGAATCGCGATGTCGTCATAAGCGCCGGCCAGCGTGCTGGGCGCTTTCAGGAAGAGATAAGGCGCCGAGGTCGATTTCTCGCCGGTGAATTTCGGGCCGCTCGTCGGCGTCATGCCGGCGCGGATCATTTCATCGACGTGCTCCTGAAAATTCTGCGCGGCGTAGAACATCTTGCCGGGCCGCCGCACCGGCGGCAGCGCGCGCAGGCCGCCAAGCTTGACCGCGCCGGGCCGGCCTTCTTTTTCGAGGCCAGCGACGATCTCCTGCAGCGCGGCAAAATTGGCGTCCCAGTTGTCCAACAAGCCATCGATGCTATCGGTCGCGCTCAGCTTGCCGCCGCGCGCCGATTTGAGATCGACGACATCATCATCGAGAACAATGGCGGCGAACGCGGCGCCGCCTTGTTTGGCGAAAGTGCCGAGCTTGAAAGGCGTACCGTTCATGGCTTCTTTGCTTCCGTGTAGGGATAGATCATATCGCCGGTCTTATATTCCTTCGGCCACACGATGACTTCGTGGGTGGTGTCCTTGAACTGATCCATACCGCTGCCGGTGACATGCTGGAACTGGGTGAAGAATACGCGCGACTTCGCCCATTCGCCGTCCTTGCCGAAGGCGATATCGCCGACCACGGTCTTGAAGGTGTGGTCGCGCATGTAGGCGGCGAGCTTGGCGTGATCGAGGCTCTTGGTGCCTTCGACGGCTTGGGCCAGGACCTGGCCGGCCGCATAGCCGAGCGGCGGGAACGCCCAGCCGCCCGGATCGATGCCTTGGGTCGCGGCGGCGGCCTGGTACTTCGCCAGCAGTTCCTTGGTGCCGGGGAACGTCAGGCTCGGCGCCGGCAGGAACACTTCGTTGTTGACGATGCCGTTGGTCAGCGGCCCGAGCTGCGCCTTGATCGGCGTCACCAGGAGCCCGATGAAGGCGCCGCCGAACATTTTCGGCGTCAGCCCGACTTCGTTGGCGGCGCGGATGATGCCAACGGAGTCCGGCGGATAGGCGGCGACGAAGACGATGTCGGGATTGAGCGCCTGCACCGCGCGCATGATCGGCGTGTAGTCGGTCGTGGTCGGCGGATATTTCTGGTCGAGGACCAGGTCGAAGCCGCCGATCTCCTTGATGCTTTGCCGCGCGCCGTCGGCGGCGTTCTGGGCAAATTCGGCGTCGGCGGCGACGATCGCGACCGTCTTCGGCCGCGGCGAGGCCGCGGCCGCAAGCTCGAAGAAGCCGTAGGCGAAAGCCTTCTGCGGCTCGGGTCCGGTTGGCAGCATCGAGAAGTATTGGTCGTAATGGAATCTGCTGTTGGCAGCGTTGGCGAGAATGCCGATGGTGGTCATCTTGTGCTGCATCATGATCGGAATGGCGGGCGCCACCATATTGGTCGCGTACGGCCCGATCACCAGATCGACTTTGTCGACGTCGATCAGCTTGGTGTAGAGCTGCGGAACGTTCGCCGGGTTGCTCTGGTCGTCATAGAACACCAGCTCGACCGGACGTCCCAACAGGCCGCCCTTGGCGTTGACGTCATCGCGCCAGATTTGCAGCGCGGTCAGCACCTGCTTGCCGATCGGCGCCACGGCGCCGGTCAGCGCCATGGACATGCCGATCCGGATCGGATCGGCGGCCTTCGCCACATTCGGTGCCACGTTCGGTACGATCAGCGCGCCAATGGCAATCAGCGCCATCGCACGGGCTCGAGCCCAAAAACTGCGCATAGGTTCTCTCCTCCCTTGTCTTCCCTTTGGGCGCTCTGCGGCGCCGCGTTTTATTTTAAGGCGACGTTAGTCTTCCTCGATCGGCTCCGCCAGACGGTCAACTGCCGCGGAACACCGCCTTGCGCTTGGCGTGGAATGCCTCGACGCCTTCGCGGAAATCGTCGGATTGGCGCAACCGGCTGTAGCAATGGCCTTCGAGCTCGATGGCGGCTTCGAGGTTGGTGTCTTCGGTCTCGTTGAGGAGCGTCTTGGCGGTGCGTTGTGCCAATGGCGAGAAGCCGCGCAACTCCTCAACCAAAGCGTCGGTCGCGGCTTCAAGCTTGTCGTCGGCGACGCATTCGGTGGCGATGCCCCATTCGTAGGCCTGCTTGGCCGCGATGCGTTTGGATCGCATGACGACGTCTTTGGTGCGGGTGATGCCGATGATCTTTTGCAGACGCGCGGAACCGCCCGAGCCGGGGATTTGACCGAGCCGCTGCTCCGGCAGCGCATAGAAACAAGTCTCCGAAACCAGGCGGAAATCGCAAGCCAATGAGATCTCGAAGCCGACGCCGAAGCAGTAGCCGCGGTTGGCGACGATCACCGGCTTCGAGCAGCGCGCCGGCGCCGCGATATTCCAGGCGAGTTTCGACACATGCTCGGGCGAGGCCGCGAGAAAGCCGGCGATATTGCCGCCGGAGGAAAAGTGTTGGCCGGCCGCCCGCAGCACGATGACGCGCACACGCGCGTCCTCGTCGAGCGCCTCGAAGACCAGGCGAAGCTGATCGCGCTGCCTCATTTCGATGACGTTGAGCGGCGGCCGGTCGAGAACGATGTCGGCGCGTTCGCGGGCCGGATCGATCTCAACGCGAAAGCCGTCGAGGGTCTGCAAATGCGGATCGGAAAATTCACTCATGCGGCCGTTCCTTTGAGAGGCGAGACGGGTTCGTATTCGCCGGCGACGAGCTTGCGTCGGAGCAGTTTTCCCACCGGCGATTTCGGAATCTCGGTGACAAAGATATAGCGCCGCGGGCGCTTGAAGTTGGCCAGGCCGGAATTGCGGCAGAACGCGTCGAGCTCGTCGGGCTCGACTGCGCGGCGGCATTTGACGAAGGCGGTGACGATTTTGCCCCAGCGCTCGTCCGGCAGGCCCACCACGGCGACCTCGGATACCGCCGCGTGCAGCGACAGGCAGGATTCGATCTCCACCGGCGAAACGTTCTCGCCGCCGGTGATGATCATGTCGTCGACCCGCCCGGTGACGAAGATGTCGCCGTCGCCGTCGACGAAGCCGGTGTCGCCGGTGAAATACCAGCCCTGGCGCAGCGCCTTGGCGTCGGCATCCGGCCGCCGCCAATAGCCCTCGAAAGATTCATCGCCGGCCAACAGCGCAATGATTTCGCCTTCCTCGCCGACGGCGGCGATCTCATCCACCGATGTAGCGCCGAGACGGACCACGCGTACCATTTGGTTGATGCCGGCGCGGCCAGCCGAGCCGGGTTTTTTCGGCGCGTTCTGGTCGATGGTGAAGGTATAGACCTCCGACGAGCCGTAATGATTGACGAACAGGTTTGGCTTGAACGCGGCCTGGAGCGTCTGCAACAGCCCGTCGGTCATCGGCGCGCCGGCAAAGCCGAGCTTGCGCACCGAGCTTATGTCGCGGGTAGCAAACAGCGGGTGGTGGACGACGTCGTGATAAAGCGTCGGCACCAGATAGAGGTTGGTGACGCGCTCGGCTTCGATCAGCTCGAGCGCATGCGCGACATCGAACCGGCGCAGGCAAACGAAAGCGCCGCCGATCAGCGACATGGCAAGGAGCGAGCGCACGCCCATGGTGTGATAGAGCGGCATGACGCCGAGCGTGCGCTCGCCATGGCCATAGAGATTCTGCGCCACATGGGCCAGCGCTGCAGCGCGCTCGGCGTGCTGGCGGCGCGGCACGCCTTTCGGCCGCGCGGTGGTGCCCGACGTGTAAAGCATCACCGACCACGCGCCGGCATTGACGCGCGCAGCGGCATTGAGCGCGGCGCGCGATACGAGCTCGGCAAATGCAATCGCCGGCGGTGGCGCCGGATCGAGCGCGATCCGCGGTAGTTTTTGCGCCAAGGCCGAGCCGGCTATGGCCGCGGCAGAAGCGTCTTCGTAGACGATGGCCTTTGCTTCGGCATCTTCGAGATAAAAGTCGATCTCGCTCGCCGTGGAGCGCCAATTCACCGGGGTGATGATAATGCCGTTGAACTGACAGGCCCAGTGCAGGCTTGCGGCTTCCCAGCGATTGGTTAGCGCAGTGACGAGATGGTCGCCGGCCTTGAGCCCGATGGCGTCGAAGCCGGCCACCAGCGCCGAAATGCGCCGATACCATGCGGCATAGCTCAGGCGCACGTCGCCATCGACAATGGCAAGCGCGCCGGGATCGCGGGCAACGCTGCCGAGAAAGCTAAGGCCCAAATCTAGCATCGGGGAAAGTCGAGCATGCGGAAAAGGCGCAGGTTATGACCGGTTCCGCGATGATAAGCCTTTGCCGCCGGCTGACAAACCGCCGGTGGGTTGCGTTCTTCTACCGCCGCGTCGGAAACAGCGCCGCCGGGAAATCAGCGGCGGAGCGGCGGGACCGCTCGCGCGGCTGATAGTCCGGGTGCGGATTGGCATCCGGCTCGACCGCCCGGCGATAGAGGTGCCAGGTGGCGTGACCGAGTATCGGCATCACCACCGTCAAGCCGAGGAAGAACGGGATCGAGCCGAGGACCAACAGCGCGGCGACGATAAAACCCCACAGCGCCATGGTCAGTGGGTTCTTGGCGACGACGCGGATCGAGGTGAACAGCGCCACCGCCGCGCCAACGTCGCGGTCGAGCAACAGCGGAAACGAGATCGCGCTGATGGTGAGCACCAGCACGGCGAACAGGAAGCCTGTACCGGTGCCGACGAAAATCAGCATCCAGCCGGTGCGGGTATGGAACACGTCGCTGATGAACTGGGTCGTCGAAGCCGGCGCGTGGTAACCGAAATTGGCGACATAGATCGCCTCAGCGACCGCGAGCCAGATCAGGAAGATCGCCATGAGCAGCAGACCGAGCGCCACGATGGCGCCGAGCGACGGCGAATGCAGCACATCGAAGGCGTGGCTCGTGGAACTGTCGAGCCCCGCTTCGCGGCGCCGGCTCAATTCATAAAGACCGATCGCGGCGAGCGGGCCGACCAGGGCAAAGCCCGCGGCGATCGGGAAGGCCAGCGGCAGCATGGAATTTCCCAGCGTCATTCCGATCAGAGCGAGGCCGAGCAGCGGATAGATAACGCAGAGAAACACGGCGTGACTCGGCATCGCGACAAAGTCGTCGATGCCGCGCGCCAGCGCATCAAACAAATCGGACGGTGCTATACGGCGGATGACGAGGTTTTCGGGGCCCGTGCCGGCGCCGACAAGCATATGTGAATAAGCCATGGCGCTTTCCTCCTGAACCTTTTGAGGTTTGGGTCCGCGCCGGCGGCTGCAAAGGCCGCAACGCGGCCGTTCTTATCAACCGCGATCATGCCACTGCGGTCACCGCTACGCTACGAGCAACGCTGCGATAGCGCGACTGTTCGCTTCACAATGCAGTGTGCGGCAACGTGGTGAATCGTTTGTGCGATGCAGCGCATCGCGCGTGAAGAATGCGCGGTCAAAACAGAAGGGCCCCGTTTCCGGGGCCCTTCTGACCGTTGGCGATGTACCTTAGTTAGGCACCTTATTTAGCGGTGCCAGTGGTTGCCGTGCCAGTCGTCATGCCAGCCCGGGCTGAAGCCGAAGGTCACTTCCGGGCCATTGTAGTAATCGTAGTAGCCACGATCACACGGATAGTCGTAGCCGCAACGATAGTACGGTCCCGGCGCACCAACGCCGACGCCTACTCCGCCAGGGCCGGCGTAAAAGCCGATCTGTGCCATTGCCGGCGCGGCGGTGAAGATGGCCGCTGCTGCAACAAGGCCAAGCGCGATCTTTTTCATGATGGTTCTCCTCTTGGTACCTGGATGGGAAAACGCTTGAGGAGAAGCAGCGTTCCGCGCCTACGAACATTTTGGGTGCAGGTTCCGCGAAAAAATTGTCGAACAAATTTTGCGGAGGTATGGAACAGCGACAGTTCCGTTTATTCCGCAGCGATGCGCAAGTCTTGCGGCGCTTCCTCGTGTTCGGGCTTCTTGCCGCTCAGCCAGGACTGGAAGCGATCAAGATAGAGATAGATCACCGGCGTCGTGAACAACGTCAGGAGCTGGCTCAGCGCCAGGCCGCCGACCATGGCATAACCGAGCGGATGGCGCAGTTCCGATCCCGAGCCGGAGCCGAACATCAGCGGCAGGCCGCTCAACAGCGCCGTCATCGTCGTCATGGTGATCGGCCGGAAGCGCAGCAAGCAGGCCTGCCGCACCGCTTCGCGCGGCGGCAGGCCGGCGCGTTCGCGGCTGATGGCGAAGTCGACCAGGATGATGCCGTTCTTCTTGACGATGCCGATCAATAGAATGATGCCGATGATGCCGATCACCGACAGATCGAAGCCGCCGATCCACAGCGCCAATAGCGCGCCGACGCCGGCCGAGGGCAGCGTGGAGAGAATCGTCAGCGGGTGGATGTAGCTCTCATAGAGCACGCCGAGAATGACATAGACGACCACCAGCGCGGCCGCGATCAGAACCGGCTCGTTCGACAGCGCCGCCTGGAACGCCTGCGCATTGCCCTGGAAGCTGCCGATCAGAGACGACGGCATGCCGATCTCGTCGGCCGCCTTCTGAATGGCGTCGACCGCCTGGCTGAGCGCGACACCGGGCGGCAGATTGAACGTCAAGGTCACCGCCGGGAATTGCCCGGAATGGGACACCAAAAGCGGCCCGATATGCGCCGTGTCGGCTTCGACCAGGGTCGACAGCGGTACGAGCTGTGCGGTGCCCGGCGCCCGGACGTAGACCTGATTGAGCGTGCCGACGTCGCCCTGGAGCTGGGGCAGCACTTCGAGGATGAGATAATAGGAATTGTTGGTGAAATACTGCGTCACCTGACGCTGGCCGAAGGCATCGTTGAGCGTGTCGTCGATGAGCTGCGGCTGGATGCCGAAACGCGATGCCGCATCGCGATTGATGTTGATGGTGAGCTGCGGCGCCGCGTTCTGCGCGTCGCTGGCCACGTCGGCCAGTTGCGGCAATGTCTTGAGCTTGGCCAACAGGCGCGGCGCCCAGGTATTGAGCTCGTGCAGGTCGGGATCCTGCATGACGTATTGGAACTGGCCGCGGGCGATGCGGCCGCCGACGGTGATATCTTGCGCAGCCTGCAGGAACAGACGCGCACCGGGAATCTGCGCAAGCTTCGGGCGCAGCCGGTCGATGATCTGCGCAGCGCTGACGTCGCGGTCGTCGCGCAGCTTCAGGCCGACGACGAAGCGGCCGGTATTTTGCGTATTGCCGTAGCTCGGGCCGAAGAACGAGACGAAATCGGCGACGTCGGGATCCTGCTCGATGATTGCGGAAAGCTGACGTTGAACGTCCATCATCCGTTGCGGCGAGATGTCCTGGCTGGCCTCGGAAATGCCGAGCAGCATGCCGATGTCCTGGGTCGGGAAGAACCCCTTCGGTATCATGACGAACATCACGCCGGTGATGCAGAGGGTCGCCAGGAACACCAGCAGCGTCGGAAACTGATGCTGCAAGACGAAATCGAGGCCGCGGCGGTAGCCGTCGAGCACCTTGTCGAATCCCCATTCGACGGCGCGATAGATGCGGCCATGTTCGCGGTCGTGCTCGCTGACCAGGAAGCGCGAGCACAGCATCGGCGTCAGCGTCAGCGACACCACGACGGACACCACGATCGCCGCCGTGACGGTGATGGCGAATTCGTGGAACAGCCGGCCGACGATGCCGCTCATCAGCAACAGCGGAATGAAGACGGCGATCAACGAAACACTGATCGATATGACGGTAAAGCCGATCTCGCGCGCGTCCTTGATCGCCGATTGCAGCGGCGTAGTGCCGGCCTCCAGATGCCGAAAGATGTTTTCCACCACCACGATCGCGTCGTCGACCACGAAACCGACGGCGATGGTCAACGCCATCAGCGAAAGATTGTCCAGGCTGTAGCCGAGCAGATAGATGATGGCGACGGCGCCGAGCAGCGAGAGCGGCACGGCGGCGCCCGGAATGAGCGTGGCTTGGATGCTGCGCAGGAATAAAAGGATCACCAGCACGACCAGCGCGCAGGACAATAGCAGCGTGAACTCGACGTCTTTCACCGAAGCGCGAATGGTCTGGGTGCGATCGACGATGATGTCGAGGTGAATGCCGGGCGGAATGAGCGAGCTCATTCCCTTCAGCGCGGACTTGATGTTGTCGACGGTGTCGATCACATTGGCGCCAGGCTGCTTGAACACCAAAAGCACCACGGCGACGTGATCGCGATGCAGCGCGCCGAGCGTCACATCCTGCGGTCCGTCGATAGCCTGGCCGACGTCGCGGATATGAACCGGCGCGCCATTGCGATAGGCGATAATGACGTTGTTGTAGTCGTCCGCCTGCACCAGTTGGTCGTTGGCGACGATGGTCAAGCTCTGCTGCTTGCCAAGGAGCGTGCCCTTGGCCACGTCGGTGGTGGCATTGGCCAGCGCCGTGCGCACATCCTCCAACGTGATCTGGCGCGCCTGCAACTTGGCCGGATCGACCTGGACGCGGATCGCCGGCTTCTGCTGGCCGCCGATGGCGACCTGGGCGACGCCGGAAATCTGGGAGATCTGCTGGGCGACGACGTTCTCGGCAAAGTCGTCGACCTTGGGCAGCGGCACCGTGTCCGAGTTCGCCGACACGATCAGGATCGGCGAATCCGCCGGATTGACCTTGCGATAGGTCGGCGGCGTCGAAAGATTTTTCGGCAGGGCCGATCCGGCCGCAGTGATCGCGGCCTGCACATCCTGCGCGGCGCCGTCGATGTTGCGGTTGAGATCGAATTGCAACGTCACCACGGTCGAGCCGAGCGAACTCACCGAGCTCATCTGCGCGACGCCGGCGATCTGGCCGAACTGGCGCTCGAGCGGCGTGGCAACGGTCGCGGCCATGGTTTCCGGGCTGGCGCCCGGCACCGTGGCGCTGACCTGGATGGTCGGGAAATCGACCTGCGGCAGCGGCGCAACGGGCAACAGCGGAAAGGCCACAATGCCGACCAGCGCCAGCGCCGCCATCAACAGCGACGTGGCGATCGGCCGGCGGATGAAGACTTCCGAAATGTTCATCAGTTCTTGTCCGCCTGCTGCTGCGTGCTCGGCGGTCCGCCCGGCGGCGGGGTCTTGATGGCAACATGCGAGCCGACGTCGAGCCGCGATTGCCCGTTGGTCACGACGCGTTCGCCGGCGGCGAGGCCTTTGGTGGCGATCGCGACATCGTCGTTGACCATCTGCGCGCCGATCGGACGCTGCTCCACCGTATTGTCGGGTTTGACCACCCAGATATAGAAGCCATCCGGGCCGCGCTGCACCGCGACCGGCGGAACGGTCACGGCATCCTTATAGGTCGTGATCAGGATGCGGATGCGCACGAACTCGCCCGGCCACAGCCGCTCGTCCTCGTTGGGAAATTCCGCCTTCAGCCGGATCGTGCTGGTGGTCTGATCGATCTGATTGTCGATCAACAGCAAGTGACCCTCGGCCAGCTGTTCCTTGTCGTTCTGATCGAAGGCGAGAACCGAGACGGTGCCGCGCAGCATCGCTTCACGCACCGGGCCGAGATTGCTCTGCGGCAGCGTGAAAATCACGTAGGATGGCTTGATCTGAGTCAGCACCGTGAGCGGGTTGGGATCGGTGGTGTGGATGATGTTGCCGACGTCGACCTGGCGAAAGCCGACGACGCCGTCGATCGGTGCCACGATCGTCGTATAAGCGAGCTGAGCCTGCGCCGCCTCGATGGCGCCCTGGTCGGCGTCGATCGAGGCCTTGAAATGATCGACCTTGGCTTGCTGCAAATCGACGTTCTGCTGCGTATCGAAATTCTTGGCTTGCAGGGTGGTGAATCGCGCAAAATCCTTTTGCGCGTCGACCAATTGCGCTTGATCGTCCGCTTTCTTGGCCACGGCCTGATCGAGGACGGCTTTGAGCGGCGCCGGGTCGATCCTCGCCAGCACGTCGCCTTGGCGGACCTCCTGGCCTTGGCGGAAGTCGACGGAAATCAATTGGCCGGTGACTTGGGCGCGGATGGAGACGGTGTTGTAGGCCGTCACGGTGCCGAGCGCGTCGTAATAGATCGGAACGTCGTGCTGGGATGCTTCGGCGACCGTGACCGGGACCATCGGCGGCCCGGCGACCTGGGTGGTTTTGCCGTGCCGCCAGATCACGATCGCGGCAATCACGGCCAGCGCCGCGAGGCCTATCACAGAAAAAATAACCAGCCGGCGGGACCTGTGACCAGCTTTCAAAGGTCCCATCCAATCAACTCGGTTCTGCGTGCTACCTCGATCAAGTCCGGAATGCATTTACTGTTCCACTACCTCACCTGTCAGTGATGGCCCTTCTTGGCGACTATGCCCTGTCGGCCTTAAGGCGCAATGTCGGGCGCATTAAAGTTCGTTAAGGTGATTGTCGCCCCAGCCCATTCCCCGGCGGCACTGTATGGAATTCCGCGTATAAATTCCAGTTTATGCGTGGCCGCCCAGGATCGCGGCAAGGTCGCGACAGGCCCACGGACGGCCAGGCTTTGAGGATTTCGGGTGGGCCAAAGCCGGCCGTCAGCTCGCGGTCTTGAACCAGGTCCGGATACCGCTCGCGCTGACAAAACGGCCGACCCGGCGCATCTGCAAATAAACCCGGCCGGCAGCCGTGACTGCGCGCTCATGGTTATGCAAGGCGAGGTGGTGCGTGGCCCATTTGTTCTTGTAGGAGGCATCGCCGATGCCGAGGTCGAAGGTCGCGAAATCCTGCGTGACCGACTGATCGATCAGGTGCTGCAACAGGAGATGGCCGACGCGGTAGCGGCCGAACTGCGTGTCGTAGGCCGGGAAAATATAATAGAACCGGCCGCGCCCGATGAAGCCGAGATGCGCCGACGCCACGGTGTCGCCGACCGTCAGCGCCGAAAGATGGCTGATCGTGCCGAGCCGCTCGGGGCTCGTCATCTCGCGATAAAAGCGTTCGACGCCGGGAGCCGCCAGGAAATCCGGCGTCGAGGTGCGCTGGTATTTTCGGCGCTTGAGCTCGAATAGCCGTTCCGTCACCCGCGCGGCTTCGGCGGCACCGGGATTGACGATGAAGCGCGGCTCGCCGATCTGGTGCAGTCCCTTGGCGTGGCTTTGCAGCTTGCGCCGCAGCCGCACCACCGCGCCCCGTGTATCTGTCTGGTCGCGCAACCGAGTCAGTACGATCGTATGGCCGCTTTCGCCGAAGGGCGTGCAGTCGAGATAAGTGAGCGGATTGAAGGCGCCGGCGACGTCGCTTGCGATCTTCTTCAAGTCGATGACGTCGAAGCCGGGCAACAGCGCCAAAACCTCCGCCCACACGTCGTGAAATTCCTGGCGCGACAGCGCGCGGTCCGCCGCCACGATCGGCGCGTTGTAGTCGGCGACGCCGCAATCCATGAAACGGAGCAGCCGGACATTGAATTTGGTTTCGATGATGAGCGGCAGGTAGAGAATCGGCCGCCCGTCGGAATCTTTGACCACGATAAAGCAGGGCTCGATGCGGCTCGCCTTGCCGATCGTATCGAGCCAGATGTCGAGGAATTCCCGCGACTGAAAGATGTGCATCTGCAGATCGCGGCCGTCGGGGATCGAGGGCCAATCCGCGGCGGCCAGATTATCGCCGGCATGAAGCTCGATCTTGAAGGAATTGCGCGCAACGCGCCCACGCGATGGCAGATCAATGACAGTCACGCCTACGCTCTTTTGCTTGATGCAGCGATGCCACCGCCCGAGAAGAGAATTCTAACGCATGAGGACCTGATCGACCGTGAATCGTGCCAGTAACGTTACTCCCAAGCCGGGCTCGCCAAGGCACTCGCAGCACCACATTCTGACGTCGAAGAGGCATTGGTTAATTTTAGACCGGATTGCCAGGCGGGCTGATGCGACTGCCGGAAATTACTTCGGTCGCTGCGGTCATTAGGGCGCACACGCCGCGCGGGCGATTGGTTAACGCGGCCGCTTGGTATGCGATTTATTAACGCAGCCTGGGTAAAGCTCTGCCGACATGAATGTCCAATTCAACACCGATGCGGTTCTTCAACGCAGCGCCCCGTTGCCGGGTGCCGGGCGGGCGCAGGATCGCTGCCTGTTCCTGTTGACGCCGAGCAAGGAAGAGTGCGGCGTCGA
This sequence comes from Xanthobacteraceae bacterium, assembly GCA_049584715.1. Taxonomy (GTDB): domain Bacteria; phylum Pseudomonadota; class Alphaproteobacteria; order Rhizobiales; family Xanthobacteraceae; genus BOG-931. Next base: position 29,846 of record JBAUYI010000033.1, read on the forward strand.
ATCGTTCGCCCGCCTCCTGGTGAGCGCGTTGCAGGGTGACTATCCGGATGACGGCTACGCGGTGCTCGCGGTCTCGAACCGCTGGCGCGATCTGCCCGCCGTCTTACGCAAGGTCGCCGCCGCCGATCAGGTCGTTTTCAGCGTGCCGTTGGTGGCGTGGAAGAGATTGCTGCTGTTGCCGCTGGCGATCCTGCTGTTCGCCTGCGTGGCGCGCTGCCGGGTCAATGTCTTCATGCACGAATGGTCGGCGCTGCATTGGCTGCGCCGGCTGACGCTGGCGCCGTTCCTGTTGCTCAGCCGCACCATCATCGTGGTGTCGCCGTTCATCGCCGGCGAGATCGCCGGCACGCCCTGGCTCATGGGCGCGGCACGAAAATGCCGGCTGGTGCCGAATGCTCCAACCATCCGCCGCCCCGTCGAATCGCGCGTCACCGAACGGGTTTTGCGCGTGCGCGAAGTCGCCCAAAACTGCGACGTGGTGATCGGTTATTTCGGCGCGATCTACAAAGGCAAGGCCGCCACCGCGCTGCTCGATGTCTGCGAAGATTTGCGCAAGAGCGGCATCCGCGCCGGCATCATTTTCATCGGCAGCTTCATGAAGTCGCTCGACGGCTACGAGCAGCAGTTCTGGTCCAAAGTCGCCGACTACGGCATCGCGGATCAGGTCATCGTCACCGGCTATATTGCCGACGAAGCCGAGCTCTATACACTGTTCGATGAAGTCGGCTCCTTCCTGTTCCTGTTCCCCGAAGGCCTCACGGCGCGCCGGTCGAGCGTCATTCACACGCTGCAATCGGATCGGCCGGTCGTGGTCACGGCGCCGCGCGCGATGGCCGAGTTCGCGCATCATGCAGGCTTTACCAGGCTGATCGAAGCCGGCGTCTTGTCGTTCATTCCCGAAGGTGCCGGCCTCCATGCTGTCGCCGATCAACTCCTGGCCGTCGCCAAGCAAGCCAAGCGCCCGGCGTCGGCGATCGAATGGGATACGTGGTGGCACGCCACCACCGCGGCGACCCGTGCGGCGATGATGGACACGATGGCAACAAACGATGAAGAAGCGGCGGCGTCGGTGGTGCCGTCATCGGCGAACAACGCACAACCGACCGTCTCCATGGCCGCAAAGATAAAGAACCTGATCCGGGATGGCGTCGCGCTGGCTCTCTTCGTCCCGGCGCTGCCGTTCTTGAAATTTGCGGCGCCGCGCCGCGCGACGTTGCCGGCCGTCCGCGGGCTGCTCGATCGGGCGGGTGTTACGATCGTGGCCAATCACTACCACGAGCCGACTTATGGTGCCGAGAGCATCTTCCGCGATCCGGATGTTCCGCGGGCTCTTGCCGGCATCGATTGGAACCTCGACGCCCAAATGCAATTGCTCGCACAATTCGACTTCGGCGCGGCACTCCATTCTCTGGAAGGGCGTCGCAGTCACGGGCGAACCTTCTCCTATTCGAACGGTTATTGCGGTCCGGGCGATGCAGAGGCTCTCTACTGCATGATCAGACACTTCAAGCCGCGTACAATCGTCGAGGTCGGTTGCGGGCAATCCACGGTCGTTGCGCATCTCGCCATCGCGGACGCCAAGGCGGAAGACAGCGGATATTCGTGCCGGCAGATTTGTTATGAGCCCTACGAAAATCCGTGGCTGGAAGACCTCGGCGTCGAGATCAAGCGCGAACTGATCGAAAGAAGCGACCTCGATTTGTTTCGCTCGCTGTCCGCCGGCGACATCGTCTTCATCGATTCCTCCCATGCGCTCAGGCCCATGGGAGACGTCGAGTTCGAGTTTTTGCATATTCTGCCGAACCTGCCCAAGGGGGTCATCGTCCAGGTCCACGATATTTTCTCGCCGCGGGACTATCCGGCACAATGGCTGAACGTGGAACGGCGCTTTTGGAACGAGCAGTATCTGCTCGAGGCGTTCCTTTCCTTCAACGATGAATTCGAGATCATCTGCTCGTTGAATCACCTCATGCATTTGGATTTGGCGCAGTTCAAGCGCGCGTTTCCGATCCTCGCCGAACGCGGTCCCGACCCATTCGTCGGTTCATTTTGGTTCCGCAGAGTGAAGGACTGACCGGGTCGCATCGCGGCCGGTCGTAGTCCTGCTCACAAGCTTGTCAGCGCGCCAGCGCGTTGCGCACGATCAATAGGCCGCGGTTGAGGCGGTCGCGGCCTTTGGCGACGTTGAGCAGCCAGCACATGGTCAAATAGGTCACGATGCCGGAAGGCAGCAGGACGGCGAGGGCGTCCTTGTCGCTCAGATGGAGCGCAAGCTCGAGGCTTCGCACCACGATCGCCATGACCATGGTGGCGATCAGCACCCGCGTCAGCCGCAGATAAGGCACCGGCATCGGAAACGCCCACCGCGTCAGCACCAGCGCGCTGGCAAAGCCGAAAATCTCCGCGACAAGCCGGCCCCAGGC
>JBAUYI010000034.1:0-3498 GCA_049584715.1 Xanthobacteraceae bacterium
GTACTCGGTGCCGCTGCCGCCGGCCGAGCTCGGCAAAAGGCTCAGCGGCCCGCAATGGGATGATCTCCTCTCGTACATGCCGATGACCCTGCATCAGGCGGTCGAGCGCAATTTCGAGAGCGAATACGTTCGGATGTTCTTCAACTGCATCCTGCACGCGATCGCGATCGAGAACGTGCCCGGAGTCGGTGCGTTCTTTCCGCGGCTGCTCAGCCGCCTGACCAAGCTCGGACTGCCGGTCGGCGGCGCCGGCTCGGTTGCGCTCGCCCTCGAACGGCTTCTTGTGGACAACGGCGCGACGCTCATCCGCAACGGCCATGTCAGCGCCATCACCTCGGATTCAAAGGGCGTAACGGGTGTCCGCCTGCAAAACGGCGACACCTATTCGGCCAGGTTCGTCGCCAGTGCCATCGACGCGCCGCAGACCATCGGACTAGCCGGCGAGCAGAATTTTCCGGCGAAGGTGGTCGAGGGCATCAAGGGATTCAAATGGTGCTCGCACAGCCTCGTGACCTTGCACCTCGCTCTCAACGAGGCGCCGCGCTACGAGAAGGCGGAAGCCTGGGACCCGGATGTCGCACGCGCCTGGAATATGATTTTCGGCGCCGATACCACTGATCAGATCGATCGCATCTTCGACGATATCCATGAGCAGAAGCTGCCGACCTATTTCGCCGGCAACGGCACCTGCTCGTCGAAATTCGATCCGTCGATTGGCCTGCCGGCAAGCACGTTGCGTTCTGGTGGCCGTGGGCACCGTACGATCTCGATGGCGATCCGCAGAACTGGGACAAGCGTAAGGACGAAATCGCCGATCGATTGCTGTCGCAATGGCGCGAGTTTGCGCCCAACCTCACCGCGAAGAACGTGGTCGCCAAGGCAGTGTTCTCGCCGCTCGACATCGAACGGCATTGCATCAACATGGTCAGGGGCAGCCACCACGTCGGCGCCTACATGCCGTCGCAGCTCGGCGGCAACCGGCCGACGCCGGACCTCGGCCGCTACACCACGCCGATGAAGGGACTCTACCTCTGCGGCGCCAGCAGCCACACCGGCGGCGCAGTCACCGGTAGCCCGGGCTACAACGCCGCCAACGTCATCACCAAAGAGCTCGGCGTTGCGAAATGGTGGCAGCCGGTGCCCAGCCCGTCCTGGCCGCGTGTGGCGATGGCGACCGCGGCGGAATAGGGAAGGCGGAGATTTCCAAGACGCCGCTGGCGCGCCCTAACTCTAATGCGCTGTGCCGGCGCTCTGTGGGTAAAGCGCCTGGTGGATCAGCCGGCCGAGCGCGGCAATCTGGTACGGCTTGCGTAACACCGGAAATTCCGGATCGCTGTCGAAGGCGCGCGTGTAGCCCGTCGTCAGCACGATCGGAATGGTGCGGTAGCGATCGGTGACCTTGCGCGCCAGCGCCAAGCCGTCGAGCTGGCCGGGCAGCGCGACGTCGGTGAAGAGCAGATCGACCGTCTGCCCCGAGGCCAGCACATCGAGGGCTTCGGAAGCGGATTCCACGGCGATGGTTTTATAGCCGAGCTGCTCCAACAGCGAGACGGCGACGTTTTTGACGTCCTTGTTGTCTTCCACCACGAGGATGGTCCGCTGGTCGGCCGCCATGTAGCGCGAGCTGTCTTCCGGCGACGGCGCAGCGATCGGCGCCTCGCTGCGCGGCAGATAGATCGTGACCTTGGTGCCGTGGCCGATTTCGCTCGCGATCTGCACCGTGCCGCCGGAGCGGTGCGCGAGGCCGTAAACCTGGGACAGGCCGAGACCGGTACCCTTGTCCGGCCCCTTGGTAGTGAAGAACGGCTCGACCACGCGCGGTAAAAGGTCAGCCGGAATGCCGCAGCCGGTATCGGCGACCGAGAGCGCGACATAGTCGCCGGCCGCGCCGTTCGGCGCGTCGTTCGCGTGCAACGAAACGTTTTGCGCCGCGATCGCTATGCGACCGCCCTCGGGCATGGCATCGCGGGCATTGACCGCGAGATTGACCAGCGCCAGTTCGAGCTCGGATTTGTCGACGCAGACCGGCCATGTGGCGGCGGGAACATCGATCAAAAATTCGATATTGACGTGCATGGTGCCGGCCAGCACGTCGCGAATGGCCGCCACCGTATCGGCGAGGCTGATCACGGTCGGGTTGAGCGGCAAAGTGCGCGAGAACGCCAGCAATTGCCTGGTCAAATTCTCGCCGCGGGTCGCCGCCATTTCAATCGCCTGCAAAGCGCGGACGTCGCGCGTCTCGTTCAAGCGCTTCTTCAGGCTTTGCGCGTGCCCACTGACGATCATCAAAAGATTATTGAAGTCGTGGGCGACGCCGCCGGTCAACTGGCCGATCGCTTCCATTTTCTGCAAATGGGCGGCCTGCCGCTGGGCGTGTTGCAGGGCGGCGGCGGATTCTTTTTCCGCGGTGACGTGCCGTCCGGCGACGTAGATCAGCCCGTCATGCTCGGTCATGGTCCAGTGCAGCCAGCGCCAGGAGCCGTCCTTGTGGCGGAACCGATTCTCCATCCGCACGGTCGGCACGCCGCGGGTGAGCTCGCTACGGCCCGCCTCGGAATGTGCGGCATCATCGGGATGACGCAACTCAGTGACATGCATTGCCTTGATCTCGTCCTCGCTCCAGCCGAGCAGCCGGCTCCAGGCCGGATTCATGCTCAGAAAATAGCCATCGAAATTCGCAACGCCGAGCAGGTCTTCGGAGACGTTCCAGATGCGGTCGCGCTCCAGCGTGCGCCGCTCGACTTCCTGCTCGAGCTTTTCGCTGAGTTCGCGCAACTCGCCTTCGATGCGGTCGCGCTCATGTTCGGCCCGCTTGCGCGCGGTGATGTCGCGGGCGATCTTCGAGGCGCCGACGATGGTGCCATGGGCGTCCTTGACCGGCGAGATGCTGAGCGACACCGGGACCTGGCTGCCGTCCTTGCGCTGCCGGATGGTCTCGTAGTGGTCGAGGCTGTCGCCGCGCCGGATGCGCGCGAGAATCTTCGGCTCCTCGTCGTGGAGCTCCGCCGGAATCAGGATGGTGATCGACTTGCCGATGACCTCTTCGGCCGCGTAGCCGAACAGGTTTTCGGCGGCGCTGTTCCAGCTGACGATGATGCCGTCGAGGGTCTTGCTGACGATGGCGTCGCCGGACGATTCGACGATGCTGGCGAGCTGCTCGCGCGCCTGCACGGCGCGGCTTTGCTCGGTAATGTCGAGCAACGACGCGATCCAGCCGTCGACCTTGCCCGCCGCATCGGTTTCCGGCCGGTAGGCGATATGCAGGCGGCGCGTCCCGGCGACCGGAAAATCGATCTCGCAATCGAATTCCGACGCTTGGCCGCGCAGCACCTTTTCGATGTGCGGCCGCAGCGTGTTGAAGCCCTTATCGCCGATCGCTTCGGCGATGGTCTTGCCGACGATCTCTTCGCGCCGAACGCCGACCAGTTGCGCATAGGCCTGGCTGACGAAGCGGTAGTGCAAATCGCGGCTGCAGCGCACCAGCATGAACGGCGTGCG
>JBAUYI010000035.1:0-3296 GCA_049584715.1 Xanthobacteraceae bacterium
CCGCCGGATCGCCGATCATCCGGCCTCCCGTCTCGCCGATCTCTTGCCTTGGCACTGGAAAAAGCCCGCCGATCAAGCCGTCGCCGCCTGATCCCTTAACCCGCCGCGGCGCTCGGCGGATGCTTACGGTCGACGAGCGCGGATTTGCCGCCCTCAAGCAGATCGGCGCCGAGCTGCCGGCGGCCAAGCGCGTCGGCTTCGCGCGGTTCAAGGAGGTGGTCAAGGAGCAATACCTGATCCTACTCTTGGATACAGAGCGGGCGATTGCGGCACTGCCAACGCTACTGCCGAACGATCGGCGGCAATGCGACGAAGCGCTCGCGCTCGTGCGCCGGGTACTCGCGTCGCGCGGGGCATTGCCGGAGGAGGGTAGCCGGCGCCTCGAACTCATCGAGACCATCTTCGCCGTTCCGGCGCCAGCGAGAGGCGGGGAGAAGGCAGCCTGATCGGCCGAAAGAGGAAGCCATGGAAACAGCAAAGCCGGCCGAGCTGCGCGAACGATACGATCGGCTTGTGCGCGCGGCCCAACAGCTGCCACCGGTAACAACGGCGGTTGCGCATCCTTGTGATCAGACCTCGATCGAAGGTGTCGTCGAGGCGGCGAAGCTGGGACTTATCGCCCCAATTCTGGTCGGACCGCCTGCGCGCATACGCTCCGCGGCCGAGCGTGCGGAAGCTGAGATAGCGGATTTTCCGGTTGAAGAATCAGCGCACAGTCACGACTCGGCCGCAAAGGCGGTCGAGCTCGTTAGGCAAGGATAAGGCAGAAGCCCTAATGAAGGGCAGCCTTCATACTGATGAGTTGATGGGTGCCGTCGTCGCGCGCGAGACCGGGATCCGCACGGCGCGGCGGATCAGCCATTGCTTTGTGATGGATCTGCCCGGCCACAAAGACCCGCTGATCATTACCGACGGCGCGGTCAATATCGCGCCCAACCTCGCGGAAAAGGTCGATATCGTGCAGAACGCGATCGATCTCGGCCGTGCGTTGGGGTTTCAAGAGGTGCGGGTCGCGATCATGTCGGCGATGGAGGCCGTCAATCCCGCCGTCCCATCGACTATCGAAGCCGCGGCACTGTGCAAGATGGCAGAACGCGGTCAGATCACGGGCGGGATTCTCGACGGCCCGCTGGCGCTCGACAATGCGATCAACGAGGATGCAGCGGCGATCAAACACATCGTTTCGCCGGTGGCGGGCCGCGCCAACGTGTTGGTCGTACCGGATCTCGAAGCCGGCAACGTGCTGGCCAAGAGCCTCTCGTTTCTGGCAGGCGCGGCCGCCGCCGGCATTGTCCTTGGCGCCCGCGTCCCGATCATCCTGACCAGCCGCGCCGATTCCGTAATCACCCGGCTTGCATCCTGCGCGGTCGCCAGCCTGGTGGCGGACGCGCGGCGCAAGAGCGCTGCGGCGGCAATCCGATGAGCGAGGCGGGCAACGTGCCTCGTGAACTCCCCCGCACCCCGATCCTGCAGGGACAGAAGGCTCTGATAGTGGGCGTCGCGAATGACCGTTCGATCGCGTGGGATGCGCCGAGGCGATGCATCGGGCTGGCGCGGAGATCGCAATGACTTATCTCAATGACAAAGCCCGACCCTATGTCGAGCCGCTGGCCGCGGCGGTAGAGGCATCGCTGCTGCTTCCGTTGGAAGTTCGCGACTCGGCGCAGGTAGATGCGCTGTTCGAGGCGATTACGTCGAAATGGGGGCGCATCGACATTCTGGTGCACTCGATCGCTTTCGCCCCGCGGCGGGCACTCGAGGGACGCGTCACCGACTGTCCCCGCGACGGTTTTCTAACCGCGATGGACGTATCCTGCTGGTCACTGCTGGATCTGACGCGCCGCGCGGAAAAGCTGATGACATCTGGCGGAACGACCTTCGCGATGAGCTATCATGGCGGAGCTATGCGCGAAACTGGGTGACGGTGAGCTCAGGCGGCGTTCTGCTCTGGCGTGTTGATGACCTCGACGCCGTTTCGGAATGTGACGCCGCCGATGACTTTCGGCAACTGGTTCTCGCCGGTCAATCGCCGCCACGTCTTCGCCGCCGCCATGACGAGCTTGAACACCATCAGCCGGGCGGTGTCTTGGGACAGCGCGCCCTTGATCCGGACCGTGCGGTGTCTGACGGTGGCGAACACGCTCTCGATCGGGTTCGATGTGCGTTTGTGATCCCAGTGCTCGGCGGGAAAGTCATAGAAGGTCAGGAGCGCGTCGCGGTCCTTCACCAGGCAGGTCACCGCCTTCTCGTATTTGGCTCCGTACTTTTCGGCAAACGTCGCGATCGCTGTCTCGGCCGTCGCCCGGTCCGGCGCCGTCCAGATCTCCCGCAGGTCTGCCTTGGCCGCCGGCTGAACGGATTTGGGCAGCTTGTCGAGAACGTTGGCGGTCTTGTGCACCGTGCAGCGCTGGTGTCGGGTTGTCGGCGACACCTCCTCGAGCGCCTTCCAGAAACCAAGCGCCCCGTCGCCGGTGGCCAACTCGGGCGCGATGACCAGGCCGCGGGCCTTCAGGTCGACCAGCAGCTCCCGCCAGCTCTGCCCGCTCTCGCGGATGCCCACCTGGAAGCCGACCAGCTCCTTCTTGCCCTCCGGCGTCGCGCCGATCAGCACCAGCATGCACTCGGCCCGCGGCTCCATGCGCGCCTGCAGGTAAACACCGTCCGCCCAGATGTAGGCATATCGCCGGGCCGACAGGTCGCGCCGTTGCCAGCGCCCGTAGTCCGCTTCCCATTCGCTCCGCAACCGCGCGATCACCGACGGCGACAGGTTCGGCGCGTCATGGCCGAGCAAGGCGGCGAGCGCCTCCTGGAAGTCGCCCATCGAGACGCCGCGCAAGTAGAGGGTCGGCAACAGCGCATCCAGGCTGCGCGTCCGTCGTGCCCAGCGCGGCAGGATCGCCGAGGTGAAACGGATGCGCTCGGCACCGTCACTGGCGCCGCGGTCACGCAGTTTCACTCGTCGCACCTCGACCGGGCCGATCCCGGTCTGGATCACCCGCTCCGGGCCCTGGCCGTGCCGGACCATGCGCTCCCGCCCATCCGGCAGCCGTGCGTCCGTCATCATGGCCAGGAACGCCTCGGCCTCCGCTTCCACCGCCTGGGCAAGCAGCCGGCGGGCGCCGCTCCTCAGGACGACAGTCAGCGGATCGTCGATCGTGTCGGGCTGACGGAGAGGGACAACAGTGCTATCGCTCGTCATGGCGTATCGGCTCCTTCAGGAGTTCAGGCAGGCTTCCACCCGCCTCGATACGCCGCCTTTCTCAAACCGCCATCACCCAGTTTCGCGCATAGCTCCG
>JBAUYI010000036.1:0-18672 GCA_049584715.1 Xanthobacteraceae bacterium
ATGCGGAGCTTTTCCAGATAGAACAGGCTCCGCCGCCGCGCATCCATTTCGCGGTCGACGGTGGCGTCGAAACGCCGGTGCTCGCGGGTGAAACCGGAGAACGCCCGCACCAGCGGCATGTTGCCGACGACGTCGACCATTTCGCCGTCGACGGCGGCGGCCTTGTTGGCGAAGTCGTGATGCAGCGGTCGCCCCGCGGCGGCCAGGCGGAACATCAGGCACACCATGATGCCGGCAAAGCCGGCAAGGCCCAGAGCCATCGGCACGCTGATGGTGCAAACCAGCGCGATCGCCGCGACCGTCGCCACGCAGGGCGGCAGCACGTTCCAGACCAACATGTTCTCGGCGGTGAAAATGGCGTTCGCGGTCGCAGTGACGCGGCTGATCAGCGTGCCCGGCAGGCGGTCGGCGAAATAGGCCGGCGAATGGCCCATCAGGTGGCGGAACAGGTCGCGCCGCAGGTCGCCGGTGACGCCGACGAAGGTGAAATTCGCGATCCAGCTCGCGATCCGCCACAGCAGATTATCCGCGGCGATCAGCGCGCCGAGCACAAGGAACGCCGTCCACGCGCCGGCGGCATCGTGATTGGACAGCACGTCGACCAGGAATTTGACGCCGTATTGGGTGCCGACCGAGCATGTCACCGCGCCCAGCACCGCGGCGAGGATCACCGCGTGCGACAGCGGCCGCAGCCGGACATAGTGAAGGACGAAGGCGAGGGGACGGGTGGCGTAATCGCAAAGATCGGCCATGCGTATCAAAACTCCGCGCGCGAATGCTGCCGCTCCCCTAGCCCTCCCAGGGTCACAACGCCGGAACTCGCAAACGTATCGCCCGGCCACATAAAAATTTTTCGTGACACGCCACGAGGATAAACCATGTCGAGCTTGCGTCCGTTCCGTGTCGAAACGTCGTCGCGCCGGTGACGATCAGCGCCGATTTCGTGCACTGGGAATGAACACGCAAAAAAGTTCCACGATTTGCGAAAAATAAGTTCCATGCCGGAATTGAAATATTTCGGCCTTGGTTCGTTGTTGTGTTTGCGTTGCAACATCACGGGGCGACGCGGACATCCATACCGGGCCACGAAAGGTTAAAATCGATGCATATCGCGCAAATCGCCCCCCTGACGGAGGCGGTGCCGCCTAAGCTTTACGGCGGAACCGAACGCGTCGTGTCGTGGCTCACGGAGGAGCTGATTGCGCTCGGCCACGAGGTCACGCTGTTCGCCAGCGGCGATTCGCAGACGTCGGCCAAGCTGGAAGCGATGTGGCCGCGGGCGCTGCGGCTCGACGGCGCGGTGCGCGATCCAAATGGGTTGCACATGATGATGCTGGAGCGCGTCTATCAGCGCTCGGGCGATTTCGACGTCCTGCATTTTCATCTGGATTATTACCCGTTCTCGCTCTTCGCTCGCCAGGCGACGCCGTTCGTGACCACGCTACACGGGCGGCTCGATCTGCCCGAGCATCAGCCGGTGTTCGACACCTTCAACACGGTACCGGTGGTGTCGATCTCCAATTCGCAGCGGCGGCCGCTGCCGCAGGCGCATTGGGTGCGCACGGTGCATCACGGCCTGCCCGAGCGGCTCTTGATGCCGAAGTCGGTCAAGCCGAGCTATTTCGCCTTTCTCGGCCGCATCGCGCCGGAAAAGGGCATCGATCGCGCCATCCGCATCGCGGAGCATTGCGGCGTGCCGCTCAAGGTTGCGGCCAAGGTCGACCGCGCCGACCAGGACTACTACGATGAGCAGATCAAGCCGATGATCAAGGCGGGCAATGTCGAATATATCGGCGAGATCGCCGACAAGGATAAATCGGAGTTCTTGAGCGGCGCCATCGCGCTGTTGGTGCCGATCGACTGGCCGGAGCCGTTCGGCCTGGTGATGATCGAAGCCATGGCCTGCGGCACGCCGGTCATCGCCTTCAACCGTGGCTCGGTGCCGGAAGTGATCGACGACGGCCTCACCGGTTTCATCGTCGAGGACATCAATGGCGCTATCGGCGCCGTCGATCGGCTGGATCATTTGTCGCGCGCGAAAATCCGCGCGCACTTCGAGCAACACTTCACCGCGCGGCGCATGGCGCAGGATTATCTCAGCGTCTATCGCAGCCTGGCCGACAGCCTGGCGCCGCATCTGCACCTGGTCGCCGACGACGCGCCGGCGCTTTAGCTGTGTAGGGCGGGTTAGCGCCGTTGGCGCGTAACCCGCCGCAACGCCAAGGTGGGTTACGCCGCTTTGCGGCTAACCCACCCTACGATTCCTCCTCCGGCCGCGTCTCCGGCATCAGCGTCCACAACACCGTCAGGCCGACCAGTGCGATCGCGGCGAGGCCGGCGAAGGCCGAGCCGAAGCCGAAGCGGTCGGTCATGTAGCCGGCGAAGGTGGCGCTGAGCGAGGCGCCGACGCCGGTTGCGGTGCCGACGATGCCCAGGCCGAGATTGAAGTGGCCGGTGCCGCGGGTGAGATCGGCGATCACCAGCGGCACCATGACGGCGAACACCGAGGCGGTGACGCCGTCGAGCAATTGCACGACGACCAGCAGCCACGGATTGCTCACCGACGCAAACAGCAGCCCGCGGATCGGCAAGGCGGCGAAGCCGATCAGCAGCAACGGGCGCCGCCCCCAAAGCTGGGAGCGGATTCCGACCGATGGCGACAGCACCGCGACCACCACCTGCGGCACGACGATACAGGCCGCGATCAGCACCGTCGCCCATTGGCTCGAGCGCATGGTCACGAGGCTGCCCATCAACGGCAGCATGGCGCCGTTGGCGAGATGGAACAGCAGCAGACAGCCGGCAAAGATGAGCAGCGGCCGGTTGCGCAGCAACGCGGCGGCTTTGGTACGCGGCTTGTCCGTGCGACGGTGCGGCACTGCGCCGTGGGCGCGTTCGGGATCGATCTCCTTCGGCGCAATGGTGCGCAGCGCCAGCAGCGCCGGCCCGAGCAACAGCACGGTGACGATGAACACCGCGCGGGCGGACAACAGGTACCCGCAGGCGCCCATCACCGCCGCCGCCAAGCCGTTGCCGATAGCGGCGAAGCGGGCGTTGCGGCCGAGCCGCGCGCCGATCGCGGCATGGCCGACCAGGCCGAGGCTGATCGCGGCCATGGCCGGGCCGAGCACGCAGCTTGCCAGCGCGTGCAAGACCGCCCCGGTCAGCACGACCGGGAAGATCGGCAGCGCCGCATAGGTCAAGGCGGCGACGCAGATGGTGACGATGGCGATGCCGGCGACGAACCGCTCGGAGCGGGCGGCGTCGACGATGGCGCCGCCGGGCATTTGGCCGAGCAGCGACACGATCCCGGCCGTCGATTGCACGAGGCCGATATCGAACTGCGTCCAGCGTTGCCCGGTCAGGTAGACCGACACGAACGGGCCGAAACCGGTCTGCACGTCGGCGACGAAGAAGACGAACCAATCGAGCCCGCGCAGGCTGCGCGGCGACGGCCGCAACGGCGGCTCACGGCCTTCCGATGTCGGTGGCGGCGACAAGGCTTCGGGCGACAAGGCTTCGCCGGCGCGCGCGTCGTGCGGATCCTCTCGGTCGCGAATGGCGCGTGATGGCTTCGCCGGCAGAATACGTCTCCCGCAAATGTTGATGAACTATTCGAGCGGCAGCGGCTCGAGCTTGCCGAGCGCGCTCAAGACCACGACGGGCTTACCGTCTTCATAGGCCGGTGCGGCGTTCACCTGGTCGCGGTTCAGTTCAAGCTGGATCGGCGACTCGGGCTTGGTCGGGGCGGGAAAATGCAGCGCCGCCCAATCCACCGCGATCTTGCGGCTGCCGACACCGAAGAAACCGCCGAAGTCGATGATCGCGGCGCGGACCTGGCCGCTGCGCATCACCAGCACGTCGACGATCCGGCCCATATTCTCGTCGGCCGAGCTGCGCACTTGCCGGCCGAGAATGCCCTCGACCTCGTGGTTGGGGAGGATGGTGACCCCGGGCGGCGCCGGCTGCTCGGTCTTGGCCGGGGCCGGGGCTGGGGCGGGCGGGGCTGGTCCGCTTTCAGACGACGCCACACTGATGACGGCGGTCAGCGCCAACAACGCAGCTGCCGCCATGACGATCGGATGTTCGCCGCGCATGCCGCCTCCGAAGTGTCGGGGAACTCACACCACAAAGCCTGAGCGGTGCGGCTGGTTCCAAGGTTCGGCGGAACCGGCAGGCTGGCGACAAAGTTCCCGGCGGGATCAGGAGGAAAACACGATCGAAACCCGGATATCGCCGCTGATGCGCGGCGTATCGAGCGATACCGTGTCTTTATGCCGCCGCACACGCAGATCGACGCTCGACGAATCGAGCCGCAAATCGCGCAGGATCACTTCGTCCAAAAACGCCGGCAGGCGCGGATTGCACAGCCGGATCTCGCCCTTGAACGGATCGAATTGCAGGCCGAGGGAGGCTTCCAACAGCGTGAATGGCGTGGCGCTGGCCCAGGCCTGCGGCGAGCAGGCGACGGGATAGAGCGTCGGCCCCTGGCCGTGGTGGCGCTGGAAGCCGCAGAACAATTCCGGCAGCCGGCGGTGATCCATATAAGTGGCGGCCCCGAACAGGCCTTCGAACAACGTCTCGACCGCTTGCTTGTGTTCGTAGCGCGAAAGCCCCAAAGCGATCAGCGCGTTGTCGTGCGGCCAGATCGAGCCGTTGTGATACGACATCGGATTATAGCGGGCTTCGCCGCGCGCCACGGTGCGGATACCCCAGCCGGAAAAGAAGTCGGTTTGCAAAAGACCCTTGGCGACGTGGGCGGCGCGGTCGGCGGCGGCGATGCCGGTGAACAACACCTGCCCGGCATTCGAGGTGCGCACCCGGCACGGATTTTTTGCGCCGTCGAGCGCCAGCGCATAGGTCGCGATCTCCGGGCACCAGAACGCGCTTTCGAAACGCGCCGCGAGCCGGCTCGCTTCGGCATCGAGCTGGCGCGCAACGGTGTAGTTGCCGAGCCGCCGCGCGCACTGCGCCGCCATGCGCTTGGCGGCGTAGACATAGCCTTGCACCTCGGCGAGCGCGATCGGGCCTTCGGCCAGCCGGCCGTCGGCATGGAACACTGCGTCGTGGGAATCCTTCCAGCCCTGATTGACGAGGCCTTGCTCGTTGGCGCGGGCGTATTCGACGAAGCCGTCGCCGTCGGGATCGCCGGGGCCGTCGATCCAGCCCAGCGCCGCCTCGATTGCCGGCCACAGCTCGGCGACGGTTTGGATATCGCCGGTGCGCTCGGCATAAAGTCCGGCAAGCAGCACGAACAGCGGCGTCGAATCGACACTGCCGTAGTAAAGACCGAACGGCACCTCGCGCAGCGCCGCCATTTCGCCGCCGCGCATCTCGTGCAAAATTTTGCCCGGCTCGGAATCGGCCAGCGGATCGGCGGTCTTGGCCTGATAGGCCGCGAGCCGCCGCAACACGCCGCGCGCCACGTCGGGGCTCCACCACAGCATCTGCAGCGCGGTGATCAGGCCATCGCGGCCGAACGTGGTCGAAAACCAGGGGATGCCGGCGTAAGGGTAGCGGCCTTGCGGCGTGTCGGTCATCAGCATGGCGAGGTCGGCGGCCGAGCGGCACAACATTTCGTTGAAACGCTCATTGGATGTCTCGACCGAGGTCTGCTGCCGGGTCGCCTCGCGCAATTCGCGGCGCGCGGCGATGAAGGCGGGGAGGAACGGCCGCGGCCGCGTGTCGGCGGCGTCGCAGCTCACCGCCAGGAACAACGGCCGCGTTTCGCCCGGTTCGAGATGCAATTCGTAGACGGCGGCGCTGGTGGTCAGCCGGCTCGGCGGCGGATCGAAAGTCAACGCGGTGCGCCGGACCTTGTTGTCGAGGCCGCGATAGATCAGCAGCGCCTGGTCGGCGCCGCGCAGATTGGCGGTCGCCGTGCCGCGGCGTTCGCGGTGCGAGCCGCGCACTTCGAACAGGTCGGCGAAGTCGTTCTCGAACAGGACCGAGACCTGCAAGTCGACGGCGCGGTCGCTGTAATTGCGCACGCCGAGCCGTTGATAAGCGGTGCTGCGCCACAGGAATATGGTGCGCAAAATGTGCACGGTGTCCCGCTCCAGCACGATGCGCTGGTCGGCCATCAGATCGGGATTGCTCAGGTCGACGGAAAAGGCCGAGTTATCGTCGCGCAGGTTGGAGCCGAGCAGCAGCGGATGCACGGCGTTGACCAGCAATTCGAGGCGCGACAGATAGCGGGTGTCGAGATGGAACAGGCCGGCCGAGCCGCCGGAGGTCGCCGAAATGTCGCCGCGGCTGTCGAGCACGATGAAGGTGTCGCCGTATTTGAGCGCGCGCGGCGGCCTGGTCGCTGCCTGCTGCGTGGCGGCGATGTAGAACGGCGTCTCCGCCGGTTCCTCCACGGCAAACAAGTGGGCGGCAGTTTTGGGGGGCATTGCGTCTCGCTAAAGCTCGTTCAAATCTTTTCAATCCGGTCGACGCTGACGCAATGAGGAGATTCAGGCCGGTGCTTGGATAGAGTGTCCTGACGCCGGCACGCGTAGATCAATTCTCTTACGCTGCGGTGTCCTTACGGTTTCGCGCCGCTGCGGATGACGTCGACGACGCGCATCGCCACCGGATCGACCACCACTACATCGCCATGCACCATGGCATATTTGAGGAGCGCGGCCGAAGGATTGTTCACAGTTGCCTGATCCGGCAGGTCGACAAGGTCGATCGCCGGCGGCACCGGCGCCCCGACTGCGACGATAATCTGGTCGGCGTGGGGTTTCGCCCGTTCCCGGATGACGATGTTGTAGATCGCGCTGCGCTGCCCGGCGGTGAGCGCCAGGTTCTGTCTCACGGTTCCATCGGGCTGGATCGCCTCGTCGGCGCCCGTGGACTGCGCCAGCGCGGGGGCTATGCCGAAAAACAGTCCGAACAGGGCTACCGCCGAAAATCGGAAGAAGATGTTGCGCATGCGGATGGCTCCTCGGCGATCCAACGCACGAGCCGCGAGTTAGGTCCTTCGCCCTCGTTGCAACCCTGGGGGGACACACCGGCCACGGTCAGGGTCTTGACCCGGATATCCACAGGCTCGGCGGCGCCGTTGCCCAACGGAGCGAAAAACGCCCCGCCCACTTCGTAGGTATGCGCTGATTTGACCCTACAAAAGCGACCTCTCCGAAGGTCCGGCTTTTTGGAAAACGCTTCTCTGTGGCGTGTTTGTCACACGCGGTAGGATTCGTCCCACAATGGTTAACGACAGATTGAATTTGCTCAAAAGTGCGTCATTCTTCGAATGGGGTAACGGGATAAGCCTCATATGGCAGCCCGTCGAGCTTGGGGGGTAAGTCATGAAATCCAAATTGATGGCCGGGACCGCCACCGCAGCGCTCAGCTTGGCGTTGTGTTCCCATGCCGCCTCGGCGGCGACCCTCGACGACGTCATGCAGCGCCTCGACAGGCTCGAGAAGGAAAACTCGCAGCTGCGGCAGGAAGTCAATCAGCTGCGCACCAAGAAAACGACAGCGCCCGCCCCGGTAGCGGCTGTGTCGGGGCCGGTTCCCGCTGCCACGCCCGAGGAATTCAAGGGCAACCCGGTCTTACACGGCGCCGTGGCGGCGACGCCGGCGCCAAAACCCTTCCTCTCGATCGGCGGCCAGCCGATCATCACCAAGGCGCCTGGCGGCTGGTGGGTCGACAACACCACCGTGACCCTTTACGGCCACGTCGACGTCTCCGGCGATCTCTTCAATCCGTCAGTGTACGACCAGGGCACCAAGTTCGGCATCGCCAGCAACAGCTCCTATTTCGGCATCCGCGCCCGGCACAATCTCGCCCCGTATGGCTACGACGGCTATGCGTTCCTGGCCCAGTTCGAATCGCAAGTCGACGTCGCGGCGGCCCCGACCGAGAAGGCCGCATTCGGAACCCGCGACAGCTTCGTCGGCATCGAAGGGCCGTATGGCACCATCAAGGCCGGCAAGGCCGACACGCCCTACAAGAAAGCGACGGCGGCGTTCGACCCGTTCGCCAACACGGTGGCCGATTACAATTCGCTGATGGGCAATACCGGCGGCGACAACCGTGCCGAGTTCGATTGGCGCATGAACCATGCGGTCTGGTACGAATCGCCGATCTGGAAGGGTTTCCAATTCAGCGCCATGGTCTCGCCCGGGCAGAACTACGCGCCGGACAACAGCGATTACTCCTACGGCGATCTGTTCCAGTGCAACGGCGCCAGTGCCCGCGGCAGCGGCAGCAACTTCCCGAATACCGGCGGCGCCGTTCCCGGCAATATCGGCGGCAATGGCTGCACCGACGGTTCGTTCGGCAACGCCTACAGCGCAGCGGCCACCTACAAGAATGGCCCGCTGACCTTGATCGCTGCGGCCGAGCTTCACGAGGGCGTCAACCGCCACGCCGATGACGGGCTTGAACCCGGCCCCCTCATGGCTCCGGTTTTCCTGGCGGACGGCAGCCAAGTCTTCACGGGGATCGCCAACGAGTGGGCGGCGAAGGTCGGCGGCGGCTATCAGATCCAGGACGGGCTCGGCCCGCTGCAGCTTTACGGCATATACGAGTGGATCCGGCGTGAAGTTCCGGCCGCGTTCCAGCCCTTCAACGAGCGCTCCAAGGACGACGTCTATGCCAGCGCGAGCCAACGCATCGGCGACCATTGGCAGCTCAGCGCGTCGTACACCCACGCCTTCGCCAGCCCCGGCAATCCGGCGATGCTGAGCGTCAACAACGCAATACTTGCTCCAGCGGCGACGCTGCAAGCCAACCAGTTCAGCGATGCCGCCAATCAATATTCCGCTGGCGTCCGCTACTGGTTCACGAACTGGGCGAGCGTGTATCTGGTCGGCACCTACCTGACGCAGGGCATGGGCGCACACTACTGCCTCGGCGCCAGCGGTCACGGCTATCAGATTTGCAGCCGCGATCAGTTCAACGACACGATCGGCGGCGCGACGATCAAGGCGGTCTCGACCGGCCTGACGCTGGACTTCTGATCGTTGGAGACGACGACTGCTAAAATCCCTGCCGGCGCGGCTTTGGCCGCGGTGGCAGGGATTTTTTGCTTTCGCATTACTGCCACGCGCCGGATGGCGGTTCCCGCCAAAGCTTGCGGCGCGCGGGTCTGGCAGTGGCTTGACCGTCTTCGCCCGTAAAGGGATTGGGATGCATGTTCCGGGAATCGCACAACTGGCAACCGTTCGGACCGAAGCGTTGGGTGGCGGCGAAGCCGCATGCCGGCAGTGCCATTTGCGCGGCGACGGCGGGCGGCACCGGTTGTTGGCCGCCGTCGCAGTTGAACGCATAGCTAAACTCGCTGCCTGACAGCGTCAGCAAACTCGCGAGCAGCAATGAAGCGGGCCTCATGGCCGGTCTCCACCGGTTGCGTTTGGCGTGATATTAGTCCGGCAGCCGGTCGCGGCAATCCTCGATACGGTGCGGGATTTCACTTTGTCGATACCGGGCAGAACAACGGCTAGAACGACGGCCAAAACAACGACCAAAATAACGACGATGTCTGTCGGCGGCATGCACCCGTGACAGCGGACCAACCGCAAGAGATCGCCCGGCAATTCGCCGCAGCCCTCGATCATCACAAGGCGGGGCGGCTGGCCGAGGCCGAGCGGCTGTATCGCCAAGTCTGCGCCGCCGATCCGAACCATGGCGGCAGCTTCCACCGCCTCGGCGTCGTCGCCCATCAGCTCGGCCGGCCGGATGCCGTCGAACTGCTCAAACGCGCGGTGATGCTCAAGCCGGATCTCGCCGAAGCGCATAACGATCTCGGCAACGTGCTCGGCGCCCAGGGCAAGTTTGTGCAGGCCGCGGCTTGTTTCGAGCGCGCCGTAGTGCTCAAGCCGGATTTCGCCGACGCCCATTACAATCGCGGCCTGGCGCTCGGTAATCTCGGCCGATTCGGCGAGGCGGCCGGATGTTTTCAGCGTGTGCTCGCGCTCAATCCGCAATCGGCCTTGGCGCATGTCCATCTCGGCCATGCGCTGCGGGCGCAAGGGCGGCGTGAGGACGCCGTGGTGCATTATCGGCGCGCCGCGGCGCTGATGCCGGACTCGGCGGGCGCCCACAACAATCTCGCCAATGCGCTGATGGAGCTCGGCCAGACCGACGCGGCGATTGCGCATTTCGACCGGGCGATCGCGCTGGCGCCGGATTTCGCGCCGGCTCATTACAATCGCGGCATTGCGTTGCGCGGCCAGAGCCGGTTCACCGAGGCGGCCGCAAGTTTCGAGCGGGCCGCTGCGATCAAGCCGGATTTCCTGCAAGCCAAGCTCGCCGCCTGCGTGGCGCGCTTGCCGATACTTTACGCCGATGAATCGGAGATCGCGGCGCGGCGCGCCGATTACGCGGCCTGCCTGCACGCGTTGCATGACGAGGTCGAGCGCAGCGCGGTGCCCGGTGACCTCGCCGACGCGGTCGGCGCGCACCAGCCGTTCTATCTGGCCTATCAGGGCAGGAACGACCGCGATCTCCAGGCGATCTACGGCGCCATGGTCTGCCGCGTCATGGCGCCGCGTTATGGACCGGCGGAGCTGCCGGCGCTGCCTGAGCCCGGCGAGCCCGTTCGGTTGGCAATCGTCAGCGGCTTCTTCCGCCAACATTCGAACTGGAAAATCCCGATCAAGGGCTGGCTCAGCCAGCTCGACCGTCGCCGGTTTCGGCTGTTCGGCTATTACACCGCGGACGGAGGCGACGCCGAGACCGAAGCTGCCGCGGCGCTGTGCGAGCGCTTCGTCCGCGGCCCGCTGGCGCTCGACGCTTGGCGGCAGGCGATCCTCGCCGACGCGCCGCACGTAATCCTCTATCCCGAAGTCGGCATGGACCGGGTGTCGGCGCAATTGGCGGCGCAGCGTCTCGCTCCGGTGCAATGCAATGCCTGGGGCCACCCCGACACCAGCGGCTTGCCGACGCTCGACTATTATCTCTCGAGCGACCTGATGGAGCCGCCCGACGGCGCGCAGCACTACACCGAACGGCTGGTCCGGTTGCCCAATCTGTCGATCTATTACGAGCCGCCTGACGCGGCATCGGTTGCGGTCGATCGCGCGGCGCTTGGTTTGCGTGCCGGCGCCACCGTGTTCTGGTGCGCCCAGTCGCTGCCCAAATATCTGCCGCAATACGATCAAGTTTTTCCGCGCATCGCCCGGGACGCCGGCGATTGCCAATTCACCTTCATCCAGTTTCCCGGCGGCGCGCAAATTACCGCGCAGTTTCGCGAGAGGCTGGAGCGCGCCTTTGCGGCGTTCGGCTTGAATGCCGCCAACCATTGCGTTTTCCTGCCGCGGCTCGAGCCGCAAAAGTTCGTCGCCGCCATCGGCGCCTGCGATGCCGTGCTCGACAGCATCGGCTGGTCGGGCTGCAACTCGGTGCTCGAGAGCCTCGTCCATGACCTGCCCATCGTCACCATGACCGGACCGTTGATGCGCGGCCAGCACGCCACCGCGATCCTGACAATGATGGATGTGCCGGACACCGTCACGACGAGCGTCGACGGTTATGTCGCGGCCGCGGTGCGGATCGCGCGCGACGCCGACTGGCGATCTGCACTGCGCAGCAAGATCGCCGGCAACAAACATCGGCTCTATCGGGACAGCACTTGCATCGCCGCGCTGGAAGATTTTTTGGCGGCGCAGGCGCGCGGAGTGGCGCCGAGTTGACAGGCGAATTGCTGCGGCGTGGAATGCGCGGGGCGTTTTAGGATATTTGCCGGAGCCTGCGCATGATCGATATGCATCCACCGCCCGCCTATACTCAGATCGCGCAGAAGCCGACGCCCGGCGCGGGCCAACCGTTGCAGCTGGCGCCGAGCCAGCCGCCGCAACCGCCGCAGCCTGCGGCCGCACCGCCCGCGCCGAACCAGAGCCAACCGCAGCCGCCGCCTCCAGGCGACAGTCAGCCTGAGCGGATCGAAGTGACGCCGCTCGACGTCGGCCGCTATCTTCCGCCCACCGCACAGTATGCAACCATTATCGTGACGGTGGTGCCGCCGACCGGCACGGTGGAGATCTACACGCCGGGTTCCGAAGACTCGCCGGTCATTTTCAGAGGGCCGAAGACGGCCGGCGAAATCCGCCTCAACGGGCCGACCGCGTATGTCCGCCTGAAAAATGGCGCGACCAGCTACGAGGTCGAGTATCTCAGCTGGCGCGAACCGTAGCAGCCGCCCGGACCATGCCGGCGCCGGCCGATCAGCTTTTGCAGCAGGCGCTCGCCGCGCACCGCCGCGGCGCCGTCGCCGAGGCGGCGCCGCTTTATCGCCGCGTCCTCGAAATCGCGCCGGCAAATAATGTCGCCTGCACCAATCTGGCGGTGATCGCGACGGCGGCCGGCGATTTCGACGAAGCCGAGACGATGTTCCGTCGCGTGGTCGAGATCCAGCCCGATTCCCCCGAGGCGCATTACAATCTGGGCTTTATCCTTCAGGAACGAGGCAAGCTCGACGCGGCGATCGAAGTCTACCGGCGCGCGCTGGCGTTGCGTCCCGACATGCCGCAGGCCCACACCAATCTCGGCGTCGCGCTGCAGCATCAAGGCAAGCTCGACGACGCCGTCGCCGCATTCCGCCAGGCCATCGCCGGCAACCCGAAACATGCCGACGCCTATTTCAATCTTGGCGCGGTGCTGCGCCTGCAAAACCACGTCGACGAAGCCGCCGCCGCTTACCGGCGCGTCATCGAGCTCGAGCCGAGCCATGCAGCCGCGCGCAACAATCTCGCGCTGATCTTGAGCGAGGCGGGCGAGCCGTCCGCCGCCGATGTTTTGCTGCGCAAGGCCGTCGGGCGATGGCCCGATTATGCCGAAGGTCACAACAATCTCGGCGCGCTGCTGCTCGACCAAGGCCGCCCGCAGGAGGCGCTCGATGCCTTGCAGGCGGCCTTGAAGCGCACGCCCGATTATCCCGAAGCCCATCTGAACATGGGCAATGCGCTGCGGGAGCTCGGCAGCCTGGCGGAGGCGATCGGCGCTTACAGTCGCGCCATCGAATTGCGTCCGGCTTATGCCGAGGCGCTCGCACAGCTGGTTTATCACCGCGCCCGCGCCTGCGATTGGACCGACGCCGCCGCGGCGGAGGCGACATTATTGTCGGTCGTGCGGCAGAACGCGGCGCGCATCCCGCCGTTCATGCTGATGGCGACGGCCGCGACCGGCGCCGACCAATTGCTCTGCGCGCGCAAATGGGTCGAGCATTTCACGGTCCCCGAGCAGCAGGTCTTTGCGCATCGCGCCGCGCCACGGGCCGGATGCTTGCGCGTCGGCTATCTATCGTCGGACTTCCACAACCACGCGACCGCTTATCTGATGGCCGAATTGATCGAGCGCCACGACCGCGACCGCTTCGAGATCCATGGCTACTCTTACGGCGCCGATTCCGGCGGCGACATGCGCGCGCGGCTGGTTTCGGCTTTCGACCGCTTCACCGACATCGACGCGCTGGCGCATCGCGACGCCGCCGCGCGCATCCGGGCCGACGACGTCGACATCCTGGTCGATCTGAAAGGCCACACCCATCGGGCGCGGCCGAAAATCCTGGCGTTTCGCCCGGCACCCGTGCAGGTCAACTATCTCGGCTATCCGGGCACCATGGGCGCGCCGTTCATCGATTACATCGTCGCCGACGATTTTATCGTGCCGCGGGAGCGGCAGATGCTGTTTGCGGAGAAGCTCGCTTATCTGCCCGACTGCTATCAACCTAACGACACGCGGCGCGAGATCGCCGCCACGCCGAGCCGCGCCGATTGCGGCCTGCCTGCGCAAGGGTTCGTGTTCTGCGCTTTCAATAATAGTTTCAAGATCACGCCCGCGTTTTTCGCCATCTGGATGCGGCTTCTGCAGCAGGTGCCGGGCAGCGTGCTGTGGCTTCTGGAATCCAATGCGCTGGTGCGCAGCAATCTCGGTGCCGCGGCGGTAGCGGCGGGCGTCGATCCGACCCGCCTGGTGTTCGCGCCGATCCTGCCGCGCGGACACCATCTGGCGCGGCACCGCCATGCCGATCTGTTTCTCGACACGCTGCCTTGCAATGCGCACACCACGGCGAGCGATGCGCTATGGGCCGGGTTGCCGGTTCTCACTTGCGCCGGCGAGACATTTGCGGGCCGGGTGGCCGGCAGCATCGTGCGTGCCGCCGGACTGGCCGAACTGGTCACAAACTCGCCGCGCGATTACGAGGCCCTGGCGCTTAAGCTGGCAAACGAGCCGGCGCGGCTTGCCGGCATTCGCTCCCGGCTCGGCGCCGGCCGCGAAAACCTGCCGCTGTTCGACATGGGCAAGCGGACCCGCGATCTCGAAGCGCTCTACGCGCGCATGGCCGAAACCTGGCGCTCCGGCCGGCCGGCGGCGCCGATCACGCTGTCATAGATATTACGTCCACGGCCGTTCGCCGCGTCCGATCCGCTCGTGCATCTCCTGTTGGAACGCCGGCGGCCCGAACGCGTACCAGTCTTCGCCCATCTGATAGATCAACAGCCGCTTGCGCGCCGTGCAGAACGATTTCAGCCAGTCCAGCGCCTTAGTCTTCGGCCGTTCGCCGACCGCGACCGCGACGTCCACCGGGTGGTCCTGCCAGCGGAAATTCGCCGGCAACAGGATCATGCCGGCCTTGTCGGGCCGCATCCATTCCGGCAGCGGGCTTTTGCGTGCGAGCCAACCGCATATGAAGTCGCGGCAGGGGTCTTTGGGCCTGCGCTCATAGATCGTGCAGCTATGCCCGGTGCTGAACGGGCACGGCCGGCCGCGGTCGATCCGATGCCCATACACCTCGATCTTGAGCCAGCCGTCGCAGCATGCGGTGCAGGGCCCGCATTGGCGATCGGGGGCGCCGGGCTCGGCGCGGCCGGTGCTTGAAGCCGTTTCGGGCATCAACTTCTCTGTATCTTTGCGCGGCAGCAAATATGGAGCGTTTTGTCGCGGCGGGACACCGCGGCCAAATGCTGCGGCGCACAGTGAGAAACAATTTGCTCCGGGTCGTTCTGGTCCGGGTCGTTCTGCTCCAGGTCGTTCTACTCCAGGTCGTTCTACTCCAGGTCGATAAGTCGCAAGCCCGGTCCGCATGCTCAGGTTGCGTTGACCCGCCCGGCGATTAGAATACATCAAATGCGGCGGCCACGATCCGCCGCTCAAGTAACACAAGACTGTCCTCTCGCGGGGGCGGCAGGACATATTGGGAGGACGAAGTGGCCACCACAACGACGAGCGCGCCAGCGGTCGCGTCCGTAAACGCGCGCTGGGGTTATCTGGCGATCTGCATCATCTGCATGGTGATGATCGCCAACCTGCAATACAGCTGGACGCTGTTCGTCAATCCGATCAACAAGGCGCACGGCTGGTCGCTGGCGTCGATCCAATTTGCCTTCGCGCTTTTTATCGGATTTGAAACCTGGGCGACGCCGATCCAGGGCTGGATCGTCGACGTGCTCGGCCCGCAACGCGGCCCGAAGCTCATGATCGCATTCGGCGGCATCATGGTCGCCGCCGGCTGGGTCATCAATGCTTACGCCGATACGCTGTTCGTGCTCTATGTCGGCGCGGTGGTTTCCGGGCTCGGCGGCGGCGCCGTTTACGCCACCTGCGTCGGCATGGCGGTCAAGTGGTTCCCCGACCGGCGCGGACTGGCGGTGGGCCTGACCGCGGCCGGCTATGGCGCCGGCGCGGCGCTCACCGTGATCCCGATCCGTTACGTGATCGACAACTACGGTTACAACACTGCTTTTTTCTGGTTCGGCATCGTGCAGGGCGCCGTCGTGCTGGCGCTCGCCTTCCTGCTGCGCGGGCCGGAGCCGGGTGAGATGGCCGGAGCTCCTGCGCCGAAAGTGGCGCAGTCGGCGAAGAGTTCGTCGCCGAAGGACGTGCTGCTGTCGCCGGTGTTTTGGTTGCTCTACATCATGTTCGTCATGGTGTCGGCCTCGGGCCTGATGGCCACCGCGCAGATCGCGCCGATCGCGGCCGACTTCAACGTCGGCAATCAGATCGTGTTCTGGGGCGCCACCACGCTGACCGCGGCGCTGATTATCGACAATATTGCCAACGGCACGGCGCGTCCGCTGTTCGGATGGATTTCGGACAATATCGGGCGTGAAGCCACCATGGCGATCGCCTTCGGGCTCGGCGGTGTTTCTTATTGGCTCTTGGGGTCGCTCGGCACCGCGCCTTGGGCCTTCGTGCTGTTCGCGGCGCTGATTTTCTTGACCTGGGGCGAGATCTTCAGCCTGTTCCCGTCCACCTGCACCGATACGTTCGGCCCGAAATTCGCCACCGTGAACCTGAGCCTGCTCTACACCGCGAAGGGTACGTCGGCGTTCCTGGTGCCGCTCGCCAATGTGATCAAGGAATCGACCGGCAGCTGGCACATCGTCTTCGTGGTCACCGCTCTGATGAACTTTGTGGTGGTGGGTCTTGCGATCTTCATTCTAAGACCCATGCGCATCAAGGCGATGGCAGGTCAGTTGAAGTCGTTCGAGGCCAATATTGAGAACGCATTGCGAGCACTCGGGGCGCTCTTGGTCTTTGTCTCGGTGTTGTGGTGGCTTGCGTTTTACTCGAGCCACGCTGCACAAGCGGTGCCGTGCCTCGTTTACGATACCGCTGCCTGCACCACCGCTATCAACGCAGCGGAATTGGCTGGGCAGTGGGCATTCCATCCGTACCTGATGTGGGTGGGACTGCTTTGCATTGCGCTCGGTTTCCTTGTTCCCACGTGGAAACCGAGCGAATCAGGATTGCGGAGCAAGTAAGTCGCGTGGAGGTTGCGGTCGGGCCAGGCGGTTGTTCCGATGGGATTGCTACCGGATGATCGCCTGATCGGCCCGCCTGCTGGACCGCCAATATAAAGTGTCGGCACGCCGGATAAGGCCGGCCCCTTTGACTGTGCGCCTCTGTCTGGAATATTGTATGCCACCGATGAGTTCGAGTTTCCCCATATTGCGGCGTGTTGAGGGTCCCCCGGGTGCGGCGGAGCTGCCGGCGCCGCGGCTTGCCGTCGATCCGCTCGCTAATCCGGCAAGTTTTAAACGCCAAGCCTATGCGGCGCTCAAGAACGCCATCGCCTCGATGGATGTCTATCGCAGCCGCGCCGAGATCAGGCTCGACGAGCGCCGCCTGGCGCACGAGTTCGGCATCAGCCGGACACCGGTGCGCGAGGCCATGGCGCAGCTCGAACGCGAGGGATTCGTGCGCTCGGTGCCGCGGCGCGGCGTCTATGTGGTGCGCAAGACCAAGCGCGAGGTGATCGAGCTGATCACCGCCTGGGCGGCGCTGGAAAGCATGGCGGCGCGGCTGATCACCGAGAGCGCGACCGACGAAGACATCGCGTCGCTGCGGAGCATGTTCGCCACCTTCGAGAATGGCGCGGTGCGCGCCCACCTCGACGAATATTCCGAAATCAATATCGGCTTCCACCAGACCATCATCCGCATGAGCGGCAACAGCATGCTGATCAACCTGGCGGAAAACCTGTTCACCCATATGCGCATGATCCGGCGCAAGACTATCGGCGAGAAGGATCGCGCCGACCGCTCGATCCGCGACCACATGCATATCATCGAAGCGCTGGAAGCGCGCGACACGGTGCGTGCGGAGACGCTGGTGCGCGACCACGCGCTCGGCCTCGCCGAGCATGTGGCGAAATACGCCGATTATCTGGACTGAGAAAAGAACAACGCAGGCGACGGAGGAACCCCATGGCAGACGCAGCGGTCAAAGAGAAACCCGCCGATGCAGCCGAACGCGAGCTGACCGACGGTTTTCATCTCCTCATCGACGCGCTCAAGCTCAACGGTCTCACCACGATCTATGGCGTGCCCGGCATCCCGATCACGGATTTCGGCCGCATGGCGCAGGCCTCGGGCATTCGCGTGCTGTCGTTCCGTCACGAGCAGAATGCCGGCTATGCGGCCGCGATCGCGGGCTTCCTCACCAAGAAGCCGGGCGTTTGCCTCACCGTGTCGGCGCCGGGCTTCCTCAACGGCCTCACTGCGCTGGCGCATGCCACCACCAATTGCTTCCCGATGATCCTGATGTCGGGATCGTCGGAGCGCGAGGTTGTCGATTTGCAGCAGGGCGACTACGAGGAGATGGACCAGCTCGCCATCGCCAAGCCGCTGTGCAAGGCCGCGTTCCGCGTGCTGCACGCACAAGACATCGGCATCGGCCTCGCGCGCGCCATTCGCGCCGCCGTATCGGGCCGTCCGGGCGGCGTCTATCTCGATCTGCCGGCAAAACTGTTCGGCCAGGTGATGGACGCGGCCGCCGGCCAGAAGTCGCTGGTCAAAGTCATCGACCCGGCGCCGGCACAAATTCCCGCGGCCGACGCGGTCAAGCGTGCGCTCGACGTGCTTAAAAGCGCCAAGCGGCCGCTCATCATCCTCGGTAAAGGCGCGGCCTATGCCCAGGCCGACGACGCGATCAAAAACTTCGTCGAGAAGAGCGGTGTGCCGTTCTTGCCGATGAGCATGGCCAAGGGGCTTCTGCCCGACACCCATCCGCAATGCGCCGGCGCGGCGCGCTCGACAGTGCTCAAGGACTCCGACGTCGTGATGATGATCGGCGCGCGTCTGAACTGGCTGCTGTCGCACGGCAAGGGCAAGGCCTGGGGGGAAGCGCCGAAGAAGTTCATCCAGATCGACATCGAGCCGAAAGAGATGGATTCGAACGTCGAGATCGCCGCCCCCGTGGTCGGCGACATCGGCTCGGCCGTCTCGGCAC
>JBAUYI010000037.1:0-8464 GCA_049584715.1 Xanthobacteraceae bacterium
GGATGCCGAAGACCCGCTGCAGCTGCCGGAAATCTACATGGTCGGGGTCTGGCTCTCGATCCTGCTCGCGATCGGCTATATCGGGGTCTATACGTGGCAGATCGCCGAGGAGGCGCGCCAGCTGTCCGATGCCTTGGCGGCGACCGAGCTGGTGCTGGCGCGCGAGCAGCATCTGTCGCAGCTCGACGGCCTTGCCGCAGCCGCGGCGCACGAGCTCGGCACGCCGCTCTCCACTATCACCGTGGTGGTGCGGGAAATCGAACGCGCGCTCGATCCGAAGTCGCCCCATGCCGAGGACGTGAAACTATTGCGCGAACAGGCGCAGCGCTGCCGCGAAATCTTGGCCAAGATCACCGAGCTTCCCACCGGCGAGCCGTTCGACCGCACGCCGCTGTCCGCCTCGATCGAGGAGGCCGTCGCCCCGCACCGCAATTTCGGCATCTCGATCGGCGTGACTTTGCCGCCCGACCGCAGCAGCGAGCCTTCCGGCGCACGCAATCCGGCGATCCGCTATGGGCTGGGCAACCTGATCGAGAATGCCGTCGATTTCGCCCATCGCCGCGTCGAGATTTTCGCCCAGTGGACCGACGACGAGGTCAGCATCATCATCAGCGACGACGGGCCGGGTATTGCGCCCGAAGTGATCGACCGCCTCGGCGCGCCCTATGTGACCCACCGGCGGCCGGGACCGCGCGGGCCGGAAGGTGACGAAGATGCAATGTTCGGGCTGGGCTTAGGGTTTTTCATCGCCAAAACGCTGCTGGAACGCTCGGGCGCCAAGCTTTCGCTCACCAATCAGGCCCCGCCGCTGCACGGCGCCACCATTAGCGTTACCTGGAGCAGGGCCGATTTCGAGCGGCCGTTGGCGGCGCCGCCTCTTGAGCCGGCAGCCCAAGCCTCCTAATTGTTAGGCAGGCATTGGCCGGTCGTTGATGCAGAGGGGCAGGAGATTATTGCGATGGAGCTTGAAATTGCCATGACCAATGCAACGGCCGCGGCGCTGCCGAATGAGCGCTCACTCCTGATCGTCGAAGACGATAAATCGTTCCTGCAACGCCTCGCCCGCGCCATGGAAGGCCGCGGGTTCGTGGTGACCACGGCGGAATCGGTCGCCGACGGGCTGTTGCAGGTCGAGAAGGCCGCGCCCGCCTTTGCGGTGGTCGATATGCGGCTCGGCGACGGCAATGGGCTGGACGTCATTTCGGCGATGAAAAAGCGCCGGCCGGAAGCGCGCGCCATCATCCTCACCGGCTACGGCAATATCGCCACGGCAGTGAACGCAGTGAAGCTCGGCGCGGTCGATTATCTCGCCAAGCCGGTCGACGCCGACGACGTTGCCGCGGCGCTGCTGGCGCTCGACAACAGGAAGATCGAGCCGCCGGAAAACCCGATGTCGGCGGATCGCGTGCGCTGGGAGCACATCCAGCGCATCTACGAATTGTGCGGCCGCAACGTTTCGGAAACCGCGCGCCGCCTCAACATGCATCGCCGCACGCTGCAGCGCATCCTCGCCAAACGGGCGCCCAAATAACGTTAGACTGTCAATCGTTAGACTTTTAGGTATCCCATTTACCGGCGGCTAACCGGATTAGCGCCATTGGGCGTAAATAGCCCGACATTTCTGCGGTCGTATTAAGTCAAATTTTGCAAGCGCAGCCTGACACTGCCGACAACCAAAAACGGGTTTGTAGGCAGTGATATGATGTTCGAACAGCAAAGCCCGCTCGGCTCGGACCAGGATTTCTCGGCGATCATGAACGCTAAGCGGCATACCATGCCGCGGCTCCTGGTCATCGACGACGACAATCTGCATCGCATGATCATCTGCCGGGTCGCGGCCAAAGCCGGCTTTCTGCCGGCAGGTGCTGCGAGCTACGACGAGGCGGCGAAGCTGGCGCAGGAAACCGCGTTCGACTGCATCACGCTCGATCTGTCGCTCGGCAATCATGCCGGCACCGAAATGCTGCATCACCTGTCGATGCTCGGCTCGACGGCGCCGATCATCGTGGTTTCCGGCGCCGACTATGCGACTTGCAAGGACACCGTGAAGGTCGCCGAGATGCTCAACCTGGATATCTGGGAATGCATCCCCAAGCCGGTCGATCTGGTGATGCTGCGCCACTTCCTCGAGCGGCTCAAAGCCTCGTGGAACACCGTGGCGGTCGCCGCGTAACGCGCAGATTTTAGAATTCCCCGGCGTAAGGTCCCTGCGGATCGGCCAGCGCCTGCAGCCGCAGCGCCGCCGCGTGGGCAAAGCGCAGCATGATGCTCTTGCGCGTCGCCGCCGGCAGCCGGTGTTCCGGCGCCTCGCACACGATCGAGGCGCCGAAGGCGTCCGCCACGATGAGGCCGGCGTCGGCGGGGAATATCTCGCACGGGACTTCTGTGATGGTGGCGAAGAACAGCCGGTCGCAATGCAGCCGGTAATCCATCCATTTCTGGTCGGCGCGGAAATCGGCCACTGACGATTTGATCTCGACAATAATGATCTCGCCGTCGCCGCCGAGTGCGACCAGGTCGGCGCGCCGGCCCGACGGCAGCGGCAATTCGCTGACGACGCAATAACCGAGCGCATGCAGGTAGCGGGCGGTGCCGCGCGCGATCGCAAGCGCGGTCTGCGACTGCCGGCCGTCAACCGGCAAAGACGCCGCCAGCGAGCTGAGAGTCATCGCCAGGATTCCAGGCAAAGGCGGATTCGACAGCGGACGATACGCGACCTTACGCACGCCACGGACTCCGAGACATACGGCACAATTACGGAATACCGACCCACGGCTGGCATCATTGTGGCGTACCGGCGCGGTCGGGAAAAGCCCCCGCCAAGGCCGCGCGCGAGGCGCCGATCACCCCACGCTCGGTAATCAGGCCGGTCACCAGCCGCGCGGGCGTGACGTCAAAACCGTAATTTGCCACCGCCGAGCCGTCGGGCACGATGCGCACGGTCTCGATGCGGCCGTCGGCGGTGCGGCCGGTCATCGTCGCGACCTCATCGGCACTGCGTTCCTCGATGGGAATTTCGGCAACGCCGTCGGCGACGGTGAAATCGATGGTCGGCGACGGCAGCGCGACGTAGAACGGCACATTGTTATCGCGGGCGGCGAGCGCTTTCAGATAGGTGCCGATCTTGTTGCAGACGTCGCCGTTGGCGGTGACCCTGTCGGTGCCGACGATGACCAGATCGACGGCGCCGTGCTGCATCAGATGGCCGCCGGTATTGTCGGCGATCACGGTGTGCGGCACGCCGTGTCGGCCGAGCTCCCAGGCGGTAAGCGAAGCGCCCTGGTTGCGCGGCCGGGTTTCGTCGGCAAACACGTGGATGGCGATGCCCTTGTCGTGGGCCAGATAGATCGGCGCCGTCGCGGTGCCGACGTCGACCGCCGCCAGCCAGCCGGCATTGCAATGGGTCAATACGTTGACCCGCTCGCCCGGCTTCTTGCGCGCGGCGATGGCTTCGATGAGCGGCAGGCCGTTGCGGCCGATCGCGGTGTTGATGGCGACGTCCTCGTCGCAAATCTCGGCGGCGCGCCGGTAGGCGGCGGCAGTGCGGTCGGCGCGCGGCCGATTGCGGACCGCAGCCATCATCTCGTCGAGCGCCCATTTGAGATTGATCGCCGTCGGGCGCGTGGCGAGCAGCGTCGCGTAAGCCCGGTCGAGTGCTTCATCGGAGGCGTCGGCGCGCAGCGCCAGGCAGATGCCATAGGCGGCGGTGGCGCCGATCAGCGGCGCGCCGCGGATCACCATGGCGCGGATGGCGTGGGCTGCTTCCTCAAGCGTGACGAGGCGCGCGGTAGCGAAGCGATGCGGCAGCGTGGTCTGGTCGATCACGCCGACCGACCAGCCGCCCGGCTCCAGCCAGATGCTGCGCATTGCCTTGCCGTCGACTTTCATGACTTTTCCCTACCAGATTTCATTAGCGTGTCGATGTGTATTTCCGTCATTGCGAGCGAAGCGAAGCAATCCAGCGGGCGGCACCGTCTGGATTGCTTCGTCGCTTCGCTCCTCGCAATGACGGAGCCTTGCTTGCGAGGCAGCCTTGCCGCAATCTCATATGGTGAGAGTGGGGAGGACCCAGTGGCCGCCATTGACTACGAAGCCGAATACAACAATCGCGCCCGGGTGCCGGAGCATGAGGAGATTTTTGCCCGCTGGACGCGCGACGCCGAGCTTTATCGCGCCGACACGCTCAAAGCGGGCCGCG
This sequence comes from Xanthobacteraceae bacterium, assembly GCA_049584715.1. Taxonomy (GTDB): domain Bacteria; phylum Pseudomonadota; class Alphaproteobacteria; order Rhizobiales; family Xanthobacteraceae; genus BOG-931. The sequence continues at coordinate 4,199 of JBAUYI010000037.1, forward strand.
CCGAGCTCGGCCTGGCTTACGGCGACACGCCGCGGCAATATTTCGATCTATTCCATGCGGCGGCCGGCGCCGCTGCGCCGCTGGCGCTGTTCATTCATGGCGGCTATTGGCGCTCGCTCGATCCGTCCATGTTCAGCCACATGGCGCGCGGCTTGAACGCCCGCGGCATCACGGTCGCCGTCGCGGGTTATGACCTGTGCCCGATCGTCACGATCGCCGACATCATCGAGCAGATGCGCCGCGCGTGTTTATCCCTGTGGCAGATGCTCGATCGGCCGATGTTCGTCATCGGCCATTCCGCCGGCGGGCATCTTGCCGCCGCGATGGTCGGCACCGACTGGCCGTCGCTCTATCCCAAGGCGCCGGCCGATTTGGCACCCGCCGGCTACGCGATCTCCGGCCTGTACGATCTCACGCCGCTGCTTGGCTTGAGCACGAACCAGGATTTGCGGCTCACCGCCGAGGATGTGCGCAAAGTCTCGCCGGCATTTTGGCCGGTTCCTCCCGGTCGCACCTTGGATTCGGTCGTCGGCTCGCTGGAATCGAGTGAGTTCAGGCGCCAGAGCCAGATTATCGTACAGGCGTGGCAAGGCGCGGCGAAGACGCGCTACGAGGAGATCGCCGGTGCCAACCATTTCACCGTATGCGATCCGCTCACGGACCCGCAAAGCGCGATGGTCGCGCGCATCGCCGAACTTGCGTTGCAGGTCAAGGCATAGCGCTGTTGCGCGCTACTCCGCCGCTTTCTTCAAAATTTCATCCGGCGTCGATAAGACGACCTCGACGTATTTCGGCACGAATTTGTGGCCTTCGATGTATTTGATGAATTCCGGCTTGATCACGTTGGCCAGGATTTTGCGGATGCGGGCGTGCTCATCGATGTCGGCCCATTCGGCGATCAGGAAGAAGCGCTGCGGATCTTCGGTGTCGCGGCACAGCACGCCGTCCTTCACCTGCGCTGATGATTTATGCATCGGATTGTCGTCCGAATAATCGAATTCCTCGAACAGCCGGATGAATTCGTCCTCTTTGCCTTTCATGACGCGAAAATCGTAGATGTGCAGATAGTTGCCTCGGGTGGCGAGCGGTTCCTGCGCCATGATCGTTCTCCTAGCCGGGTTGCCGCAAGCCTACGCCCGCGCATGGCGCGCCGCAAATCCATTGCAACACGGGGGCACTGGGCTATGCTGAAAAGGCCGCATGACGGTGCTGCAGGACGACCGCAATGACTTTGCAATTGTCGAACTTTCCGCACGATTACGTCTGGCCGGACGACGACCTCTCCGTCATTCCCGACTGGGTCTATACCGACCAGGCGATTTACGAGCGCGAAGTCGAGCGCATTTTCCACGGCCCGACCTGGAACTATGTGGCGCTCGAGGCGGAGATTCCCAACGCCGGCGATTTCATCCGCTCCAATGTCGGGCCGACCCCGGTGGTGGTGACGCGCGCCGCGGACGGCTCGATCCATGCGTTCGAGAACCGCTGTGCACACCGCGCCTCGGAATTCTGCCGCGAGCTGAGCGGCTCCGCGAACGAATTCATCTGCCCCTATCACCAGTGGACCTACGATCTGCAAGGCAATCTGATCGGTGTCCCATTCCGCCGCGGCATGGCCGGCAAAGGCGGCATGCCGGCCGATTTCAAGATGCAGGACCACGGGCTGCGCAAGCTGAACGTCACGACCCATCGCGGCGTGGTGTTCGCGTCCTACGCCGACGATATGGAATCGTTCCCTGATTATCTCGGGCCCGAAGTATTGCGCGAATTCGAGGCGACGTTCGACGGCCGCAAGCTGCGCGTGCTCGGCCACTACCGGCATTCGCTGCCAGGCAACTGGAAGCTCTATCACGAGAACCTCAAGGACCCGTATCACGCCACGCTGTTGCACACGTTCCTCGTCACCTTCGGCCTGCTCGTCGTCGGTAACCGTTCGCTGATGCTCGCCGACAAAAGCGGTCGGCATGGCGTGATGGCATCGGCAAAATCGGACGCCAAAACCTTGTCGGGCGATGCCAAGAAGGAAATGCGGAGCTACAAGGAAGGGCTGACGCTGCGCGAGCCGCGTTTCATGGATTTCATCGAAGAGTTCGACAGCCCGTGGTCGGTGACCATGGCGACGATCTGGCCCAACCTTATCGTGCAGCGGGAAATGAACACGCTCGGCGTCCGCCAGATCGTGCCCAGCGGGCCGCACGAATTCATCATGAAGTGGACCATGTTCGGCTTCGAAGGCGACGACGAGGACATGACCCGGCATCGCCTGCGCCAGGGCAATCTGATGGGGCCGGCGGGCTTCCTCGGGCTCGAGGACAACGAGGCGATCAAATTCGTCCAGGACGGCATGCAGCGCGTGCCGAACGGCAAGCACTTGGTCAAGCTCGATCCCGCGAACACCGGTACCGCCGATACGCTGATCTCCGAAGCCGCCATTCGCGCCATGTACAAGCACTGGCGTGAAGCGATGGGGCTGTAGGGCGATGCTCGATTCGCCAAAATCAATCGCCAACGACCGGCGCATCGAGGCGCTACTGCTGCATCGCGATCTCGACGAATTCAACAGCGCCTATGCGGCGGCGCTGGACGAGCAGCGCTTGGCTGATTGGGCGGAGATGTTCACCGACGATGCCTTCTATGTTGTGATTTCGCGCGAGAATGCCGACCGCAACATGCCGGTCGGCCTGATCTATTGCGAGAACAAGGGCATGCTGCTCGACCGGGCGCACGCGATGAAGACCGAGATGTTCGCGCCGCGCTATCTGCGCCATATCATCGGCAGCCCGCAGGTTTTGGGCGAAGAGCCGAACGGCGATATCCGGGCGCGCGCCAATTACGTCGTCGTGCAGGTGCTGTTCGATCGTCCGGAAGCAAAACTGCATCAGGTCGGCGTCTATTACGACAAATTCCGTCGGGTCGGCGACGTGATCAAACTCGCCGAGCGGCGCTGCGTCTACGACAACCTGCTGGTCGACAACGCGCTGTGCCTGCCGGTGTAAGCATTGTTTCCCGGACGTCATTCCGGATCGACGCGAAGCGTCGAGTCCGGAATCCATATTCGCTGACTGTGGTTATGGATTCCGGGCTCGCCGCTTCGCGGCGCCCCGGAATGACATGCGGGAAACAAGTCGCTCTCACGTCGGTTGCGACACGGTTTCCGCCGGTGGCGTGCGACCGAGCAGCGCGCAGGCCGACGCGGCAAGAATCAGGGCGAAGCCGACGACGTCGGTGACGGTGGGCCGCTCGCCCAGCACCAGGACCGAGGCGATGACGCCGATCACCGGGCTGCCGAGCACGCCCAATGACGCCGTCATGGCCGGCAGCCGCCGGATGACCGTGAACCACAGGCCGTAGGCGACGCCGGTGCCGAGCAGGCCCGTCAGCATGGTCGCCACCACGCCGTCGACGTGGGCGGCATGGAAATCCGGCCCGCCTTCGAAGATCATCATGCAGGCGCCGATGACGAAGAACGCGATCACGATCTGCCAGAGCGCAACCGCCATCGCCTCGGCCTCGATCCGCGCCCATTTCAGATAGACCGTGCCGATGGCCCAGCTCACGCCGGTTAAGAGCGCCAGCACGATGCCCAACGGAATGCCTGCCGCGGCCAGCGGATAGATCAATACTGCGAGCCCCGCGGCGCACAGGGCGATGGCGATCGGCTGCATGCCGGTCGGCCTTTCGCGCAGAAAAATCCATGCGAACAACACCGCCCAGATCGGCATGGTGTAGGCCAGGATCGCCACCCGCGAGGTTGCGGCGCCGAGCTGGGCGAAGGTCGAGAACACGCTGAAGCTGGCGACGTTGAGGAGCGATGAGACGACGACATGCGCCCAGCCTTTCAGTCCGGGAAGGCGCAAATTGCTGCGCCTGATGAGGCAGACGGCGAACAGCGCCAACCCGCCGACCAGCGTGCTGAACGTCCGCATGGTGAACGGCGGCACCTCGTTGAGCGCGATGCGCATGATCGGCCAGGTGACGCCCCAGACGCAGCACAACACGACCAGCATCACGCGTGCGCCGGTGTCTTCGCCGCTTCCGGCGTCAGTGAGGGTTTCCGGATTTCTCACGGCAATCTCAAGGGGCCTGCGGTCCGGCGCCGAGGAACCAGTCGAGGATCTGTTCGCCGGTCCAGAACAGGACGTCTTGTTTCTTGCGGATGTGCTCAATGACCTTGCGGAAATATTTTACGCGGTGCGGCGCGCCCATGATGTAGGGATGGATCGAGATCGCCATCACGCGGGCCGAGTCGGCGGAATCGGCATAGAT
>JBAUYI010000038.1:0-12126 GCA_049584715.1 Xanthobacteraceae bacterium
GGGAGAGGGTTGGGGTGAGGGGGTTCGGAAGTTCGAGAAAATGCTCCGGCGTCCGAACCCCCTCAACCTGTCCTTCTCCCCTCTGGGGAGAAGGGACGCAGCTTGCCGGCCGCGACATTCCTCTGGCGGTGAGGCAACTATCCCGCGCGCGCCACAACGCGCCGCGAGACAGGAGAGCCTGTATCCCCGACGGAGCAACCCGCATGCTTCACTTTTTCGGCCGGCCGCTGCATATGATCGCAGCGCATCGGGTCGCAACACGTGGGCAATGACATCGTACCGGTTCTCGTGGTCGGCGGCGGGCCGGTTGGGCTCGCCCTTGCCGGCGATCTCGGCTGGCGCGGCATGGCCTGCGCGCTCGTCGAGCAGAGCGACGGCTCGATCTATCAGCCGCGCATGGACCTGGTCGGTGTCCGCACCATGGAATTCTGCCGGCGCTGGGGTCTTGTGCCGGCGGTCGAAGGCTCGCCCTACCCGCGCGACTACGCCCAGGACAATATCTATCTGACCAGCCTCACGGGTTACGAGCTGGGACGCGAGCGCTTTCCCGGCATCGGCCAGGCGCCGCCGCCCAAGGAAAGCCCGCAGCGGCGCGAGCGCTGCCCGCAAAACATGTTCGATCCGATTTTGCGCGGCTTTGCGGCTTCGCAAAATAACGTCGCGCTGCGCTACCGCACGCGGTTGGTCTCGTTCACGCAAAATGCCGATCTGGTTACCGCGGTGGTCGAAAATGCCGAGACCGGCACGCGCGAGGAAATCCTGGCGCGCTATATCGTCGGCTGCGACGGCGCGCGCAGTCTTGTGCGTGAGACGCTCGGCATCGCCATGCAGGGCAATCCGGTGCTGACCCATACCACCAACGTGATCTTCCGCTGCCCGCACCTGTTGTCGCTGCACGACAAGGGCAAAGCCTACCGCCACATCTTCATCGGGCCGGAAGGCACCTGGTCGACCATTGTCGCCATCAACGGCCGCGACGAGTGGCGCTTTTCCATCATCGGCGGCTCCGAGCAGCGCGAATACTCCACCGACGACATCAAGGCCGCAATCCGCCGCGCCGTCGGCCGCGATTTCGAATTCGATATTTTGAGCGTGCTGCCGTGGGTGCGCCGCGAATTGATCGCCGAGCGTTATCAGGGCGGCCGCGGTTTCATCGCCGGCGACGCCGCCCATGTCATGTCGCCGACCGGCGGTTTTGGCATGAATACCGGCATCCAGGACGTGGTCGATCTGTCGTGGAAGCTCGCCGCCACGATCGAAGGCTGGGGCGGCGATGGGCTCCTCGATTCCTACAGCAGCGAACGCCAGCCGATCGGAACGCGCAACGTCACCGAGGCGAGCGGCAATCTGCGCCGCATGCTGTCGGTTCCCCCTCACCCCGATCTCCTCGACGACACGCCCCAGGGCGCGGCGACGCGCGAAAAAGTCGGCCGCGAATTTTCCGAGACCATGCGCCGCGAATGGTTCACGCTCGGCGCCCATCTCGGCTATCGCTACGAAAACTCGCCGATCTGCTGGCCCGACGGCACCGCGGCGCCGCCCGACGATCCGCGAGCCTATGTGCCGACGGCGCGGCCCGGCCACCGCGCGCCCCATGCCTTCCTCGCCGACGGCCGCTCGACGCTGGATCTGTTCGGGCGCGGTTTTGCGCTGCTCGGTTTTGGTGCGGACGCGGCGCAGGCGGCGCCGCTTCTGGAGGCGGCGCGAAAGCGGCATCTGCCGCTGACCTTCACGGCGATTGCCGAGCCCCCTATTGCCGCGCTTTACCAGCGCAAATTCGCACTCGTGCGCCCCGACGGCCATGTCGCCTGGCGCGGCGACCGCATGCCCGAAGACGCGCTATGCGTTATCGACGTGGTGCGCGGCGCCAGAAGCCGCGATAAGATGAATTGAGGAAACCCCAAAGCCGAGGCACCCGATGCCCCTCCCCTCCCGCGAAGAACTCGCCCAATCCGGAACCCTTGAAGAGCTTTACGGCAAGCTCAGCCAGGTCGGCATCGCGCCGGGCTGGAACAAGAAGGTCGCCTCATTGTGGCCGGAGCCGAAGAAGAATTTTGCGCCGGCGCACTGGAAATACGACCAGGCGCGCGGCGCGCTCGACGCGGCCGGCCGGCTGATCAACACCGAGCTTGCCGAGCGGCGCAATCTCATCCTCTACAATCCGGTGTCGGACGCGAGCTACGGCACCGTGCGCACCATGGTCGCCGCCTATCAGATGATCATGCCGGGCGAATGGGCGCGTTCGCATCGTCACACGCCGAACGCGCTGCGGCTCATTCTGGATTCGGAAGCCGGTACCTATACGGAGGTCGACGGCGTCAAGATCGCCATGGAGCCGGGCGACGTGCTGCTCACTCCGAACTGGTCAAGCCACGGCCACGGCAACGACAGCCGCGCTTGCGCCTATTGGCTCGATTTCCTCGACGTGCCGCTGGTGCAACTGCTCGAGCCGATGTTCTTCGAGCCGGCCGAGGAGGACTCTACCCACGAAGCGTTCGAGAAGGCGCCGCCGACCAAGGATTCACCGTTCGTGTTTCCGTTGAGCGAGACATTGAAGCGCCTCGACGCCGCGGCGCCGACGCCGACGGGCCAGTTCGGCACCCAGGTCGAGCTCGGCAATCCGGCCATGGACACGATCGGGCTGCACATGATGCGGCTTGCACCCAAGGTCAAAACCGCGCCGTACCGCACCACTGCGAACAATATGTACGCGGCGGTCCAAGGCACCGGCGCCACCACGGTCGACGGCCAGCGCTTCGAATGGCGCCGCGGCGACGTCATCGCCGCGCCGGCCTGGCTGCCGCACTTCCACGAGGCCGCCGAAGACGCGCTCTTGCTGCGCGTCACCGACGCACCGGTGATGCAGCGGCTCGGCTTTTATCGCGTCGAGGAGCCGGAGAAGGTCGCCCATTAGCCCCAAGTCATCAGTCCAAGTCATTAGCCAAAAATCATTCCGGGGCCGAGGTAGCCGCGTCCGTTTCTCTATGAGACTATGGCGCCCCGCCACGGCCAATCTGACCATCGCATCATGAACGCAGGCATCGGACAAACGGTACGCCGCAAGGAAGACGCACGCCTCGTCACCGGCCGCGGCAATTACAGCGACGACTTCAACCTGCCCGGCCAGGCCTATGGCGCCGCGGTGCGCTCGCCCCATGCCCACGCGCGCATCCGCTCGATCGACACGACGGCGGCGCGCGCCATGCCCGGCGTGCTCGCGGTGCTGACCGGCCAGGACGCGCTGGCCGACGGCCTCACCCGCATCCCGCACCTCGCCGCCGCCGGCACGCCGCCCGACATCGTGTTGCATAATCGCGACGGCTCGCCGGTGCCGGTGGCGCCGCATTTCGTGTTGCCGGCCGATCGCGTGCGCCACGTCGGCACCGCCATAGCCTTCGTCATCGCCGAGACGATCGCCCAGGCCAAGGACGCCGCCGAAATGGTCGTCGTCGACTACGAGCCGCTGCCGGCCGTGATCGACGCGACCGCCGCGGTCGCCAAGGACGCGCCGCGGCTCTACGACGATTTGCCCAATATCATGATCGACGCCGAGGTCGGCGACGCCAAGGCGACCGATGCAGCCTTCGCCCGCGCCGCCCACGTCACGCGGCTCGACACCTGGGTCAATCGCGTCACCGGCGTGCCGATGGAGCCGCGCGCCGCGGTCGGCGTCTACGATCCGGCGACACAGCGCTACACGCTCTATGCCGGTTCGGGCGGCATCGTGCGCCAGAAAAAAGAGATCGCCGGAATCCTCGGCGTGCCGTTCGAGTCCGTGCGCGTCATCGCCCACGAGATCGGCGGCAACTTCGGCACGCGCAACAGCTTTTTTCCCGAATTCGCGCTGGTGGTCTGGGGCTCGCGCAAGGTCGGCCGGCCGGTGAAATGGACGGCGGAGCGCAACGAGGCGTTCACCAGCGACTATATGGGCCGCGATCTGACCGTGTCGGCGGAGCTGGCGCTCGATGCCGACGGCCGCTTCCTGGCGCTGCGCACCGACAATCTCAGCAATGTCGGCGCCCACAGCGGCTCCTATGTGCCGCTGGTCAAGGGCGTCGGCCTTGCCACCTCCGGCTACCGCATTCCGAACGCGCATGTCCGCGCGCGCGCGGTGCTGTCGACCACCATGTGCACGACGCCCTATCGCAGCGCCGGCCGTCCGGAGGTCATCTACGTCATCGAGCGGCTGGTCGACAAAGCGGCGCAGGAGCACGGTTTTGATCGCGTCGCGCTGCGCCGCAAGAACCTGATTCCGCCGTCGGCGTTTCCCTACAAGAACCCGCAAGGCATCGTTTACGACAACGGCACCTATCGCGTGGTGATGGATCGCGCCATGGCGCTCGGCGACTGGTCGGGCTTCAAGCGCCGCCGCGCCGAGGCGCGCAGGAGGAAGCGCCTGCGCGGCATCGGGCTGTGCAGTTATCTGGAAACTACCGGCGGCTATCCGCGCGAGCGCGCCGACATCACCGTGCATCCGCAAGGCCGCGTCGACGTCGTGGTCGGCACGCTGTCCAGCGGCCAAAGCCACGAGACCACCTTTGCGCAATGCGTGTCGGAATGGCTCGGCGTGCCGTTCGACGACGTCTATGTCGACGAGAGCGACACCGACATCGTCAAGGAAGGCGGCGGCTCGCATTCGGCGCGCTCGATGCGGCTTGCCGGCATCGTCATGGGCAACGCCTCCGACATGATCATCGAGAAGGGCAAGAAGATCGCCGCCCACATGCTGGAAACCGCCGAGGACGACATCGGCTTTGCCGGCGGCCGCTTCACGGTGAAGGGTACCGACCGCTCGGTCGGCATTTTCGATGTCGCCGTCGCGGCGGCCGACGGCAAGAGCGTGCCGGAGGATTTGCGCGGGCCACTCGCCGCGACCGCGGACGAGACCATCAAGCAGCTTGGCTTTCCCTACGGCGCCCACGTCTGCGAGGTCGAGATCGATCCGGAAACCGGCAAGCTCGACCTGGTGCGCTATACGGCGGTCGACGACGTCGGCCGCGCCATCAACCCAATGGTCGTCGATGGCCAAACCCACGGCGGCGCAGCGCAAGGCATCGGCCAGGCGCTGTGGGAGTGCTGCAGCTACGATGCGCAGGGCCAACTGCTCTCGGCGTCGTTCATGGACTACGCCATGCCGCGCGCCGACTATCTGCCCTCCTTCACCACCGATATCAGCCAGGTTTTGACGCCGACCAACCGGCTCGGCGTGCGCGGCGCCGGCGAAGGCGGCACCACCGGCGCGCTCGGCGCCGTGGTCAATGCCGTGGTCGACGCGCTCGCCGAATTCGGCGTGACGCACGTTGAAATGCCGGTGACGCCGGAACGCATCTGGCGCGCCATCCAATCAGCCAAAGCGTGACGCGCAAGGGAGCAACCATGCCCGACATTCTGACTCAGCAAGACGGAGCGATCCTGCGCATCACCTTGAACCAGCCGGAGCGCGGCAATGCGGTGTCCGACGACATGGTCGCGGAGCTGACCGGCATCATCGAAGGCGCCGAGAAAACCTCGAGCGTCGTCGTGCTGCGCGGCGCCGGCGCGGATTTCTGCGTCGGCCGCGCCGTGATGGGCTCGACCCCGAAGCACGATCCCGACGCGCTCGAGCGCCGCACCTTCAGCGACGTAGTGTTCAACTGCTATGGCGCCATGCGCAACGCCAAGATCCCGATCGTCGCCGCGGTGCACGGCCGCGCGCTCGGCTTCGGCTGCGCCATCGCTGCGGCCTGCGACATCACCCTGGCGAGCGACAAGGCGGTGTTCCAGGTCCCCGAGATGGCGCACAACATCCTGCCCACCATGGTGATGTCGTCCTTCGTCGATCGCGTGCCGCGCAAGGCGATGAGCTATCTGGTCTATTCGCAGGCCGAGATCGGCCCGGAGCGCGCGCTCAGCTTCGGCATCGTCAGCGACGTGGTGCCGGCGGCGAAACTCGACGAGGCGGTAGCGACGCTATGCGCCGCGATCCTCAAAGCGCCGCGGCCCGCGATCCTCGGCGTCAAGGAATACGTCAAGACCGCCCCCGACATGGCGGTGTTCGGCGCCGTCGAATTCGCCCGCAACCTGCACGCCACCGTCAATTCATCGCACGAGATGCGGCGGAAGCATTAGCTCTTTCCCCTCCCCCTTGTGGGAGGGGCAGGGGTGGGGGTCGCGAGGTAAAGCAAAAGCCTGAACGCCTCGCGCCATACTCGTCTCAACTTACGTGCACCACCTCCCGACCCCCACCCCACCCTCCCCACAAGGGGGAGGGAGCAGCAAGCGGCGCGCGCCGAGAAAATTACAGCCGATATAGCGGGAATGTCTTCGATCTGCCTTCACCTCGGCGCTTGCCTACGCAATGTTGTGTTCTGCGGGAAAACTTATAGTGTGCCGCGCCGTGACGGGACTCCTCTCAACTTGTGCAGGCGTGTTTAAGCCGCACCACCTCGGGACGCGGCGATGATCACTGTTGCCATCGACATCGGCGGCACCTTTACCGACCTCGTCGGCTTCGACGACAAGGCGCAAAAATTCGTCGAGGCGAAAAGCCTGACGACGCCACACGAGCTGACCCAGGGCATTCTCGACTGCATCCGCCAGAGCGGCCTGGCGGCTGCCACGATCGACGAACTGATCCACGGCTCAACCATCGCCATCAACACGCTGATCGAGCGCAAAGGCGCCAAGACCGGATTGATCGTAACCCGCGGCACCCGCGACGTCTATATCATCGGCCGCGGCAACCGCCCGGAAGCGTATAATCTGTTCTTTCATCGCCACCGGCCGCTGGTGCCGCGGCACCTGACCCGCGAGATCGACGAGCGCGTCATGGGCTCCGGCGACGTGCACCATCCGCTCAACAAGGCGAGCGTCACCGAGGCCTGCCGCGCGCTTGCCGCCGAGGGCGTCGAAGCGGTCGCGGTGTGCCTCTTGCACGCCTACGCCAATCCCGAGCACGAGCGCATCGCCGGCGCCATGGTGCGCGAAGCACTGCCCGGCGCGTATCTGTCGCTGTCGCACGACATCATGCGCGAATATCGCGAGTTCGAGCGCATGTCGACGACGGTGGTCAACGCTTACATTGGGCCGAAAGTCGGCGGTTATGTGAAAGACTTAAGCCAAAGCCTCGGCGGAGTCGGCTTCCGCGGCAGTCTCTCGATCATGCGCTCGAATGGCGGTGTGATGACGCCGGAAGTTGCCACGGAACGTCCGGTGGCGATGATGGAGTCGGGTCCCGTCGGCGGCATCATCGCTTCGGCGCGCGTCGGCGGAGCGCTCGGCTTCGCCAACGTGATTTCGTTCGACATGGGCGGCACCACGGCGAAGACGAGCCTGGTGCGCGACGGCGAGCCGACCTTGGCGCCCGGCTATTATGTCGGCGGCTATGCCAGCGGCGATCCGGTGATGCTGCCGATGATCGACGTGGTCGAGGTCGGCGCCGGCGGCGGCAGCATTGCCTGGACCGACGACGTCGGTGCGCTGAAAGTCGGCCCGCAAAGCGCCGGCGCCGATCCCGGCCCGATCTGCTATCGCGGCGGCGGCACCGAGCCGACCATCACCGACGCCAATGTGGTGCTCGGCCGGCTCGACCCGCACAATTTCCTCGGCGGCCAGATGGTCCTCGACGCCGACGGCGCGCGCGCCGGCATCGAACAGAAAGTCGCCAAGCCTCTCAAGATGGGCACGATCGAAGCGGCACAGGCCATCGTCGAGATCGCCATCTCCAAAATGTCGCTCGCGGTGCGCGAGGTTTCGGTGGAGAAAGGCTACGATCCGCGCGACTTTGCGCTGGTGGCTTCCGGCGGCGCCGGCCCGCTGCATGTGCGCGCCATTGCCCGCGAACTGCACATCCCGAAAGTGATCGTGCCTCTGTTTCCCTCACACTTTTCCGCGCTCGGCATGCTGCTCGCCGACGAGCGCCACGATTTCACCCGCACCTTCTATTGCGATCTCGCCAGCCTCGATTTCGCTGCGCTTGCCACGGTGCACGACGAGATGGCCGGCGAGGCGAAGAAGAGCCTGCGCCACGCCGCCAAGGCCGAATTCCAGACCGAGCTCGACCTGCGCTATGTCGGCCAGGAATTCACCCTCTCGGTGCCGGTGTCGCGCGACCTCATCAAGCGCGGCGACCGGCAGAAAATCCGCGCCGCATTCGATGCGCTTTACGAGCACCGCTATTCGCACCACTCGCCCGACGAGCCGGTCGAAATGGTCAATATCCGCCTTGCGGCCATCGGCAAGCGCGCGAAGCTGAAATTTCCAAAACTCGGAGCCCGTACCGCCGCCAAACCGAAACGCCGCGACGTCTATCTCGGCGATCCGAAGAAGCCGGTGTCCTGCCCGATCTACCAGCGCCCCGATCTCGGCGCCGGCGCGCGCATCGCCGGCCCAGCGCTGATCGAGGAGCACGGCACCACCACGGTGCTGTTCAAGGGCGATACCTGCCGGGTGGCGCGCTCCGGCGAACTGATCATCGACGTCGGAGGCGTGTGATGGCCAAATCCCGTAAGCTTGCGACGCGCCCGAAGAAAAAGCCGCGGCGCCGCAAAGCCCTCGACGCGGTCACCCTCGAAGTCATCCGCAACGCGCTGCCGGCCATCGCCAACGAGATGGCGGCCGACCTGCAGCGCACCTCCTACAATATGATGATCTACGAGGTGCGCGACTTCTGCACCTCGCTGGTCAACACCAAAGGCGAGCTGATCTCGCAGAACGTCGGCGGCGTATCGCATTTCGTCGCGGACCTCGGCGTCATCATCACCGACGCCATGGCGCGCTTCGGCGCCAAGGGCTTTGCGCCGGGCGACGTCGTCATCACCAATCACCAGGCGGTCGCCGGCCAGCACCTCAACAACATCGTCATCTACACGCCGTATTTCTACAAAGGCGAGCTGTTGATGTTCGCCATGGTGCGCGCCCATTGGATCGACATCGGCGGCATGTCGACCGGTTTTGGCGCCGGCCCGACTGTCGCCGATCCATGGCAGGAAGGGCTGCAACTCGATCAATTGAAGATCTACGAGCGTGGCAAGCTCAACGAGACGCTTTACCGCGTACTCAAGGACAACATCCGATTCCCGGAATCCTCGCTCGGCGACATGAAATCGCAGATGGCGGCCTGTCACTTGGCGGTGCGCCGCATGACCGAGCTGTTCGACAAATACGGCAAGGCCACCATTCTCGACGCCATCGCGCAGATTTTCGACGAGACCGAGCGCAAGTGCCGCAACGTGGTGGAAAAGCTCGCCGACGGCGTCTACGAGGCCGGCTCCTTCATCGACGATGACGGCGTCAAGCGCGGCGAGCGGGTGCCGATCCACGCCAAGGTCACGGTCGATCACGGCAGCATGACCATCGACCTTTCCGCTACCTCGGGCGAGCGCAAGGCGGCGATCAATTCGCGCACCTATGCGGGCGCCCGCGTCGCCTACAAAGCGTTGACCGGCCCGCTTGAGCCGGTCAACGAAGGCTCGTTCCGCGCGCTCAGGGTCATCATCCCCGAAGGCAACATCATGATGGCCAAATATCCGGCGCCGATGGCGGGTTGGAGCATCATCGTGCCGACGGTGGTTGACACCATCATCAGGGCGCTCGCCAAGGCCATGCCGGACCGGGTGCCGGCCGGCCATCACGGCCTGCTCGGCGGCTCCATCGTGTTCTTCGGCGAGCAGCCGAAGACGCAACGCCGCTTCGTCGTGCAGAGCATCGAGGGCGGCGGCTGGGGCGGGCGGCCGACCGAGGATGGCGTGTCGGGCACGGTCTCGGTCTGCCAGGGCGACGTGCGCAACGCCTCGATCGAGGGCATCGAGTTGAAATGCCCGGTGCTGGTGGAGGGGCGCGCGCTGCGCACGGATTCCGGCGGTGCCGGCAAGCACCGCGGCGGGCTCGGCATCGACACCAGCGTGCGCAACCTGGTCGAGGGCCGCTGGAATTTCGATCATCCCAAGCGCGCGGAATGTCCGCCATGGGGGCTGTGGGGCGGCACGGCCGGCGCGACCGCCGATTTTCTGCTGCGCAAGCCGGGCGAGAACGATTTCCGCTCCATGGATGCGATCCATTATCCGGTGCCGGTCGATTCCGAGGTGATCGTGCGCACCGGCGGCGGCGGCGGCTGGGGCAATCCGCTGGAGCGCGACGTAGCGGCGGTGCGCTCCGACGTGATCGAGGAATTCGTTTCGCGCCGCTTCGCCGAGGAGACCTATGGCGTCGTGCTCAGGGACGATTTGACGCTTGATGAGGTGCAGACCGAGCAGCGGCGAAATGCGCTAAGATCGGCGGCAAAGACTTAAGGGGAGGAAGGCGATGCCGGCCGTAGCTTCCCCCTCTCCCCAAGGGGGAGAGGGCCGGGGTGAGGGGGTACGGCCTCACGGTCAGAGCCCCCTCACCCCAACCCTCTCCCCGCTGGGGAGAGGGAGATCGCATGCGCAAGTCCGACGGCATTACATTTCCCTTGTGAAGACTTTTGTCGGCGTGATGGCTGTGAGCTTTTTGTTGGTCGCGAGCGCTCACGCCGCCGAACTCATCCGCGTCGGCAATGCCGGGCGCGAATCGTTTTCATTCATGCCGGCCAATATCGGCAAAGAAGTCGGCATCTTCGCCAAGCATAATCTTGATCTCGACATCGCCGGCTTCGGCGGCGATGCCAAATTGCAGCAGGCCATGGCGGCGAACGCGGTCGATATCGGGCTCGGCTCCGGGCCCGGCCTTGCCTTCGTCGCCAAAGGCTCGCCGGTCAAGGGCATCGCCGCCATGGCGGGACCGCCGCTGATTTTTGCCATGGTGGTGCGTGCCGACGGCGCGGTGAAGACCGTCGACGATCTCAAAGGCCGCAAGGTCGCGATCTCCACCGTCGGCTCGGCGACCAATTGGCTGATGAACGAGGTGTCGCGCCAGCATGGCTGGGGTTTTGACGGTTTTACCCAGGTGCCGATCGGCGAGAACTCCGCGCGCATCGCGGCGCTGAAATCCGGCGCGGTCGATGCCTGCGTGGTCGATATCGGCTCGGCGCTCAATTTCGTCGCCCGCGGCGACGGCCGCATCCTGATGCGGTTCGGCGACGTGGTGCAGCACTTCATCATGCACGTCATTTTCGCCACCGACACGGCGATCGCGCAAAAGCCTGCGACGCTGACTGCGTTCCTTGGCGGCTGGTTCGAAACGATCGCCTTCATGCGGGCGAACAAGGCGAAATCGGTCGCCATCGCCATGACGGTGATGGGCACCGACGAGCAAACGACAAGCGGCATCTACGACGAGCTGATGCCGATGTTCACCAATGACGGCCATTTCGATCCGGCGGCGCTCAAGGTGCTGAGCCGCTCCTTCGTCGAGATGAAGACGCTTCCCGACGAGCCGGATATGAGCAAGCTCTACACCGAGGCGTTTCTGCCGAAGAGCTGATGTAAAAATGGCGAACCGCATAGTCACGCTGCTTGCCACCGCACTCGCGGGCGCGCTCATCGCCGCGCCAGCGCTGGCCGCCGAGACTTTGCGCGTCGGCAAGGCGGTGCCCGAAGCGTTCTCGTTCACGCCGCTCGACATCGGCATCCGCAGGGGCTTCTTCAAGGACAACGGCCTCGACGTCGAAAGCTCAGCCTTCGCCGGCGACGCCAAGCTGCAGCAGGCGATGGCCTCGGACTCCATCGACATCGCGCTCGGCTCCGGGCCGGCCTTGGCCTTCATCGTCAAGGGCTCGCCGATCAAGGGTGTCGCCGCCATGGCGGGGCCGCCGCTCCTCCTCGCCATCGTGGTGCGGTCGGACGGCGCCAAAAGCGTGGCCGAGCTCAAGGACAAGAAGATCAGCGTCTCGACCGCGGGCGGGCTGACCTACTGGCTGGTCAGCGAGACCTCGCGCCGCCAGGGCTGGGGCCCGCACGGCATCGACATCCAGCCGATGGGCGCCATGGCGCCGCAGCTCGCGGCGCTCAAGCGCGGCGACATCGACGGCATTGTCATGGACATGAGCAATGCATTCGCTCTTGAGAAGATCGGCGAAGGACGCATCCTGGTGCGCTTCAACGATTTGACGGATTTCATCGTCCACGTCATCTACGCCACCGACAAGCTGATCGCGAGCCGGCCAGACGCTATCCGCGGTTTCCTCAAAGGGTGGTTCGAGACCATCGCGTTCATGCGCAAGAACAAAGC
>JBAUYI010000039.1:0-2925 GCA_049584715.1 Xanthobacteraceae bacterium
GGAATTCCACTCTGATCGCAGTGGCTCGGGCCTCTCGGTCGGAACCCCCTCACCCCAACCCTCTCCCCGCTGGGGAGAGGGAGTTCGCTTGCGCGAGCTGAAAGGCCTGCGACAGCCGCTGGAATTCCACTTTGATCGCGGGGGCTTGGGCCTCTCGGTCGGAACCCCCTCACCCCAACCCCCTCCCCTCTGGGGAGAGGGAGTTCGCTTGCGCGAGCTGAAAGACCTGCGACAGCCGCTGGAATTCCACTCTGATCGCGGGGGCTCGGGCCTCTCGGTCGGAACCCCCTCACCCCAACCCTCTCCCCGCTGGGGAGAGGGGGCTCGCATGCGCAAGCCCGCGACACGTAACAGCGCGCGTTTCATTCCACGGTGATCGCGGCGGTTTGCACTTGCGTCGCGCCGTGCTGGTCGGTCCAGGAGAACGCCAAGGTGCCGCTCTCGGTCGCGACGGTGAAGAACGTGATGTAGGGGTTGGCGGCGATGGCGGGATAAAGCTTGGCGTGAAAGACTTCTTCGCCGTTATAGGTGCAGACGAAATCGTCGATGATGTCGCGCGGGATCGGCACGCCGGTGACGCCGATGCGATAGCCGGTCTCCATCACGTGCGAGATCAGCGTCTTGATCTCGATGATCTCGCCTTTTTTGGCGGTGGCCGGAACATGGATGAGGGCGCGGGCCATCAGGGTTTCGGCTCCTCGACGCAGGCGGCGAGCGTGACGATGACGTCGATATCGTCGGACCAGAACGAGCCGTCGGAGAGTTCCGCGATCGCCGTCACGGTCTGCGAATCGGCAAGCCGGATGCGCGTGGAAAAAGCGGCGTGGCCGGCGCGCGGGCCGAGTTTGACGCTGATCACGTTCGGCTGCGGGTTCTTTTCATTGAAAATGTGGATCGCCTTGACGTAGTCGGCCGCCGTCATCGGGCTCTCCACCGAAACGGTGCAAGGCACCGAATTGCCGTTCTCGACCAGCGGCGGCAGGTCGAGCTTGACCTTGCCCTTTTTCACCGGCGCCTCGCCGATGACGGCGCGCACCGCGTCCTTCATCATCTCGGGCGTCGCGGCGGCAGGCCGGATCGAAAGCCGCAACAGCGCGC
The DNA here is from genome assembly GCA_049584715.1 of Xanthobacteraceae bacterium. Classification (GTDB taxonomy): domain Bacteria; phylum Pseudomonadota; class Alphaproteobacteria; order Rhizobiales; family Xanthobacteraceae; genus BOG-931. Next base: position 1,099 of record JBAUYI010000039.1, read on the forward strand.
CGTAGCCGGCCAGCGCACCGGCGGCTTGCAGGACTTCGCGTCGCGAGCGGTCTCGATCCATTTGCGGCTTCACTTCAAAGTCATCAGATAGGCAACGACATCCTCGATTTCCACCGCAGTGAGCACCGGCTTGTCGCGAAACGCCGGCGCCACCCGGGTCAAATGATCGACGCGATAAAACGGCGGCATGACGGTTTGCGGATTGAACGTGCTGGCATCGACGATGCGCAGCCGCAATTGCCCTTCGTTCCACCGCGCGCCGGCGCCGGCGAGATCGGGCGCCATGGTGCCCTGGAATTTGTCTTCCGGGAACGGCCCGGAATGGCACAAGAGGCAAAGCCCGAGATTGTGATTGGCGACGATTGTCCGGCCGCGCGCGGCGTCGCCTTGGCTGCCGGTCAGCGAGGCTGGAATGGCGTCGCCGACGATCTTGTAGGGAACGAGCTCGGCATGGGCGTTTGACGCGAGAATTGCGAGCGTCGCGGCGAGGGCGGCAGTGCGTAATCCGAAACGTCCGAGCCCCCTCACCCCCTCCCTCTCCCCTCTGGGGAGAGGGAGGCGCGAGCGGAATGCGCGTAGCGAGGTGAACATCTGCAGCGAGTCGAATACGCGTTGCATGCGGCTGAAACGCGGACGGCGGCACCCTGCTCCCTCTCCCCAGGGGGGAGAGGGATGGGGTGAGGGGGGTCGGACGTATGAGTTATGGCAAGGAACCACCGGCAATCTTCCTCAACCGAAAATCTCTGTGGTCGCGGTCTGGAACCAAGCATCGGCATTCTTGGCATCCTCGGCGCGCAGCGTCGGCGGTGCATCGAGCGGGCTGGAGTGGATCGAGTTGTCGACTTCGGTGAACTCGCCGTTGACCGGGCGGAATTCGCCGGTGATCGAAATGGCGTAGCCGGGCGCGACGACGCTGTAGCAATTGCTCGACATCGGCGCGGGCTGCGGCGTGGCGCCGGCCAAGAGGCGCACGATCGCGGCGGCGCACAGCCTGCCTTCGAGCAGGCCGGAGAACGCGGACTTCGGCATGGTGCCGGCAAAGGCCGAGTCGCCGATGACATGGATGTTCTTTTCTTTCAGCGATTCGAATGTCACCGCATCGACCGGGCACCAGCCGGTGCGGTCGACGACACCGGCCAGCGCCGCAATCTTTCCCGCCTTCTGCGGCGGGATCACGTTGGCGACGGCGTATTCGTAAGTATCGAAATCGGTCTCGATGGATTTCTTCGCCACGTCGATGGAGGCGACATTGCCGCCGTTCGACAGCGACTTCCAAGCGATCATGTCGGGATAAAACTTCTGCCACGCATCGAGAAACAATGGCTGCATGGTGAACGTGTCTTTGGCGTCGAGGATGACGATCTTGGCTTTCGGCTTATTGGTTTTCAGATAGTGCGCGATCATGCTGGCGCGTTCGTAGGGACCGGGCGGACAGCGCGACGGATTGGCCGGCGCCACGATAGCGACGACACCGTCATCGGCCATGGCGACAATTTGTTGGCGCAGCAATTCGTACTGCGCCGCGTCTGAGGTCCAGGCGTGTGGTGCCTGCTGAGCGGCAACTTCGCTGTAGCCTTTAATCGCATCGAACTTCAGCTCGATGCCGGGCGCGAGCACGAGGCGGTCGTAGGGCAGTGTGTCGCCGGTCGATAGCGTGACGCTGCGCGCCTGCGTATCGATGGCGGTTGCGGTGGCGATCGCGACCTTGATGCCGGCGGCGGCGATCTTGTCGTAGCCGAACTGCTGCTGCGACAGTTGCCGGAGGCCGCCGAGCACACCGTTGCTCAGCGGCGGCGCCGTATAGATGGGCTGGGCCTCGACCAGGGT
>JBAUYI010000040.1:0-2838 GCA_049584715.1 Xanthobacteraceae bacterium
GGTTATGAGAGCGTGCTCTGGCAGGCGCTCTATGCGCCGGCCGGGACGCCGGCCTCGATCGTGACGCGGCTCAATGCCGAGGTGAATGCGATCCTGCACGATAGCGCCGCGGTGGCCGCATTGGCAAAACTTGGCGTTGAGGCGCAGCCGAGTACGCCGCAGCAATTTGCCGACCGCATCTCGGCCGATCTCAAGAAGTGGCATGACGTGATTGTCAGCGCCGGAATTCAGCCGCAGTAGCAAAGCGCATGATCCCGAAAATGCCTGTCCTCGGACTTGATCCGAGGATGGATACCGGTTTTCGGACAAGATCATGCGCCAACGAAAATCCGCCGCTTGACGCTTATGGGCGGCGGTAGGATGCTGGCGCCAATACGTCGACCAATCCGGCCCAATTCGACAAAGGGAGACTCCCATGGCTGCACGGCTTCGTCACATCGCGCTGTCGGTTCCAGATCCCGACAAGGCCGCACAATTCTTCGAGGAAGCCTTCGGCATGAAGCGCGTCGGCAAGGCCGGCATCGGCTGTTACGTGTCCGACGGAACGATCAACGTGGCGCTCTTGAAATACGACGGCGACGTTCCGGGTTTCCACAAGGGCTACCACGGCCTGGTGCATTTCGGCATGTGGGTCGACAATCTCGACGAGGCCGCCAAGAAGGCGACCGACGCTGGCGCCACCCATTTCGCCGGCAAGCCCGACGACAATCCGCACGCCTTCTACGAGGTCAAATACAAGAATCCGGACGGCATCATCTTCGACCTGACGCACAACGGCTGGCGCGGCGCGGTGAAAGAAGTCGTCCCCGCCGAAGCCGAGAAGGTGCCGGCGGAATAATCAGCGCCGCCACGGCAGCGCGTCAGCGCGCTCGACAAAGAACCACGCGCCTTCGCCGAGCGCGGCGGGAAAAGTTGCGACGATGCCGTCCTCAATGGTGCGCCATTCGAGCTCGGCGTGATTGATCGCCGCCTCGGCTGCGCCGAGCGATTGGACACGCAACGCGTAGCCGATCATGAATGGCAGCGTCGTGAACGGCACTTCCGGCAGCTTTTCCGTCGCCCTGTCATGGCTGACGAGATACACGCCGCCGCGATCGAGGCGCAGCAGTGCGCCGCCGGGCGTCCGTGTCACCGCGCCGCCGGTGAAACGCGCGAATCGCTGCGTGGCCTCTTCGACGTCGGCAACGGCGATGACGACGTCGATCAGGCCGATGGCGCTGTTGGGATGCGTGAGCCAGCGCTTCTGCCACACCGTGTGCTCGGTGTGATGGGTCAACATCTGGATGCGGCCTTCCGGCATCACCCCGAGTTCGGGGCGGGCAATGGTGAAGGCCGCAGTGTCGGGGCCGGTTTCGGTTTCGACCGGGCGCGACATGTGCACCAGCGGTCTTACCGCAAAGCTATTTGCCGCGAGACGCCGGTGCGCCGCTTCGGCGTCGGCGACCGCGAAGGCGGCGAGATGCAGTCCGGCGTGGCGCGCGAGCGCCGCATCGAATTCACGGGCCAGCGGCGTATCGGAGGTTTTGAACAGCACCTCGATATAGCCGCGCGAAAACATGGCGGTGACGTTGCCGGTTCCGGTCGGGCTCACCCCGCCTGCGGGATTGGGGCTGACTTGGATCGAGACCGGCGTCGGCGCAAAGCCGCAGCGCACAAAGGCGAGGCGCGCCGCTTCGGCGTCATGAACGAAATGGGCGACATGATCTAAAAAAACCTCGCCGCCGACGGGAAGCTGGCGATCAATGTCAGGTGGTGCGGACGGCGCGACCATGACGTCACTCGGACCCGGCAATGCCGGCGGCCTCGACGACCTTGCCCCAGCGCAAAATCTCCGACTCGAGAAAGCGCTGCAATTCGTCCGGCGACCCTTTGCCGATCGGCAGCATGCCGAGATCCTTCATGCGCGCGCGCACCTCGTCGAGCCCGACAATCGTGTTGAGCTCGCTGTTGAGCTTGATGAGAATGTCCCTGGGCGTTTTTCCCGGGGCAATGACCGCCTGCCACGCGGCGGCGTTGTAGCCCGGCACGCCGGCATCGGCGAGCGGCGGAACGTCGGGCAGCGTGGCGAAGCGGTCCTTCGTGGTCACCGCGAGTGCGCGCACCTTGCCGGCGTTGATCAGCGGCAGCGCCGGGCCGAGATCGCTGAACATGAGCTGGATGTAGCCGCCCATCAGATCGTTGAGCGCAGGCGCGGTGCCGCGATACGGCACGTGCGTCATCTTGATGCCAGCCATGCTGCAAAACAGCGCGGCGGCCAGATGATGGAACGCGCCGATGCCGCCGGAGCCGTAGCTCAACGGCCTTTGCTTGGCGAGCTTGATGAGATCGTCGACGCTGGTGACCGGCAGGGAAGGGCTGACCACCAGCACGAAGGGCACCGAAGCGATCAGCGCCACCATCGCCAAATCCTTGACCGGATCGTAGGGCAGCTTCTTGTACAGCGTCACGTCGATGGCGAGCGAGGACACCGTCATCGCGATGGTGTAGCCGTCGGGCAGTGAATTGGCGACGAAGTTGGTCGCAATCACCGTGCCGGCGCCCGGACGGTTCTCGACCACGAACGATTTGTTGAGCCGCTGTTCGAGCTTTTGGGCGAGCAGGCGCGCCAGGATGTCGGTGCCGCCGGCGGGCGCGAATGGCACGATGAACATCACCTGCCGGCTCGGATAATCCTCGGCGTCTTCCGCCCGCGCCATGCCGGCCGCAAAAACCGGGAGCGTGGCGGCGAGCAAGCCGCGGCGCGACAGCATTGTCATCGGCGTTTTCTCCCGAGCCAAGCCTTGTTCTCCCAAGCCAAGCCTTGTTCTCCTAAGCAAGCCTTGCCGACCCCGTTTGACC